>SHZU01000003.1 GCA_009692115.1 Gemmatimonadota bacterium | reverse complement strand
TATGTTTATCTGGCTGTTGCCGGTGGTGCCGGGGCCGACTGATTGCTTTCTGACGGGCACCTGCGGCTTGGTCAAGAACCAGGTCGGCCCCCAGTCGGGGATGATGTACTTGGCCCTCGGACTGGTCGGATTCGGCGTGGTCGGGCTCTGGCGCGAATGGCGGCGACCGAAAACGCCGCCCGGTCAGAGCCCTTTCCCTTCGTAGGACCTACCCGTTTATTGCTGGCCCGCCGGTCGGAGGTTCCGACGAAGGGCGGCCAAATCGAGCATCGGAACGCCTCCCTCCGTCGGAACCAGGACCACCAGGTTGTTCGATGTCTTCATGTCATGCAAGACCTCAAGGTACTGCTTCATCAGGGCCTCCGGCGTCAGGGTCTGGTTCAAGAGCCGCTGCTGTTCCGACTGCAATCTGGCAACTTCGACGCGGTGGCGCTCGGTTTGAATCTGCTGCTCCTGAGCGATCTTGCCGTTGATGGCGTTGACGACCTGGTCGGGTGGCTGAAGGTTCCGTAGGAAAAACGCGGTGATGGTCGCGATCCGGAACGGCTCGCCGCCGGCCCGGGGCCGGGTCACCAGGGCGCTGTCGACCTCGTTCTTCATGACGTCGGCCACTTTGGTTCGCTGGTTGATGTCGTTGATCGTGAACTGCGACATCCCGTCACGAACCCCATTGCGGATCGCGTTGAGCACCACGGCGTGGATCTGCTCCTCGCCGCCGATTTCGATGAAGATCCTGGGTGCTTGGGCCGGGTCGATCTGCCACCGGACGGCCGCGTCGACCTTCATGCCCATCTGCTCGCTCGAGAGGGCATCCATTTCCTCGGCCTGCGCGGTTGCCTGCGGGAACTGTTCCTCGCGAGTCGAATAGCGTTCGACCTCGGACCACGGCGGCACGAACCGAACCCCGGGCAGGAGCGGCATCGGCGAGACCTTGCCGAACGCATGCTGAACCCCGACCGTACCGGCATCGATCACCTTGACGCTCGAACTGATCAAGGTGAAGGCGCCAATGATCATCAAGACCACGCTGACCAAGGACACCACCAGCCCGGCCGCCTTGCTGCCCGCCGACCCAAGGCTCTTGCCGGAGGCCCGGACGACGAGGCCAACCACGAGCAGAATGAAACCGACAATTAGAGTACCCACCGGACAACTCCGCGGTATGAGACCGCGGTGAATCTAATGGTTACCCGTATCGGACGCCCGGGAACAGCAGATTGACGGCCACCATGAACATCGGCTGAAAGATCATGTCGAACACCCGCCACGCCGCCAACATGCCGAAGATCGCCAAGCCCGGAGTGGTCCACAGAAACTGCTGGTAGCGGGTGGTGAGCGACGGCGAGAGGAGCAGCGGGATAGCGGCACTGCCGTCGAGCGGCGGCAACGGGATCAGATTGAGAATAGCGAGTGCCAAGTTCATGCAGAAGAACGCCCCGATGATGAACGCGCCCCCGGCCAACCACCCGCCACCGTCCGTGGCAATCACTCGGCCAAACCCGACCGAGGTCGGGGCCTCGAAGACCCCGGCCAGACTGCCGGCCCGAATCGCCAGCCAGGCGATCAGCACCAAGAGCAGATTCGACCCCGGACCGGCCAACGCCATCCAGGCCGCCCGACGGGGGTGCCGCATGGCCCATTGGGGGTCGTACGGTGCGCTCGCGAAGCCGAACGGCCATCCGGAAATCGCGACCGACAACAGCGGGAGGATCACCATCCCGAACGGCTCTCGCTTGATGTGCGGTCTCGGATCGAGGGTGACCTGCCCGCCGAGGTACGCCGTGAGGTCGCCACCGCGCTTGGCTGCCCAGGCATGGGCCGCTTCGTGGACGGTGGTCGAAAAGAGGAAGACGAGGTAGTAGATCAGGCCGGTCGACACGTCAGGCATCCGGGAAAAGTCGTTGAAGTCGCCGGAATTCGCTACTCAATTGCCGGGCCGGGAGCCGACCCGGTCGGACCTCGGGTTCGGCGGTCGGGCCTAAATCGGCGGTTTGGGCAGGATTGGGTGCCACGATGGTAAGTCTATTGACAGCATCCTGTTACGAACTCAATGACCGGCCCTCGTTGATCCGGGGGAATTGACAGACCGGCCTCGTTGCTCCATTCTGTTCCCCCGCTCCGGGCTCCAAGGCACCGCGATTGCAGCGTACTGGGCGTTCCCGTTCTTTCGCGGGGAACCGACTTCTATCGTTAGGACGGCATGTCCACTCTTGTCATCGTCGAGTCACCGACCAAAGCCCGGACTATTCGCGAGTTTCTCCCCCGGGGTTACACGGTCATCGCGTCGATGGGGCACGTGCGGGACCTCCCGGATCGGGCGGCCGACATTCCGGCCAAGTATAAGGGTGAAGCCTGGAGTCGCCTCGGGGTCAACGTCGACAACGACTTTGAGCCGCTCTATATCGTGCCCGCCGACAAGCGGCACGTAGTCAAAGGACTCAAGGAGGCTCTGGCGGATGCCGACGAGCTCATTCTGGCGACCGACGAAGACCGCGAGGGCGAGAGCATTTCCTGGCACCTGACCCAGGTGCTGAAGCCCAAGGTCAAAATCAGCCGGATGGTGTTTCACGAAATCACCAAAGAAGCGATCCTCGAGGCGTTGGCCCATACCCGGAAGGTGGATGACAAGCTGGTCCGGGCCCAGGAGACCAGGCGGATTCTCGACCGGCTCTTCGGGTATACGCTGTCGCCGCTCCTTTGGAAGAAAATCGCCTACGGTCTCTCCGCCGGCCGGGTCCAGTCGGCCGCGGTGCGCCTGCTGGTCATCCGGGAGCGGGAGCGGCGGGCCTTCGTTCCCGCGGTGTACTGGGATCTCAAGGCCACCCTCGAGCACCAGCGACAGGCGTTCGACGCCCAGTTGGTGGCGTTAGGCGGCAAGCGGCTCGCCACCGGGAAAGACTTCGACGAGCGGACCGGCCAACTGACGGCAGGGAAGGACGTGGTGTTGCTGGGCGGCCAAGCCGCCGAGGCCTTGGTCGAGCGGCTCCGCCAGGAACCGTGGACCGTCGCCACCGCGGAGGAGAAGCCCTTTACCCGGCGGCCGGCCCCACCGTTCATCACCTCCACCCTACAACAGGAGGCCAACCGGAAACTCCGTCTGACCGCCCGGGATGCGATGCGGGTGGCCCAGAAGCTCTACGAAGAGGGCTTCATCACCTACATGCGAACCGACTCGGTCCACCTCTCGAAGCAGGCCCTGACGGCGGCCCGGGAATGTGTCGAACGGCTCTACGGTGACAAGTATTTGCCGGACCGTCCGCGAAGCTACGCCACGAGCAGTTCGGCCCAAGAGGCCCACGAGGCCATCCGCCCCGCGGGCTCGCACTTCAAAACGCCCGAAGAGACGGGTTTGTCGGGTCGCGAGTTCGCCCTTTATGACCTGATCTGGAAGCGGACGGTCGCATCGCAGATGCTCGATGCGAAGCTCACCAGCCTCACGGTCACGTTCGACGTGGACAACGCCACCTTTCGAGCCGCGGGCAAGCGAATCGATTTTCCGGGATTTCTCCGCGCCTACGTCGAGGGTTCGGATGATCCCGACGCGGCCCTCGAGGATCAAGAAGTGGTCCTGCCGGACCTCGCGGTCGGCGACACCCCGCGATGTCTCGACCTCGCGGCGCTCTCCCACCAGACCCAGCCTCCGGCCCGCTATACCGAAGCCAGTTTGGTCAAGGAACTGGAGGCCGATGGAGTCGGCCGCCCCAGCACCTATGCCTCGATCATCGATACGATCATCGACCGGGGTTATGTCCAGAAACAGGGCCAGGCCCTGGTGCCAACCCTGACGGCCTTCGGGGTCACCGCACTGCTGGAGCACCATTTCCCGACGCTCATCGACGTCAAGTTTACCGCCGGCATGGAACGGGCCCTCGACGAGATCTCCGAGGGCACCACGGAGTGGCTCCCGTACCTCAAGAAGTTCTACCTCGGGAAGAACGGCCTTCGAAGCCAAGTCGAGGCCCGGGAAAAGAAGATCGACCCGGCCGCGGCCCGCACGGTTGAGCTCGGAGGCCTCGAAGGGGCCAGTATCCGGCTCGGTCGCTTCGGCCCCTATGTCGAAGTGGTCACCGAAGACGGCGAGGTCCTCAAGGCCTCGGTGCCCAAAGATGCGGCGCCGGCCGATCTCTCCCGCGAGCGGATCGATGAAGTGCTCCGGCAGAAGGCCGCCGGTCCCGACATCGTCGGGGCCCATCCCGACACCGCCGAGCCGATTCTGATGCTGAACGGCATGTACGGGCCCTATGTCCAACTCGGGGTCGTGACCGACGACAATCCGAAGCCCAAGCGGTCGTCGCTCCCCAAGGGCGTGACCCCCGAGATGGTGACCCTCGATATGGCCGTCGGCCTCCTGGCCCTTCCCCGGGTGCTCGGCGTCCACCCGGACAGCGGGGCCAAGGTCATGGCCGGCCAAGGCCGGTTCGGGCCCTACATCGTCCACGACCAAGGCAAGGACGGAAAGGACTACCGGTCTTTGAAGGGGGAGGACCACGTCCTCACGGTGAACTTGGAACGGGCTCTGGCGCTGCTGGCCCAACCGAAGATGGGCCGGGGTCGGCGGGGGGCCACGCCGCTCCGGGACATTGGGGCCCACCCGGGTGACGGACAACCGATCGCGCTGTTCGAAGGGAAGTACGGGCCGTACGTGAAGCATGGTGAGGTGAGCGCCTCGATTCCGAAGGGCCAGGATCCCGCCACCGTCACGTTGGCGGAAGCCGTGGACTTGATCGCCGCGCGGGGGGGGGCCAGTGCCACGGGCAAGCCGAAGGCCCGGGCCAAGACCAAAGCGAAGGCCAAGGCCAAGGCCCAGACCGCGGCTCCGGCCAAGGCCGCCCCGACGACCAAGAGGCCCGCCGGGAAGTCCGCCGCGCGCCCCCGATCCCGAAAAGGCCCCGATCTTCTGACCGCCAAGGTCAAGCGGGCCATCAAAAAGAAACGACCCAAGCGCTAGGGGACGGGACGCTCTTTCGGTTTCAGCGCGATGGTCCAGAGCCCGCTGTTGAAGTCGGTGAAGAGCACCTGTCCCTCGTACGGCATGGCGTTCATCGTGTACGGGGCGTTGGCGGTGAACCCTTCGGGATCGTAGGGCTTCACCACGGCGATCTCCCGGCCCTGTTCCTGAAGATTGCCCATCAGTTCACCCGATACATCCACGATTCGCATTCCGCCGTCGCAGTAGGCTTGGTAGAGAATGTCGTTCTCGACGACGATGTCGTGCGATCCGAACTCGGGGTTCTCATATCGCGCCACGTTCTTCGGATTCTTGGGGTCGGTGAAGTCGATAATGTGAGTGTAACCAGCCGCCACCTGCGGCACCCCGCCGCGCTGGGTAATGCTGCTGGCCGGAGCACTCTGCCAGGCCAGGCCCGGCCCCTCCGGTTCATGACTTCGTCGCCGAGGCAGAGATAGGTCTTCCCGGTCTTGGCCGAAAAGTAGGGATAGACCTCGCGGGTGTTGCCGCTCTTCGTCGCGGAGGTGGCCACCAGCTCCGACTTCTCCGGGGTGCCGCCCCACCTCCCGTTGCCGACGTCCAGGACCACCACCCCGATCCCCCGTTCCGACGAATAGGCGATGCCGTCCTTGACCCACACGTCATGGATCCGAGAGTTCGGGCGCACCGGACCCGGCCCGGCAGCCGGCCTCGGCTCGTTGACGCATCCGTATCGGGCGCACTATGTTGCCGCCCAGCCTAGGACGGGTGCTCGAGTGGCTTAAGAGGCACGCCTGGAAAGCGTGTATACGTCACAAGCGTATCGAGGGTTCGAATCCCTCCCTGTCCGTTGGAAACCATTGGGCCTGGTCCGAGCGTTATACCCCATATGACTGACCGGTCCGCAGCCGAGGTGCTATGCTGATTCGCCGCCCGCCCGATGTTCGCAGCTCGGAAATAACCTCCGAAGCCCGGTATCAGACCCGCCGTGAATGGCTGAAAGCCACCGGCCTCTTGGCCGCCGGTCTCGTGGTACCGCCCCGGCTCCCAGGATCGGCACCCGGGCCAGATGACGACAAGCCGACGCCGTTCGACGTCGTCACCACCTACAACAACTACTACGAGTTCGGGACCGGCAAGGACGAACCGGCTCAGAATGCCGGGTCGCTTCGGCTTAAGCCGTGGACCGTGACCGTCGACGGCGACGTGAAACGCCCCGGCACCTACCAGCTCGACGAGTTGCTCAAGGGACTCCCGGTGGTGGATCGGGTGTACCGGATGCGTTGCGTCGAAGCCTGGTCGATGGTGATCCCGTGGAACGGCGTCCTGCTTGGGGATCTCCTCAAGCGCCTCGAGCCGGGGTCCAAGGCTCGGTTCGTCGAGTTCACGACGCTCAACGATCTCGACCAGATGCCGGGGCTGGCAAGCGGGGTGCTCGACTGGCCGTACGTCGAGGGCCTCCGGCTCGATGAAGCCAGGCACCCGCTAGCCCTCCTCGCTACTGGGATCTACGGCAAACCTCTCCTGCCGCAGAACGGGGCCCCGATCCGCCTGACCGTCCCGTGGAAGTATGGGTTCAAGGGCGGCAAGAGTATTGTCCGAATCCGGCTGACGGAATCCATGCCGAAGACGACCTGGAATCTCGCCGGGCCCTCGGAGTATGGTTTCTACGCCAACGTAAATCCAACGGTGTCCCACCCCCGGTGGAGTCAGAAGACCGAGCGCCGTTTGGGCGACTTCCTCAAGCGCCCGACTCTGCTGTTCAACGGCTACGGTGATCAGGTGGCCGGGCTGTATTCTGGGATGGATCTGCGCGCCAACTACTGAACCGGATGGGTGAATCGCAGGTGGTTCGCCGAGTCCTCAAGCCCGTCGCGTGGGTGGCGTGCCTCGGGCCGGCCGCCTGGTTGGTCCGGGGCCTGCTCCAAAGCGACCTCGGGGCCGATCCGGTCAAGACCCTGACCCACACCACCGGCTTGTCGGCCCTCGTGATCCTCCTTGTCACGCTGTCGGTCACGCCGGCCCGGTGGCTGACCGGCATCAACGGCCTGGTCCGGGTCCGTCGGCTCCTGGGTCTGTTTGCCTTCTTCTACGCCGTCCTCCACTTCCTGATCTATGCGGTGTTCGACCACCAGCTCTCGGTCCCGGACATTACGGCCGATATCGCGGAGCATCCCTGGGTTCTGGTTGGATTCGCGGCCCTGATCATCCTGGCCGTGCTGGCCGCGACCTCGCCGGCGGCCGCGATCCGCCGCCTCGGGAGAAAGCGCTGGCAGCGGCTCCATCGTTTGGTGTATCTCGCCGCTGGACTGGCCGTGCTGCACTTCTTCTGGCTGGTCAAGAAAGACCTCACGGAGCCCCTCCAGTACGCGGGCATCCTCGGTCTGCTTCTCGCGGCCCGCGTCATCCATGCCCGACGGACTCGGTCCACCCCGGTTGCGGAGCCTTTGCGGGTCCCTTAGCTTGATCGCTCGGGATGCCCACTACGAGCCGGATTCTCGACGATCGCGCCATGAGCCGCGCCCTGGTGCGGATGGCGAGCGAAATTGTCGAACGTTGTCACGGAACCGACGGCATGGTCTTGGTCGGGATCCAGCGCCGGGGTGTCGAACTGGCCGGCCGCCTCGCCGCGTTGATTGAACGGACCGAAGGCCACCTGATTCCCCTCGGAAAACTCGACATCACCCTGTACCGCGACGACCTCCAATCGATCGGCCCGAGGCCGATCGTCGGTGAGACCACGCTCCCCCACCAACTTGACGACCAAACGGTCGTGATCGTCGATGACGTACTCCATACCGGCCGCACCATTCGGGCCGCGCTCGATGAACTGGCCGACTTCGGCCGGCCCCGGCGGACCCTCCTCTGCGTGCTGGTGGACCGGGGCGGGCGCGAGTTGCCGATCCAAGCGGACATCGTCGGCACGGCCGTGACCACCGAGGCCGGCGACCGAGTCGACGTCTTGGTCACCGAACGCGACGGCGAGGACGCCGTCAACCTGGTCCGCGGCAAGTGACGACACCGCTCGGCAAGGACCTCGTCGGCCTCGAGCCCTTGTCGGCCGAGCAGATTACGATGATCCTCGATACGGCCGAGCCGTTCAAAGAGGTGAGCGAACGCTCGATCAAGAAGGTGCCGGCCCTTCGCGGCAAGACGATCGTCAACCTCTTCTTTGAGGCGTCGACCCGGACTCGGATTTCGTTCGAGTTTGCCGAGAAACGGCTGTCGGCCGACACCGTGAACATCGCGGCGCAAGGCAGTTCGCTGTCGAAGGGTGAGACCCTGGTTGATACCGCCCGGAATCTCGAAGCGATGCGAATCGACATGGTGGTGGTCCGCCATCATGCGAGTGGCGCGGCCCGCTTTCTCGGGGAACGGATCCGGTCGAACGTCATCAACGCCGGCGACGGGACCCACGAACACCCGACGCAGGGACTCCTGGATCTCCTTACCCTCCGCGACAAATTCGGCAAGATCGCCGGCCTCAAAGTGGCCATCTGCGGAGACGTACTGCACAGCCGGGTGGCCCGAAGCAATATTTGGGGCCTCCTCAAACTCGGTGCCGAGGTCGCGGTGTGCGGGCCGCCGTCGTTGATGCCCTCCGGTCTGGCCTCTCTTGGGGTCACCGTGATGCACCATATCGAAGACGCCATTCAGTGGGCTGATGCGCTCAACGTGCTCCGTTTGCAACTGGAACGCATGGAAAGTGGCTTTGTCCCGTCGCTGCGAGAGTACAACCGGATTTTCGGGGTCACCAATGAACGACTCGCCCGGGCACCGCGGGACATCGCGATCCTGCATCCCGGCCCAATGAATCGGGGAGTCGAAATCGACAGTGACGTGGCCGACGGACCCCACAGCCTGATCCTGCCCCAAGTCACCAATGGGGTGGCGGTTCGGATGGCGGTGCTCTACCTCTTGGCCGGGGGACTGCCGGACTGGCGGAGCCAGGCAGGGGAGGACCGATGAACGATCTTCTGATCGCCGGCGGCCGGATCATCGACCCGTCTCGGGGTACCGATGGCGTGGCGGACCTCTACGTGGCCGATGGGAAGGTTGCAGCCGTCGGGCACAACATCCCCGTCGCTGAGGGCGTTCGCCGGATCGACGCCTCGGGTAAGATTGTCGCCCCGGGATTCCTCGATGTCCACGTGCATCTCCGCGAACCGGGGCAGGAGCACGTCGATACCATCGCGAGCGGAGCCCTGGCAGCGGTGGCGGGAGGCTTTACCGGGATCTGTGCGATGCCCGACACCGATCCGGTCATCGACAATCAAGCCGCCGTCGGGTTCGTCATCCGGCAATCGATCCGGGCCGGCAAGGCTCGGGTGTACCCGATCGGGTGCATTTCGCTGGGCCAACGGGGACAGAAACTCGCCGAGTTCGGCGAAATGGTCGCCGCGGGCGCCGTGGCGGTGAGCGATGGTGGTCAGTCGGTGGCGTCGAGCCAGCTGATGCGCACTGCCCTCGAATACGCGAAGGTCTTCGGGATTCCCGTCGCCGATCACTGCGAGGACCCGACCCTGGCCGGTGGGGTCATGCATGAAGGCCTCGTCGCCACCCGGCTCGGCCTCAAGGGCACCCCGGCGGCGGCGGAGGAGATCATGGTGGCGCGGGATCTGGTGCTCGCCGAACTCACCGGAGGCCATGTCCACCTTTGCCGGGTCTCGACCCGAGGCTCGGTCGCCTTGATCCGCCGGGCCAAGGACCGAGGCGTCAACGTCACCGCCGAGGCCACGCCGCATCATTTCAGCCTCACTGATGCCTCCTGCGAGGGGTACCACACCAACGCCAAGACGAGCCCACCGCTTCGGGAGGCCGCCGACCTCGTGGCGATTCGCGATGGGCTCAAGGATGGGACGATCGACTGTATCGCAACCGACCACGCACCCCATCACTACGATGCCAAGCAACGGGCGTTCGACGACGCCCCCTTTGGCGTCGTCGGATTGGAGACCGCCATTGGAGTGGCCGTTTGCCACTTAGTGGAGACCGGGGTCTTGACGCTGCCGGAGTTGATCCACCGGATGAGTACCGCCCCAGCTCGGATTTTCAGGCTACCGGGCGGTACGTTGGCGGTC
This sequence comes from Gemmatimonadota bacterium, assembly GCA_009692115.1. Taxonomy (NCBI): domain Bacteria; kingdom Pseudomonadati; phylum Gemmatimonadota; species Gemmatimonadota bacterium. Next base: position 314,665 of record SHZU01000003.1, on the reverse strand, counting down.
GGAGCGCCGGCGGACGTGGTGGTTTTTGATCCAACGAGGCGGTGGACGGTTGAGGCGAGAGATTTGCACTCCAAAAGTACCAACAGCCCATATCTTGGTCAGACCCTGATAGGGCAGGCTGATTACACAACGGTGGCTGGCCGGGTCGTGTTCGAGCGGGGTGTCGCGAAAACGAACGGCTAGGATTGCAAAGTGTTCCGTGAAAAGGACTTCCGCCTTATCTTGGGACGCTGATTCTCGCTTCCATTTGGGGGAAGTTCCGAATGACCGACTACCACCGTCAGGATCTGAGCGAAGTCGAAACGCTCCTGGCGACCCGTCAACAACTGGCGGATTGGCTGGAGAAACTCGAGGCCGCATGGAATAAGACCCCGCCATCCGTTCGCGATCGAGTCCGGTCGGATTATCAAGGCCGACTGGGTCAGGTCGTGGAGCAGATCCGCGGCCATTCCGATGTGATTTCGAGCATCTGGCAGGGGCTTCGCACTCAAGCTGAAGAGTTCGAGGAGTTGCGAAACGAGGAGCAGGAAACGCTGGCCGAAGCTGAGCTCCGCCACATGGTCGGCGAGTACAGCGATGAGGAATGGGCTCGGGTTGAGCGGGACTGCTCGGGGAAGATCCGCGGGATGGACGAGGAGATCGACCGACTCGGGGCCGAGATCGGCCGCCTGGGCGAGATCTTCGGTCAGATCGCGCCGCCCCCGGCCCCGTTGGTGGCGCAGTCGGTGGCCCGCCGCCGGGACTCCGAAGCCGGACTTCGTACTCCCGAGTCCGCCCCGGTGGCTCGGGACGAGGTCCCGGCGGCCCCGCCTGTGGCCGAGTCGGCCCCCGTTTCCGCGGCCCCGACCGAACTCCCTGAGGCACCTCGGTTCGTACCCCGCGGCGGCCTCAAGCCTCGGGAATCCGGTCCGGTCCGGGTCGTTCCGTTTCCGTCAGCGCCCGCCGCCTCGAAAGAGCCGGTGGCCCCGCCGGCTCCGTCGGTCGATGAGCTGACGTTTCTCAAGTCGATGACGATTGATCCGCGGAATGCGACCGGCCAGGCGTCCAATGTCTCGGTTGCGGCGGAGCCGAAGACCGAACGCCCGAGCCAGACGGTCGCGAAGACGCTGAAATGTGGCGAGTGCGGGGCGCTCAACCGACCGACCGAGTGGTACTGCGAGCGGTGCGGGGCCGAGCTCGCCGCCGTGTGAGCTCGGCGGCTCCGCTGCACAAAGGGGCCGGGAGAAATCCCGGCCCCTTTCGATTTGGTTGGGTTGGTGAGGCGGCTATCTCGTCTTGATTCGGCTCTTGAGCCGGGCGGCGGCGTTCGGATGAATGATCCGCTTCTGCCCGGCCCGGTCGATAAGCTTCTCGGCTTCGGCGAAGGCCTTGGCTCGGGCATCCGGATCCGTCAGGCCGCGGACCGTCTTGATGGCGGTGCGGAGCTGGCTCCGTTGCCCTTTATTGACGGCGGTACGGGCCTTGGTCTGGCGCATCTGTTTCTTGGCTGATTTGATCCTCGGCACGATTGACTCCCCGGCGGACGAACGAACGAAAACCACTGATGACTGAAGCCCCGAAAAATAGCGTTCCGGGGGCCGTTTGGGCAAGTCCCGGGCGGATAACCCCTTCGCCTGGAGGGGTTCCGGCCCCATATTGAAGGCCGAATTCTCGTGTCCTCACACCCGTACGACTGAATCCATGACCTTGGTCGGCCCGAGCCCCGTTCCGGACACCGAAGTTCCCGCAACCGCCGCCGACCGATTGGTGGCCGATTCGCTGGGAACCGGTTTTGTCGTTGAACTGGACGGGTTCACGGGTCCGCTGGACCTCTTGCTCCACCTGCTCCGCGAGGAGCAGGTCGACATCGCCGATATCCCCATCGCGCGGATCGCCGATCAGTTTCTGCGGGCCATTCACGGGTTGGGCTTGAACCAGGCGGCCGACTACCTCGACATGGCCAGTCGATTGGTGCGCCTCAAGGTCCAGATGCTGCTGCCGCGCGGCACCGATGGTGAGGAATGGGAGGATCCCCGCTCCGAGTTGGTCCGACGGCTGCTTGAGTATCAGCAGATCAAAGAGATTGCCCTGTGGATGGCCGAGGCGGCCGAACGCCGGGCGGTGAAGTTTCCTCGGGGGTACATCCCGCCGGCGCCGGTCCTTCCGCCACCGCCGCTGACCCTTGACCTGCTCGACGTACTGGCCGCCGTCGAACGAGTGATTGCTTCGATTCTTCACCCGGTTATGCACCGGGTGGTGGCGCGCCCCCTAAACATCGAGGGCGCCACGCTCCGGATTCAAACCCTCTTGGCCGACAAAGAGACCATTACCTGGATCGAGGCGGTCGGGCCGACGCCGACGATCGTTGATGTCCTTTCGACCCTGCTGGCCATTCTGGAAATGGCCCGGCGGGGAACGGCTCGTATCTCGCAACAAGCGGCCTTCGGGCCGGTGGTGATCTCCCGTGAATCCCCTCGTTCAGCTGATTGAAGCCGCGCTGTTCGCGTCGCCCCGACCGGTTACCGTTGAGGAGCTGCAGATGCTGGACCCCGACGTCTCCTTGTCGGAGGTCCGCCAAGCGCTCGACCAATTGCGTGAGCACTACGATTTCGATGGCCACGGCGTCGAGGTGGGTGAAGTGGCGGGCGGGTTCCAGATCCTGAGCCGGCCGGCCTTCGCCGCCGCCATCGAACGGGCCCAGTTGAACACCAAGCCGTCGCGGCTCTCGGGTGCCATGCTCGAGACCCTCGCAACCATCTCGTATCGCCAGCCGGTCGGCCGGGCCGAGATCGAGGAAATCCGGGGGGTGAACGCGGCCGGGGTGCTCCGGACGCTGCAGGAGCGGGGACTGATCGAAGTCGTCGGCCGGAGCGAGGCCATGGGACGGCCCCTGCTCTATGGGACCACGCCTCTCTTCCTCGAACTGCTAGGCCTTCCCGACCTCGCCAATCTGCCCCGATCCGACGAGTTGTCGATCGCGCTCAAGCCGCCCAAGCCCGAGATGATCGAGGATCAAGACACCGCCGCCTTCGTCGAAGCCGAATCATGAGTGAAATGCGTCTCCAGCGGGCCCTGGCCCGGGCCGGCGTGGCGTCCCGCCGAAAGGCGGAGGAGTTGATCGAGGCCGGCTCCGTCATGATCGACGGCAAGGTAGCCACGCTAGGCAGCAAGGTTGACCCTGACCGCCAACGAATCTCGGTCAAGGGGCGGAAGATCCAGCAACTCCCGAATCGGTGGATTTTGTTGCACAAGCCGCTCGGCGTCGTGACCACCGCCGACGACGAGCAAGGACGGAAGACCGTCCTCGAACTGATCCCAAACAACAAGGGGCTCACCTACGTAGGACGCTTAGACGTGATGACGACCGGGTTGCTCCTGTTGACGACCGATGGCGAGGCCGTCCACCGGCTGACCCACCCCAAGTACCGGATTCCGCGGCGCTACTCGGTGCTGGTGCATGGGGTCGCCACCGAGGTGTTGGCCGAGGCGGTCAAGAAAAGCGTGGTCGTCGACGGGCGGCCGGTCGTCCCCTTGTCGGTGAGAGTCAAAGGCGGCCGCGACGGCCGCAGCCTGATCGACATTTCATTGGCTGAGGGGCGAAACGCCATCGTCCGGAAATGGGTGGGAGAAATGGGTGGCAAGGTCGAGCGGTTGGCCCGGCTGTCCTACGGCCCGATTCGGCTCGGCGACCTCGAGGCCGGTGAGTGGCGCCCGCTCCAACCCGATGAGGTGCGGGCGCTGTACAAGGCCATCGACATGCCGGTTCCCTGATTTCGCTCTTCTGAGGACGCCCGCCGCTATGGCGCAAGAAACTCCGGCAACACCGCCGCACACCGATGTCCTCCGCCAGGCGCTCGACGAAATCGGCCGCCGGATCGTGGGGCAGCGCGGCATGGTCGAACGATTGGCGGTGGCGCTGCTGACCGGAGGCCACGTCCTCCTCGAGGGCGTGCCGGGGCTGGCGAAGACGCTGGCCGTCCGGACCCTCGCTGAGACCATTAACGCCAGCTTTTCCCGGATCCAGTTTACGCCGGATTTGCTGCCGGCCGACATCGTCGGCACGATGATCTTCGATCAGAAGATCCAGGAGTTTCGCCCCAAGCAGGGGCCGCTGTTCGCCAATATCGTCCTGGCCGACGAAATCAACCGGGCCCCCGCCAAAGTCCAATCGGCGCTGCTCGAGGCCATGCAAGAACATCAGGTCACGATCGGTGGACAAACCTATCCGCTCCCGGACCCGTTCCTCGTGCTGGCCACCCAAAACCCGATCGAGAGCGAGGGGACCTATCCGCTCCCGGAGGCGCAGCTCGACCGATTTCTGCTCAAGGTCCACGTGGGCTACCCGAGCCGGTCCGATGAGCGCGAGATCCTTCAGCGGATGAGCGGCGGTGAGAAGATCCCAGTAGCGGCGGTGCTCGAGCCGGCGGTGGTCCTCGCCTTACGACACTCGACCCTCACCACCCATCTCGATCCCCGGTTGGCCGATTATATCGTCGATTTGGTTCGGGCCACCCGGGACCCGGCCTCCGTCGGTCTCGGGTCCCTGGCCCCGTTGATTGCCTTCGGCGCCTCACCGCGGGCTTCGATCGCGCTGGCCCAAGCCTCCCGGGCCCATGCGGTGCTCCAAGGTCGCGGGTATGTCACGCCCCACGATATTCAGGCGCTCGCGCCCGATGTGATGCGGCACCGGATCGTCTTGTCCTTCGAAGCCGACGCCGAGGACGTGACCAGCGATTCCATCGTGGAGCAGGTCCTTTCGAAAGTGAAAGTGCCGTGACCGTTCGGGTCTCGCCCGAACTGCTGAAGCAGGTCAAGGGGATCGCGATTCGAACCCGCGGCGTGATCGATACTCTGTTCGCGGGTGAGTCGCGATCGGTGTTTCGGGGCCAGGGGATGGAGTTCTCCGAAGTTCGGGCCTACGAACACGGCGACGACTATCGGGCCATCGACTGGAACGTCTCCGCCCGCCTCGGGTCGCCCTTCATCAAAACGTTCACCGAGGAACGGGAACTCACCCTGCTGCTGGTGGTCGACCAATCGGGGTCGACCCGGGTCGGCGATCCGGTACCGCGGGCCCTCCGGGCTGTCGAGATCGCAGCCGTGCTGGCCTTGGCGGGCGCCCGGGAACAGGACCGGACCGGCGCCCTGCTGTTCACCGACCGAGTCGAGCAGGTCGTCAGGCCCGCCAAGGGCCGGCGCCACGCCCTCCGGTTGATTCGCGATTTGTTGGCGTTCGCTCCGATGCACCAGGGCACCGATATCGGGGCCGCGATCCGTTATACGACCCGGGTCCTCCGGCATCGGGCGGTGGTCATCTTGATTTCGGATTTTCAGGGACGCGACTGGGATCGACCGCTCAAGCAGTTGGCGGTCCGCCACGACGTGACCGCCATTACCATCGACGATGTCCGCGAGCAGCATCCCCGGGGCCAGGGATGGTTCGAGATCGAGGACGCCGAGTCGGGCCGGTTGGTGCTGCTCGATACCAGCAGTCCGACGGTGCGGCGGCGATGGGAACAAATGGCTCGCGACCGACTGGAGGCACGCAACCAGCGAATCCGGTCCTCCGGCGTTCGGCACGTCCCTGTCGACGTGGGTGAGGACTACGCTCCAGTGCTCCGCCGGGCTTTCGGTCCGCGGTCGCGCGGCCGGCGCTAAGATGATCTTGGTTCTGGTCCTGTTGGCGGGACAGCCGCGGCTCCCGACCGTCGGAGATACGGTCTGGATCAGCACCAAGGTACCGCTCGCGGCGCGGCAGATTGTTCGGGCCCAAGGCTGGAATCTTGGCGACATCGGTCAAGTGCTGGGCCCGTCCGAAGTGGACTACGTCGGCGACTCGGCGATCATCCGGTACCCGGTGGCCTTCTGGTACCCGGGTCGTCACGGTGTCACGGTTCCGGGGCCAATCGTCGTCAATCCCGATGGCCGTTCCGATACCTTGCCGGCCCGGCCGGTGTCGGTCGAGATCGCGACGGTTCTCCCGCCGAACGTGCCGCGGGATTCGCTGGTCCCGCGCGAGGCGGCCGACGTCCTTCCGCAAGAAGAGCGGAGCCTCCTGCCGCTGGTCGTCCTGTGGGTGCTGGTCGGGCTCGCCGCGACCGCGATCGCGGGGGTCCGGCGGGTCCGCCGGCCGGCGCCTCCGCCGGCGGCACCGGTGGCCCCGGCCCCGTCGATCGTTCCCGTCCTCGGGCAGTGGCACCGAGCCGGGGAGACCCGAGCCGCCGCCGAGGGCTGGTCCCACCTGATCCACGCCAAGCTGTCGTCGTCGGCCCCGGATCAGACCGGTCAGGCCCTCGGCAGAGCCCTCGATGCGATTGGATTCCAGTCTGGGGCTCTTCCCCCCGAGGCGGAGCAGTTGGTCGTCGACGCCGCGGCCTGGGTGGCGGCACAGGACCTCGGATGACATTTGCCCGGCCATGGCTCCTGCTGATCGGGCTATTGGTGCCCGCCTGGCTGTGGTGGCGATCACGGCGTCGCCCGACGCCGGTTTGGATCGCCGACGGAGTCGTGGCCCAGGGTGCCGCCGGCCGCCGCTGGATGGCCGCCATTCCGTTGGGGTGCCGTAGCCTAACACTGGCCAGCCTGGTGCTCGCCGTAGCCGGGCCGCGACTGCCGGGTGACCGGATGACCATCAAGCGGGAGGGCATCTCGATCGTGATCACGATCGACGTCTCGAGCAGCATGCTGGCGGAGGACTTTGCGCCGTCCAACCGCCTCGAAGTGGCCAAGCGGCAGGCCATCGGATTCATCCGGGGGCGGGTGGCCGATCGGATCGGCCTGGTCGCATTTGCCGGCGAGGCCCTGACTCAGGTGCCGGTGACGCTCGACTACGCCGTCCTGGAGCGGGCGGTACTCGATCTGAGGATCGGCGCCCTCGACGACGGGACGGCCATCGGCAGCGGCTTGGCCACCGCCGTCAACCGATTGCGGCGGGTCAAGAGCTCCTCGAAGGTGGTGCTGTTGTTGACCGACGGCGAGAACAACCGCGGGGCCCTCGATCCCCGGACGGCGGCGGCGGCCGCGGCCGCAATGGGGGTCAAGGTGTACACGATCGGGGTGGGGACGGAGGGCGAAGCCCGAATCCCCACCGGTCGGGGTCCCAGCGGTTACCGGTATGAAATGCTGCCGGTGCGGATTGACGAAGTCTTGTTGACCGACATCGCAATCAAAACCGGCGGTCGGTACTTTCGGGCCAAGGACAGCGATGCCTTAAGCCGGATCTTCAGTCAAATTGACCGGCTCGAACGGTCGGAGATCGAGACGATCCGCTACCGATCGGCCGACGAGAGCACCCGGCCGGTCCTGCTGTTTGCCCTCACCATGCTCGCCGCCGAGCTCCTCGCAGCGGCCACGGTGGCGCGGAGGGCGGCATGAGCTTCGACCTGCCGTGGATCCTCTGGCTCGCGCCGGCGGTCGGCCTCGGTTTCTGGGGCCTGGCCTGGATCGCCCGCCGCCGCCGGATTCAAGCGGCGTCGGCCTGGTCGGCCGGGGCCGCCGCCGCCGCGAGGTGGGGGCCCTCCGGCCCGTTCTGGGTGGCCCTTGGCGTCCTGGCGATTACCGTCGGGATCGCGGGGCCCCGATTCGGAAGCGCCGACGTCGACACCGAAACCCGCGCGCTCAACATCGTGTTCGCCATCGACATCAGCCGGTCAATGCTGGCGGAGGATGCGCTCCCGAGCCGTCTCGGCCGGGCGATCGGGGAAAGTCGCCGTTTGCTCCAGGACGCTCGGGGTGACCGGATGGCGCTGCTCGCGTTTGCCGGGCGGAGCTACATCTTGACGCCGCTCACGCTCGATGACGGAGCCGTCGAACTCCAACTCGACGCGCTCGAGCCGGATATCGCGAGCGAGGGCGGGACCGCCCTCGCGGCGGTCCTGAACCAGGGTGGCCAGTTGCTCGCGGCCGCGAGCGAGGGCGGCGCCCGGGCCATGGTCCTGATGACCGATGGCGAGGCCCATGATTCGCTGGACCAGATCCGGGAGGCGGCCCGAGGGCTCCAGGAGGCCGGGGTGACGTTGATCGTGATCGGGCAGGGCGGCGTCACGCCGGCCCGGATTCCCATCCGCGACGAGGCCGGGCGATTGCTCGAGTATAAGAAAGACGATGCCGGCAACGAGGTCCTGACGGCCCGCCGTGACGAGATGCTCCGGTCGATCGCCGACGCGGCCCAGGGCATCCTGATCCCGGCGGATTTTCCGGACCAAGCGGGGGCCGCCTGGAAAACCCTGGCGTCGCTCGACCGGGATCCGGCGACCGGCCGGCGCACCGAGGATCTTCGGCCCCGGGCCTGGATCGCGGCGTTAGGCGCGCTCGTCCTGCTGTTCGGCCAGGGCGCCTGGCGGCGGCGGGCCGCGTTGGTCGGTGTGGTCGGCCTCCTGGCGAGCAGCGAAGCCGCCGCCCAGCGCCCCGCCGCCGGCACGGCCAGGCTCCGCGGTGCGGACACCACCCGCGCGGTGGACGAGTTCCGGCGCGCCGCCACATCAGGTTCCGGAGCCGACACCAGTTGGTATAACGCGGGTTCCGTCGCCCTGGCCACCGGTAAACTCGATGTGGCGCGCGAAGCTCTCGGCGCGGCCGGCAGGTCGCTCGACCCGGTGGTCCGGTTCCAATCCTTGTACAATCTCGGCCTCGCCAGCCTTCGGGAGGCTCGGAGCGATTCCGCCAAACGGGGGCCGTTGGAACGCGAGGCGGCCGACCGGTTCCGGGAGGCTTTGCTGTTGTCGCCCGCCTCGGCCGCGGCCAAATGGAATTTGGAGTTGACCTCCCGCCGGCAGCCACCGTCGTCCAGTCAGCCCAAACCACAACCGCAACGTCCCCGGGGCGGGGCGGGCCAACCCGCTCCGCGGTCCGAGGGCATGACCGCCGCAGAAGCCGAGCAGATTCTCCGGTCGGTTGAGCGCTCGGAGCAGGCGGTTCGAACCGATCAACTCCGCCGCCGCCGGGTGGCGCGGGGCGCGCAAGGCAAGGACTGGTGATCGGCCTCGCGGGTTTCCTTCTCCTTGGCCAAACGGTCGCGGGCCAGCGCCTAACGACATCGGTCGATCGGGACCGGGTCGGCGTCGGCGAAGACGTCACTTATTCTCTCCGGGCGGTGGGGCCGAAGGGGAGCCGCATTCGCGTCGAGTTACCGGTCGTTCCCGGGCTCGAGGCCGGCGACCGGACCGAGCGCTTCGAGGATATCGCGGGCGCGGGTTCCGGCGGGCAGGTCTATCAGCTCGATGTCGTGTTCCGGGCCGCGGAGCGCGGGCTCTGGCGGATCAGCCCGGTGAGGGTGTTCCGGGGCGATGCCATGGAGGTGGCGCCCAACGTGGTCGTCACGGTCACCGCGGGGGCCGGAGCCGCCATGGGGCAAAACCCCCGACTGTTGGCACTGATTCGCGGCGCCTTGCCGCCAACCGACGGCGCGCCGGCGGCGGTGTCCGTGGTGGTCTCCTCGCTCGATGTGTTCCAGGGCGAGCAACTCGACATTGTTACCGCGGCGTGGTTTTCCCGGGGACTTCGGGCCCGGCTCCGCTGGCAACCGACCTTGAAGCCGCCAGTGCTGAGCGGGGTCTGGTCGGTTCCGCAGCCGGCCGTGCCGGGCTTCGTCGCGTCGAGGGCGGTGGGCGACGATGTTTACGACCTTTTCGTCAGTCACCAGGTGGCTTTTCCACTGACCGCGGGCCGGCTCGTCGTGCCGCCGGCCCGCCTGGAGTACGGCGTCCCGCTGACCCGGCGGGCCTCTGGAGACGAGCGACCGATGGAAGCCGCCAGCCAGCCGGCGGTCTTGACCGTCCGGCCCCAGCCGCTCGACACCAGGCCCCCGGGCTTTCAGGGCCCGACCGGGCACGACCTTCGGTTGAATTACCGAGTGCGGAACCTCCCGGCCCACACCGGCGAGCCGGTTCCCGTCGACCTGATCGTCAGCGGGGAAGGCAACCTGGCGTTGTGGGGACCGCCAAACGTCACCTGGCCACCGGGGACCCGGGCGTATCTCGATCGCACGGTCGAGTCGAGCCGGGTAGCGGACGGTACGCTGGGCGGCTCGAAGACCTTTCAGTTCTTGGTGGTGCCAGACAGTGTCGGGAGCGTGGCCCTTCCTGACTTGGCCTATGGGTACTTTGACCCGGCCACCGCTCAGTATCGCGAGGCGTCCACTCTCGGACTTGTCGTGCCGGTCTTGGAGGGACGCGGGCGCTTTACGGAGCGGACACCGCCGCCGCTGGTGGGCCCGGCCCGGGCGCCGGAGTGGATCGACGCGGTCCGCCCGGGCACCACCGGCTGGTGGATCGGAGTTGGCGTCGGGCTCTTCCTCATTGGCATCCGGACCGCTCGCTCCCTTTGGCGTCGGCGACCAGCAGCATCGGCCGGTGCGACCCCGGCCGATGCCGGTGCGGCGATCGAGCGCGTCATCAGCTCCCTGGTGCCGGAACGGGACCGGGGCAGGCCTCACGTCATCGAACAGCGGCTCCGCCAGGCGGGACTCGATCGAGAGGCGGCGGCCGATTTGGCGACGGTCAAGTCGGAACTCGATCGGCTGCGCTTCGCAGCGGGTGATGCCAGCTGCGTCGCTTCGTTAGGCAAACGGGCGGAGATCCTGGTCAACGGACTCCCGACGCGGTTACGGCGCCAGGCCGGCCTGGTAGTCTGTTTAGTCGCGCTGCCCGTGGCTGGCACGGCCCAATCAGGCGAGTCGGCAGAGTCCTGGTATCGCGACGGGGCGTTTGGGCCCGCCGCCACGGCGTTCGAAGCCCGAGCCGGGGCCGAACCTTCCGAATGGGCGCATTGGTATCACGCCGGGGCTGCGTACTACCTCGCCGGATCCGATGCGGCGTCCGCGGCTCGGTTGGTGCGGGCGTTGTCGGCTGCCCCGCGTGCCGCGCAACCCCGCGCCGTCTGGAACACCCTCGAGCGCCATTACGAGCCGCTCCGAGAAGCCCGGCCACCGCAGGGTTTATCCCGCGCCGAGGTGGCCGCGCTGGGCTGGGCTGGATGGCTGCTGGTGGCGGTCTGGTTCGGGTTCGGCCGTTCGTCGGGGAGGACCAGGGCCGTCGGACTGGTCCTGGCCACGGTTGGCTTCGCCGCGGCCGCGCGGGCGCCGGCCACGCCCGCGCCGGCCGCGTTCGCCGCCTCGGCCATCCGGCTCAAGCGGTCGCCTCACGGGTTAGCGCCGGATCAGGGCGGCCTCCCGGCGCTGGCCCGGGTCTCGATCGATGCCGACCGGGGCTCCTGGGCCCTCGTCAGCGACCGGAGTGGTAACCGAGGATGGGTGCTGGCCACGTCGCTGGTCCGAATCGACCGGGTCGATTGAACGGGTCCGTTCCGATGAGCCCCCGGCGCGTCGCCATTCTGCCAGACGCCGTCGCGAACCAAATCGCGGCGGGCGAAGTGGTCGACCGGCCGGCGTCCGTGGTCAAGGAACTGGTCGAGAATGCGATCGATGCCGGCGCCTCGTCGGTTCGTATCGAGGTGGCCGAGGGTGGGAAGTCTTCGATCGTCGTCAGTGACGACGGGAGCGGCATGGAGCGGGAGGATGCCATTCTGGCCCTCGACCGCCACGCCACCAGCAAGATCACGGTGTCGAGCGACTTGATCGGCGTTGCCACCTTCGGATTCCGGGGTGAGGCCCTGCCGGCGATCGCCTCGGTGTCCCGGTTTTCCTTGACGACCGCCGACGGATCCGGACCGGGCACGGAGATCGTCGTCACCGGCGGCCGGGTCGATCGAGTCGGCGCCGTGGCCCGGCAGCGGGGCACCACCGTCTCGGTCCGGAACTTGTTCTTCAACACGCCGGCTCGGCGAAAATTCCTTCGATCGGTCTCGAGTGAGACCCGGGTCGTCTGGGACGCCGTCGGGGTCCTGGCCCTCGCCCACCCGGAAGTCGGGTTCGAATTTGTGGCCGACGGGGCCGGCCGGCTCCATGTTCCCGGCGGCGAGGGAGAGGTCGCGCGGATCGGAGCCGTGTGGGGTCGCGATCTCATGGCGACGTTGGTACCGGTGCAGCACGCGGTGGGACCGGTGGCGGTTCGCGGCCTGATTCAGCGCCCGGGGGACGCCCGGCCCACCGGGCGGCGAACCCAATTGTTCGTCAATGGCCGGCCATTTCGGGATCCCTTCCTCATCCGAGCCGCCGAGGCCGGGTATCGCTCCGCCATCGCGCCGGGCGACCGCCCCACGGTGATCCTCCGCCTCACGGTTCCGCCCGAGGACGTGGACGTCAACGTGCACCCCGCCAAACTCGAGGTCCGGTTCCGGGAACGATTCGCGGTCGAGCGGGCCATCGAGGAGGCCGTTCGCCTGGCCCTCGGTGCTCTTGATTCAGCCACCTCGTTGGCCCCCCAGGCCAAGCGAACCGCCTGGGGGTTGCCGAGCGCGGCGGCCGGTGAGGTGCCGGCTCCGATGTGGCTTCCCTTGGGCCCGGCCGACTCGGTCCCGCCGGAAAGCTCGCCGGCCCAACCCCGCTCGTTTTCCGGGCCCGTCATCCAATTGCTCAACACCTACCTCGTGTTTGAGACCGCCGACGGCGCGGTCTTCGTGGATCAGCATTCGGCCCACGAGCGGGTTCTCTATGAACAGGTCATGGCGGACTTTGCGAGTGGGGCCGTTGCGAGCCAACGGTTGTTGCTGCCGCTGACGATCGAGTTGACCGACGAGGAAGTCGAGGTCACCGAGCAGTTTGGGGAAGAGCTCCGCCGGGCCGGGTTCGAAGTCGAGCCGTTCGGGGGCCGGAGTGTGGTGGTCCACGCCGTGCCCACGCCCCACCCGCGGTTCGACGCCGCTGCCTGCTTTCGGGAAATGGTAGCCGATCTCGCCCGCGGCCGGTTTGGGGGCTGGGCCAACCGGTTGGAACGGTTCGCCGCCACCTATGCCTGCCGTGCCGCCGTCAAGGCGGGCATGCCCCTCTCCGAGCCCGAGATGCGGCGTCTGCTGCTCCGCCTGTTCGAGACCGAGTTGCCACCCCACGACGTCCACGGCCGGTCCACGATCGTGACGGTACCGGCCGACGAATTGGAGCGGCGGTTTGGCCGACGTTAGGGTTCCCGTCGTGCTCGGTCCGACGGCGGTCGGGAAAACCGCGGTGGCCCTGGCGTTGGCCCAATGGTGGCCCCTCGAGGTCATCTCAGCGGACTCCCGTCAGATCTATCGGCGACTCGACATCGGCACGGCCAAGCCGACTCGCCGCGAGCGCGACCGGGTACCCCATCACGGAATCGACACCACCGACGTCGGGAGCCGGTACAGTGCGGGCCGGTTTGCCCACGACGCCGAGGGCTGGATCAGGGACATTCGGCGGCGGGACAAGATGCCAGTGGTGGTCGGCGGAACCGGGCTCTATGTCAGAGCCTTGGTCGAGGGCCTGTTTCTCGAGCCACCACTCGGGCGGGACCGTCTCCGGCTGCTCGAGACCTGGGTCGAGCGGCTTGGCACGACGGACCTGGTGCGGTGGGCGTCCCGCCTCGACGCTCGCTTCGCGGGCGGTGGCCGGCAGCGGGCCGCGCGGGCCATTGCCGTGGCACTCCTGTCCGGCCGCCCGCTGAGCCATTGGCAGGCGGTGGCTCGCGCGCAGGGGGTGATCCACCCTTGGTACGTCGTACTCACCGCGCCGCGGCCGGTCATTCATCGGCGCATCGAGGTGCGGGCCGAGGAAATGGTCCGGCGGGGATTGATCGAGGAGGTGGCATCGGTGCTGGCGGACGGCGGGGTCCGGGGCAGTCCCGGCCTTGACGGCGTGGGGATTCGGGAAGCGGTCGAGTACCTTTGCGGCGAGCGAGACCGGGAGTCGGTGGCCGGCGCGGTCGCCATGGCATCGAGGCAGTACGCCAAGCGCCAGGAAACGTGGTTCCGCCACCAGCTCAAGGGGCCGGTGTTGACGTTGGATGCCTCCCGTCCAGCGGAGGCCATTGCCGCCGAGATTGCCACGGCCTGGGCGGCCGAGATTGAAAGGAGTCGTTCGGCGTGAAGATTGGGATTACCTGCTATCCGACGTACGGGGGGTCCGGGGCCCTGGCTACGGAACTCGGCCTCGAGCTCGCCCGCCGCGGCCACGAGATTCACTTCATCACCTATGCAATGCCGTTTCGGCTCCGCGAGTACACCGAACGGGTGTATTTCCACGAGGTTGACACCTCCACGGGATTCTATCCGCTGTTCGAGCACTACCCCTACTCGTTGGCGCTCGCGAGCAAGCAGCACGAGGTGGCTCTGCGGGAGAAGCTCGACGTGCTCCATGTGCATTACGCTATTCCCCATGCGACGACGGCATTCCTCGCCCGGGAAATGCTGGCCGGCAAGCACCGTCTGCCGGTCATCACAACGCTGCACGGAACCGACATCACGCTGGTCGGACAGGAGTCGAGTTTCTACGCGATCACGAAATTCTCGATCGAGCGCTCCGATCGGGTCACGGCGGTGTCGCAGTATCTCAAAGAGGAAACCATCCGGACGTTCGGCTGCAGTGAGTGCCAGATCCAAGTCATTCCGAACTTCGTGAATTTGCACGAGTACACGCCCGACGAGGCCAGCTGCCGCGATCACTTGGCGCCGGCCGGACACAAGGTGATCACCCACGTGTCGAATTTTCGGGAGGTGAAGCGGGTCCGGGATGTGGTGCGAGTGTTTGCCAGAATCCGGCGCGCGATGCCGGCGACCCTAATCATGATCGGCGACGGCCCCGAACGCGACGACGCCGAGCGAGAAGCGCGGGAGCTCAAAGTGGATGGGGATGTCCGATTCCTCGGCCGGTTAGGCAACGTGGCTACCTTGCTTCAGGCCACTGATTTGTTCTTGCTGCCGTCGCAATCAGAGTCGTTTGGCCTGGCGGCGCTGGAGGCGATGGCCTGCGGTGCCCCCGTGGTCGGGAGCCGGGCCGGCGGGCTTCCCGAGGTCATCGACGACGGGATCTCCGGGATTCTCGAGCCGGCCGGGTCGGTCGAGGCGATGGGGCGGAGGGCGGGGGAGCTGCTGCGAGGTCCGGTCGCGTTCGCCGCCATGCGCCGGGCTGCATTGGCCCGCGCCGCGGAGTTCTCCGCCGACCGGGTGGTTCCCCAGTATGAGGCCCTCTACACCGATGCCATTGGATGACGGATCTGACTTGGTGGCAGGGACTCGTCCTCGGCCTGGTGCAAGGCCTCACCGAATTCCTCCCGATCTCCAGTTCGGGACACCTGGTCTTGGCCGAGGAGTTCGTCGGCTACCGCCCCCAAGGGGTCTTCTTCGAAATCATCGTCCACTTGGCCACGCTGTTCTCGGTGGTGATCGCCTATCGGCAGCGGATCCTCGAGTTACTGAAGGGCCTGGTTGCCGGCCGGCGTGAGGCGTTCACCGATGCCGGGTTACTCATCCTGGCGTCGATCCCGGCCGCCGTGGCCGGCTTGCTCTGGCGGGATTACTTCGAACGGACGTTCCATTCGCCGGTCGACCTTGGGTGGCAGTTCTTGGCCACCGCCGTCTTGCTCTGGAGTACCAAGTTCGCCGCCGAGCGGGCGAAGGGATCTCCGATCAACTGGTGGCGTTCGATCCTGATCGGGGTAGGGCAGGCGGTGGCCATCATCCCGGCCATTTCGCGGTCAGGAACGACGATCGCCGCGGCGCTTTGGACCGGCGTGACCCCGGCCGTCGCCGCGGAATTTTCGTTCTTGATGTCGATCATTGTCATCGCGGGCACCGGGATCCTTGAACTCGGGAAGATCCCGACCGGCGTGTCGCTGACCGAGCCCGGCCTCGTCACCGCCTTCGGGGCTGCCCTCGTTTCCGGCATCGTGGCCATTCGGTTCCTCGTGGCCCTGCTCCGGAGCGGCCGGTTCCATCTGTTCGCCCCGTATTGCGCGGTAATGGGCGTTTTCTGTTTGGTGTGGTTCGGCTGGCTCGGCCGCTAGGCGATCGGTGATCCATCGCGCCGGGGCGGTCGATTCGACCCAGGATCTTGCCCACACGCTGGCCCAAGCGGGCGCGGCGCACGGGACGACGGTGGTGGCCGATCACCAGCGCCAGGGTCGGGGTACCCGGGGGCGGGCCTGGAGCTCGGGGCCCGGAGGGCTCTGGATGAGTGTGATTCTCCGGCCGGATCTGGCCCCGACGGTGGAGGGGCTGAGCGTCCGGATCGGGCTCGAGGTGGCGGCGGCGCTCGAGCCGATCATTCGCCCCGACCAGTCGATTGTGCTCAAGTGGCCTAACGATCTCTTGGTGGCGGACCGCAAACTCGGCGGCATCCTCTGCGAGGCTCGGTGGACCGGCGACCGGCCCGGCTGGATCGTGGTTGGAATCGGGGTCAACGTGGCTAACGAGGTCGGAGCCGAGGCGGCCGCCGCCGCGGTTCGGTTGGCCGACGTAGGCGGCCCGTCGGAGCCGGCCGCCATCGAGGCCCTGGTCCGCAATGCCATTCTCGTCGCGTCCGCTCAAAGCGGCCCGCTCTCCCCGGCCGAATTGGCGGCGTTTGCACGGCGTAATTGGCTCGGCGGGCGGCGAGTCGACGGCCCCGTTGCCGGCGTGGCGGGCGGCCTTCGGCCTGACGGCCGCCTGCTCGTGCACCAAGCCGACGGCACCGACGCCGCCGTGCTCGGGTCCGTCACGCTATCCGACTTGGCTCCAACTCGGGCAAGCCATTAGATTGCGTGGCGTTCCCGAGCTTCCATTCGGAGTCATGATGACCTCTGCCGTCGCGGTCGCTTCCGCCGACCATACTGAACTGTCCCATGTTCTGCGTTCCGGCGCCAAGCTCGGCGCCATCCAAACGATCTTGATTGCGGTCTTCGGCCTCCTCCAGCCCCGGTTGTCGGGTCCGGTCGAGTTGGTGGTCCTTGGCGTGATTCTGATCGTTGGCATCGCCGCGACGATCACGTTGCCCGGCTCATGGACCCGCGCCCGGACCATCGAGGGGATAGCCGGCGCTGCTGGAATCGGCCTCACGGCCACCGTGGTCTTTCTTTTGGCTGATGTCGCGGTGCTTCAGCCTGCCGGCCTCTACACCAATCGATGGCTCGAAATCGGCGGCGGCTCCAACTGGTGGTACCACCCGGTCTGGTGGATGGTCGGCACCTACATGCCGTGGATGGGCGCCTGGGTCCTGGCCAATCAAGCGGCGAAGTCCGGCCCGACGAACCCGATTGCCTTGGTCGGCGGGGCCATCGTCGTGGCGGCCGTGGTCATGGCAGCCGCGGTCGTGCTGAAGTTCCCCGGCGCCTCGTTCGGACTGGGCACGTTTGCGGTGGCGGTTCTTCCGGCGCTCGCCATCCTGGTCCTGATCAGCTCGTTCGGGGCGCGTCGCCCTTGAGATGAAGATCGGTCGCTTCCTCGCCCGATTCTTCGGCTGGCTGCTCACGCCCGTGGTGGCGTGGGCAGCTTCTTTTTTCGGGGCCGCCACCGTGTCCTGGCTGATCAGCGGTTGGGCCAGCGCCCGGACCCAATTGATCACGACGGTCATCGGGGGGGGGATCACCGCGGTCATCGCACTGGTCGTTTGGCTTCGGCTCCTCCGGAAGTCGCCCAAACTCAGGGCAACCCTTCGGGTCGATACCGACGGTACTCCGCTCGCGGCCGTCGACCATCAACCCAAATGAGGGCCCGATCGCTCGGGCTCGGTGGCTGGGTCGTTCTCGGATGCGGGAGCCCCCGGGCGGCGAAGCCGCCGTCGGCCGATTCAACCGCCGCCGTTCCTGAAGTCCCATCGCCAGCCGACACCATGGTACTTCAGTCGGGCCAGTATCGGATCTGGCTCACCGAGGGCCGGGCCGCCTCGGACAGCACCGGGCGGACCTGCTTCGAACGGAGCGTCGAGGTTCGGACCGATTCGAGTCGAACCAAAGTCCCATTGCTCTATGTGCTCGACAATCCGTCGCGCCTCGATCGAACTCACGTCCGCGCGATCCTGAGCTACCGATGCGCTCCGCTCGCGGCCTATCGGGTTGAGTTGGCAACCGGGCGGCCGGTCAAGCTCGAGGAGCGGTGAACCCGGCGGCCGTCCGCGTGATGGCCGCCGTGGGCGTGGGCCTGGTGTTCGCTTCGGCCGTTCGGGCTCAGGATCTCAGGGCAACGGCGAGCCGATGGTTCTCGACGCCGAAGGTGGCGGACTATCGAGTCGGGATCTCGAGGACCTCCCTCGGTCCGATCACCCTGTTCCCAGCGGCCCAGATCCTCACCGCCGACTCGGGCATCGCCTTGGCCGGCGTCGGCATCGATGCGATCGTCCGGCCGCGGGGAAGCTGGTCCGGGTACCTGGTCGGCGGGATCAGTGGAGGCTTTCTCGATTTCGACCGATCCGCTGGGTTCGGTTTGTGGCGATCCTGGTCCGTCGGGGTTGGCGCCGAGGTCCTCCAGCTCGGGCCCCTCGGCGCGGCGGCGCTCGAAACCCGGTATCAATCGCTCGATCGGGTTGGCGCGGTCCGGGGCATTTCGCTTGGGGTAAGGCTTGGCGCCGGGCTCCGGAGGCGGGCGACCGCCGGTCCGTCTCGACTCGCTGGTCGGGCAGCCCTCGAAGCGGCCGACTATGCGATGGAGGCCATGGGAACTCCCTATCAGTGGGGCGGCACCGGTGGAAACGGGTTCGACTGTTCGGGCCTGATTCAATTCGCCTATCGCCGGGCCGGCATTGCGCTCCCGCGCCGGAGCGTCGATCAAGCCACGAGCGGACGCGAGGTCGGCCGGGCCCTGGCCGAGCTCCAGGCTGGCGATATCCTGGTCTTCAGCGCGACGCCCGGCGGGGCGATCAGTCACGTGGGGCTGTACCTCGGGCGAGGCCGATTCATTCACAGCGCGTCCCGAGGGGTTCGAATCAGCGGACTGAGCGCCGAGGACCCGGACGGGCAATGGTGGTTTCAGCGATGGACGTCGACCCGCCGGGTCAACGAATAAAGGAGCAATCAAATGGGCGCCACGAATTCCCCCCGGACCACCGTCAAGCGTCACGCCGAGCGAGGCCATTACGATCGGGATACCGTCAATGCGATTCTGGACGAAGGCCTCGTGGCCCACGTTGGATTTGTGGTGGACGCCCAGCCGTATGTCATCCCAACGCTCTACGCCCGGATTGGCACCACCCTCTACTTCCATGGGGCGGTGGCCAATCGGATGTTGGATACGATGGCCGAGGGCATCCCAGTCTGCGTGACTGTCACCCTGCTGGACGGTCTGGTGTTGGCGCGATCGCACTACTCGCACTCAGCCAACTATCGGTCGGTCGCAATCCTCGGCCGGGCTCGTGAGGTGTTGGATCGGGAGGAGAAAATGCAGTCGTTTGAGGCCTTGGTGGACCAAGTGGCCAAGGGAAGGTGGAACGACGCGCGGCAGCCGTCGGAAATCGAAATCCGGACCACGCGGGTGTTGGCGCTTCCGATCGACGAGGCCTCGGCCAAGGTGCGGACCGGACCGCCCAAGGACGACGCCGACGATCTTGGACTGCCGATTTGGGCCGGCGTCATTCCCTTCGAAACGGTGGCCCGGCCCGCCATTCCGGCGCCGGAACTCGATCCCTCGCTTCCGATGCCGGATTATGCCAGGAACTACCGAAGACCGGGTTGGCCGAAGCCCTAGTGATCGGTTCCGCCGTGTTTGTGGCCGGCTTTGCCGAGCTCCGTGAGCCAAGCCAGATCGTCCTGAATCACCTCGTCACTGAGATCGACCTTCGGCCATTTCATTATGTCGTCGGGGGCGAAGATCCCCGTGATGTGGGCCATGGCCCCGGGAATCGATTCCCCGGTCGTGTTGTTGTAAGTTCCGATGACCCGGTACTTGCGGCCCGCCCGGAGCCGAACCCCGTCGCCGCCGACGCCGGGCAGGCTTCGAGAGATCTTCTCAATTGTCCCCTCGGGTGAGCGAATTCCCGTGACCGCCCCGATCACCTTGCCGGTCGTCACATCCTCGAGCCGGACGCTGCTGCCGTAATCGTGGAGGTGCCCGCTGTAACCGAGCAGGCGCCCGTCGATCGGCATCGTGAATTCCCAGGCCTTTTCGCTCCTGCCTTCGGGAACCTCGAAGCCATTGTAGGCTCCGACCAGATTGACATCCATGTACAAGGGCAGGACCGACACCGGTTTCGGGTTCAAGTTCGGCGGGCTGTACACCAGCCGGACCCGAACCTTGATGTTCTCGAGATCGGCGCCCGTTTCGTTCTGCCAGGCCATGTACATGCCGAGCCTCGCTCCGGAGGTCATCGGCACGCCAATGGACTTCGGCACCGACACGGGTTCGGTTTCCTGGCCCACGCCGAAGAGTCGCTCGATGTTGGCGTAGAGGAGTTGGCGCCGATCGAAGTTCACTCCGATCAGATGGTGGACGATCCGGCGGTCGACCGGCTTCCCGGTCCCGTCGACGACCTCGACCGAATACCCGCGGAGCCATCCATCGACGGGCCACTCGAACCGGATCAAGGGCGTGTTGTGATCGTTCATCGACGCCATGTCATCGTGCTTCATGCCGGGCGGCATCCCCGCAACATGGAACGGACCGGCGGTCACGACGACCTCTCGGCGGGCTCGATCGACCTCGACGGTGGCCCGCGGATCATCCCGGCCGGTCCCAACCGCCAGCAGCGCCAACACAACCAACGACATGTTCAACTCCATTTCTCAAAGGATTGCCAGAGCGCCCCGACAGCGGACAAATTAAGCAAATGATGCGAACGATCAATGCTGTGAACGTCTGGGCGGCAGTATTGGTTTCACTGGCCGCCGCCGGATCGGCCGGGGCCCAGGCCAGACTCTTCCCCAAGGTGGCACCCTTTCGATACCCGGACGCCGCGCCGCGGGCCGGCGGCATCGTCGGGCGGGTGATCGGGGAGCGGTTAGGTGACTCCCAATTCGGGTCCGAGCGGGAGGCCGACGTCTTGGTGGGCCAGAACATCCCGATCCTCGGATTCTCCCAAGCGGAGGATCCGGCCTTCGTGGGGTTGACCATCCGGGTCGGGGGGCGCTTTAGCCTCGATGACCCCCGGAGCACCCTGATCAGCAATGACTGGGTGGTCGGGCTCCACGGGGTGGTTGACCGGGGCCCGTGGCGGGTGGCCGCCGAGATCTATCATGAGAGCAGCCACCTGGGCGACGAGTACGCCGAGCGGTTCGCCGCCCGTCGCCTGGACTGGACTCGGGAGGTGGCCGCCCTGTGGGTCCGCCGGGCGGTGGGGCCGATTGCCGTCCACGGAACCCTCGGCTACACGCTCATCGACGCCTTGCCGCTTCGTCGGGTATCGGCTGGGCTCGGGACCGACTATCGGGGCCACCTCGGGTCGCTGCTCGGCGCGAGCGTCCACCCCGTAGTGGGGGTCTTCGCCGAGGGGCAGGCGTTTGCGGATTGGCGGGTGACGACGTCCGCTCGGGCGGGCCTCGAGTTGGCTCGGGACGGGCGCCGGATGGCGATCGGCCTGGTGTTCCTGAACGGGAATTCGACCCAGCGGCAGTTTTACGACAGATCGAGCCGGTATTGGGGCTTTGAACTGCGGTTCGAGCCCTAGCCCAGCCCCAATACTGCCAGAATGGCCTAGAATACTGGCACTCCGGTTGCGAGAGTGTTAATGGGCGAGCCGCCTTGACCGGCACGGTGGTTGGCTTATCTTGTGTCCAGCTTTAGCACTCGACTGGTTCAAGTGCTAACGTGTGATTCAACTCCCTGTTTGACAATAGCTTAGAGAGGTGCGTATGGCTGCGAAGGCAAAAGCGAAGCTCAAAATCACCCCACTTGAAGACCGCGTGGTCGTGATGCCCGACGAGGACACCGAAATGATGCGCGGAGGGCTTTACATCCCGGACACCGCCAAGGAAAAGCCGACCCAGGGCGAGGTCCTCGCGGTGGGTGCCGGTCGGGTCGAAAAGGGCGAACGGGTCCCGGTCGACGTCAAGGTTGGGGACAAGGTCCTCTACGGCAAGTACAGCGGAACCAACATCACTCTCGAAGGCCACGAGGTCGTGATCATCAAGGCTTCGGACATTCTCGCGAAGCTCGGGTAAGGAGATAACAAATGTCAGCTAAGGATCTGTTGTTCGGTGGCGATGCCCGTGCGAAGCTCAAGCGGGGCGTCGACCAACTCGCCGAAGCGGTCAAGGTGACCCTCGGCCCCAAGGGCCGGAACGTCGTGATCGACAAGAAGTTCGGATCGCCGACCGTGACGAAGGACGGCGTGACGGTGGCCAAGGAAGTCGAACTGGCCGACCCGATCGAGAACATGGGCGCCCAGATGGTGAAGGAGGTCGCCACGAAGACCAGCGATTTGGCTGGCGACGGCACTACCACCGCGACGGTGTTGGCCCAGGCGATTTTCCGCGAAGGCCTCAAGAACGTGACGGCCGGCGCCAACCCGATGGAACTGAAGCGGGGCATCGACAAGGCCGTCGAGGCCGTGATCGATGACCTTCGGAAGCTCAGCACCGCCACGGCCGGGAAGAAAGAGATTGCCCAGGTCGGCACCATCTCGGCAAACAACGACCGCGAAATCGGCGACCTGATCGCCGACGCGATGGAGAAGGTCGGGAAAGACGGCGTCATCACCGTCGAAGAAGCTCGCGGCCTCGAGACCACGTTGGAGACGGTCGAAGGCATGCAGTTCGACCGGGGCTACCTCTCGCCGTACTTCATCACCGACTCGGAGAAAATGGAAGCGATTCTCGAGACGCCGTACATCCTCATCTACGAGAAGAAGGTCTCGTCGATGAAGGATCTGCTGCCCTTGCTCGAGAAGGTGGCCCAGACCGGCAAGACGTTGCTGATCATTGCCGAGGACGTCGAGGGCGAGGCCCTGGCGACGTTAGTCGTCAACAAGCTCCGGGGCACGCTCAAGGTCGCGGCCGTCAAGGCTCCTGGCTTCGGCGACCGCCGGAAGGAAATGCTCACCGATATCGCCAAGCTGACCGGCGGGAAGGTCATTTCCGAGGATCTCGGCTTCAAGCTCGAGAACACCGTGCTGGCCGATCTCGGCCAGGCCAAGCGGATCGTCGTCGACAAAGACAACACCACCATCGTTGACGGCAAGGGCAAGTCGGACGACATCAAGGGCCGGATTGCCGAGATCAAGGTGGCCATCGAGAAGTCGACCAGCGATTACGACCGGGAGAAGCTACAGGAGCGCTTGGCCAAGCTCTCCGGTGGCGTCGCGGTAATTCATGTCGGCGCGGCGACTGAGACCGAAATGAAGGAGAAGAAGGCCCGGGTTGAGGACGCGTTACACGCGACCCGCGCCGCCGTTGAAGAGGGCATCGTCCCGGGCGGTGGGGTGGCGCTGATCCGCGCCCAGGCCTCGCTCGATCGGGTCCGGGGCACGGCCGATGAGAAGATCGGCGTCGACATCGTCCGCCGGGCGCTCGAGGAGCCCCTGCGGATGATCGCCGAGAACGCCGGGGTAGAAGCCTCGATCGTCGTGGCCAAGGTCAAGGAGTTGAAGGGTAACCACGGCTACAATGCGGCCACCGATGTCTACGAGGACCTGGTCAAGGCCGGCGTCATCGACCCGACCAAGGTGACCCGGACGGCGTTGCAGAACGCCGCCTCGATCTCCGGCCTGCTCCTGACCACCGAGTGCGTCGTGGTCGAGCGGAAGGAAGAGAAGTCGGCTCTCGCTGGCGGTCCTCCGGGCGGTGGCATGGGCGGAATGTACTAGTCAGTTCGGTTGGGTTGGAACGAGCGGCGGGTCGGCTTCGAGCCGACCCGCTGTTTTGTTTTTCGGTCGCGCTGGTCCCATGGCCGACCGCGACTATCTTTTGTCGGCATTGATTCACCGGAGAGACTCTATGGTTCCACAATTGGCGCTCGCGATTGGCTTATTGGTCACTACCGTCGAGGTTCTAAGCGGTCAGGCCAAGGGCTCGAAGCCACCGCCAGGGGTCAGCGGTGTGTGGCAACTTGAGAAGGGTAAAGTCAAGGCAGACGGTCCGGTAACCGTTATCATCCGACCTGACTCGAGTGCCTCATGGGGAAAAGAGACGGTTCGTTGGAGGCTCCAGGCCGACCGGATAATGATCGCCCTGGGCGGCGAGTGGGAGATCTACAAGCTCAAGCTGAGCCGCGATCGAATGACCCTGTCCGGCGGCGATTTGACCGAGGTAATCACCCTGAAGCGGGTGGGCCCCCCGACCCCGAGGCCCGACTCGGTGGCCATTCCACCGGACCCCGATACTGACGGCCGGTAGCGACTCGCGCCACCGGCGCTACCATCGGGACAGCGGACCGGCCAGGAGTTGGCACAACCCGGCCCCCACCACCGACATCAGGAGCCCCCACACCAGCATCCTCTGAAAGAGCCGGCGGGATTCGGCCGGGTCGGCTACCGCGGCCACACACAAGGCACCCAGGGTCGACAAGGGAGAGACATCGACCAACGACGAGCCGACATTGATACTCAGGGCAACGGCCAGGGGATCGCCCCCGCCAACCTGGGCGACCAGACCGGGTACGGTCGGCAGGAAGGTCGGCAGGACCACCCCCGACGTACTGCTGTAGGTCGAGATCGAGCCCGTCACGAAGGCGATCACCCCGTTGAGATTCGAGGCCGACGCCAGTTTGGCCAGCAAGGCCGTGAACAGATCAAGCCCGCCGGTTCGCTCCAGCACCCCGACCAGCAACGACATGCCACACACCATCAGGATGACGCCCCAGGGCATTTTCCGGATGGCGGCCTGATCATCGGCCGCTCGCGCCAGTACCAAGACCGCGGCGGCCGCAAAGCCGGTCAGGCCAACCGGGAGTCGGAATCCGACGACGCCCACCACCCAAGACAGCACCACGACCACCGTCAGCCAATGGGCCCGGGTCAGCCGGCCTTCGTCGGCCGGATCGGGACCGCGCCCGGTCATCGGCCCGCCCCGATGCCCCCGAAGCACGAGATACGCAACCGCGGTAACGAGCAGGTGGCTCGCGAAATTGGCGAACCAGACTTTGAACTCATGCCCGACCAGCCCAGCCTCCGCCATCTTGGCGTTCGCGATCAGCCCGACGCCGCTGATCGGCGAGAGGTTGCCGGCGTTGGCCCCGTTGGCCACCGCCAGGGCCATCAGGAACACCGGCACCCCGGCCCGGGCCGCGACCGGCATGGCCAGCGGAGCCAAGAGCGCCACGCTGGAAATGGCACCGGGCCCGACACTCGACACGGCCGAGGCGAGGAGGAAAAACGCCACTGGCAGCCACCGCGTGTCACCCCGGACTAGTCGGACCGCTTTCGTGGTCAACCGGGCCAGGGTCCCGTTCGCCTCGGCGGCCCCGAACAGCAGCGTGACGCCGGCCAGGGTGACGAACAGGGAAACCGGAAACCCGTCGAGGACGGCGTCCGGCTTGAGTTTGGCAAATCCAACCCCGGCGACCCACGCGAGGCCGATGGCGACGACGCCGACGTTCACCCGGCTGGTGATGGACAGGACGATCGCCAGTGCGAGAGCCGCCAGGGCCACGGCCGCCGAGCTCACGCGGAAGCCCGGCGGCGCAGCAGGGAGTAGACCGGCAGGCCGAGTAGCACGAGCCCGAGACCCGGCCAGCTGTATTGCGGCCGTTGGATCACCAGTTGGACACCGACCCACGCCGACGCCGACGCATAGAACAAGGGCACCAGTGGATAGCCGGGGACCCGGACCGGTCGGTCGGCATCGGGGCGGGTCCGCCGCAAGGCGATCAGCGCGACGGGAATCAGCACATAAAAGAGCAAGGATGCGGTCAGCACGAAGTCAATCAACTGGCCATACCCGCCCGAGAGGCAGAGGACGCTGATCCAGGTGCCCTGGAATACGAGGGCGGTGGCCGGGGTTCGGTACACCGGGTGGAGGTTGCCTAACGCCTTGAAGAAGACCCCGTCGTTGGCCATGGCGTAGAACAGCCGCCCGCCCCCCAAAACGATCCCGATGTTGAGGCCGAACGACGAGATCATGATCGCGGCGGCCATGAGCTTGCCGCCGACCGGTCCCATGATGCTCTCCATGACGGCGGCCGCGACTCGGTCTTCCGGGGCGCCTGCCACCGCCTCGGCCGGGAGGACGGTCAAGTAGGCGATGTTGAGCAGGAGAAATAGACCGGCGCCAATCAGAGTGGCCGCCGAGAGCGCAAACGGCAGGTCCCGCTTCGGGTTCTTGAGTTCGGAGGCCGCAAAGCAGAGGGCGTACCACCCATCCATGGCAAAGAACGGCCCGACCATGGCGGCGGCGAAGGCGGCGATCAGGGCGCCGTCAAGATGAGCCGGCAGGAAACCGGGCCCGAAGTTCCGGGCGATTGCCTCGGGGTTTCGGCCGATCGTCAAGCCCAACGCCACCAGCGCCAGTACCGCGCCGACTTTGATAATCGTGAAGGCCGTCTGCAGGGCCGCCGCCGTTTTGACGCCCCGGATATTGATCCACGTGATCAGAACGATCGAAAGGACCGCGACCATTCGCTGGGGTGAGAGACCCACGTCGATCGTACCGCTCGGCAGGGCGATCGGAAAGCCGACCAGCAGATCGGCCGACAGGGAGGGGAAGAGCACCGATGTGTAACGGGCAAACCCGACGGCCGCTGCGGCGGCCCCCCCGGTCCAGATAACCGTAAAGAGCGTCCAGCCGTAGAGAAATCCAACCACAGGCGAGATGCCTTCCCGAAGGTAGACATACAAGCCGCCGGCCCGCGGGAACATCCCGCCTAACTCTGCGTACGTCAGACCACCCGCCACCAGTACCAGCCCGGCAAAGAGCCACGCCAGCAAGGCCAGTCCCGGGTACTGCACTTGCCGCATGACATCAGCGGAGACAATGAAGACCCCGGCGCCAATCATCGATCCGACTACCATGGCGACCGCGCCCGACCGGGTGATGGCGGGAATCAAGCCCGACCGGGCGTCCGGCTCCTGGGCCACTAGCGGTCCTTGGTCCACAACACGAGCACCCCGCAACTGTTGCCGGGTGCGTCGAACTCAATCGGGACCTGGGCGGGGCCGCTGTAGACTTCGACCGCCGCCAACCGAGCGATTCGTTGAACCTCGAGGTCATACGGACGGCCCGGGCTGGTGACCAAGATGCCATCCAACCAAACCGCCAGGTAGCAACTCTCTCCAGAAAAGCCGCTGACGCCCCGCATCGAGACCACCGTTTGCCCGCCGGTCCCAAACGGTACCACCCGAATTCCCCGAACGCGGCGGAGGGCGTCGCCGAGGCGGTTGTCTCCGTACCGCGTCAGGTCATCGAGGGTGAGGAATTGGCCGGTGGCCGACACCTGCCGGCGGCGCTCGAAGTCGACCAATCGCGCCGAGACCGATGCGGCCTTCCCGAGCACTGAAATCGAATCCAGTTGGACCGCCGCGGGGGCCAGGAAGAACTCCACCTCGAGCGTATCGGCCGTGTTCTTGATCCGGTAGGCCCGGGCGTGGTAGCCGATCCGCCGCACCTGAACCCGATAGGGCGGCGGCGGGACCTGCAACTCGAAAGAGCCGCTCAATCCGGTCCGGGAGAGTCGACCAAGATCCATCAGCACGACCTCCGCGCCGGCCAACGGTTGCCGGGTGCCCTCGGCCACGACGCGCCCTCTCAAGATCCGGGGTCCCTGGGCGGTGAGATCGGGGGAGCCGGCCGCGAGGACCAGCAGACCGAGGCCGGCCAGGGACCAGCGGGCGTCGGTGTTCAACACCCGGCACCCGGCATCAACTGCGAACCACCTTGGTAAGGAGCCCATCCGTAACCTGCTTTCAGTCGAGACCGCTGACCGCGGCGGCCCGGCCTCGACGTTAGGTAAGCTTAAGCGCGGCCTGGGCGGGCAACCGGTACTTGGCCCCACTGGCTCGAATATCGAGCGGGCCAAGTGGAATCCGTTGATCGGCGACTTCGAGGCTGCCGCGGAATCCGCGCCGAGCCAACGCGCTCCCGACGGTCGAACGGGCCACGCCGGGGTCGTTGCACTGACGGCTCAAGTGGGCGAGCACGATGAGCGAGAGACCGTCGTGATGGAGTTCGCTCAGCAACTCAGCGGCCACTCGGTTCGACAGGTGACCGCCCGAGCCCGCGATCCGGTGCTGGACCGACGGTGGATAGTCGCTGGTTCGGAGCAACACATCGTCGTAGTTCGACTCGAGGACGATGGCGTCGCAATGACGGAGCAGATGCCGAAGCCCCATGGTGGGGCGACCAAAGTCGTAGGCTAGGCCGATCCGGACGTCGCCGGCTTCGACGACAACCGCCGTCGGCTCGGCGGCATCGTGCAAGGTCCGGCAACTCTCCAGCGAAAACGGACCGATCTCGGTGATCGAGCTACCCCGCAAGACCAGGCGCGGGCATTCCGGCGGCAGGGCCAGCGCTCGGAGGGTCCCTTCGGTGGCGGCGATCGGAACCCCAAACCGGGTCGCCAGCCGCCGGGCACCGGAGGCGTGGTCCCCGTGCTCGTGGGTGAGCACCATAGCCGTGAGTTTGCCCAAGTCGAGGCCGACCAGGGCGGCCCGGCGGGTCAGTTCCTTGGCACTGAACCCGGCATCGAGCAGCAACATGCCTTCCGGACTCTCCAGGACGAAGGCATTACCGCCCGACCCGGAGCCGAGGACCGAGAGCCTGATCACCGGGCCAAGCGACCGTGCAGCGAAGCCAGCGAGGCCTCGAGCTCAGCCGTGACCTCGACGCCGCGGCGCGGCATGACCCGGCGGGCGATGGTGAGGAACCCGTCGAGCGTGAGGTGGTCGCGCTGATCCCAGAAGAACGGCCGGATGTAGCGGGGCAGTTTGCCGGCGAGCACGTTGGCCCCGGCGCCAATGACCGTCCCGGTGGCCAACAACGTGCCGATGCCGGTCTTGGCATGATCGCCGATCAGACTCCCGAGCAGGGAACGGCCGGTTTCCATCCGGCCATTGGGGCCGTCGAGACGGATCGGACCGTAGGTGTTCTTCAGGTTCGAGGTAATCGTCCCAGCGCCGAGGTTGGCCCATTGCCCGACGACGGAGTGGCCAACGAAACCGTCGTGGCTCTTGTTTGCATAGCCCAAGAACACCGAGCCGGAGACTTCACCGTGGACCCGGCAGTGCGGACCGATGGCCGAGTGGCGGATGGCGCCCCCGAGAAGCCAACTGTGCGGCCCGACGTAGAGCGGGCCTTCGAGGCGAGTCCCGGCCCGAACGACGGAGTCGGCCTCGAGCACGATCGGACCCTTGCGGACGTCGAACACCACATGGGGCTCAACCGAGGCGGTTCGCACCACGAGTCCCGCCGGATCGCCAAGAACCACGCAGCCGGGCGGCACGGTGTCGCCGCCATCGTCGCGGAGCGAGGCGCAATCATCCTCGAGCAACCGCTCGCATGCCGCAACCAGGTCGGCGGTCTGTTCGAGCGGCATCCCCCGAATGGCGAAACCGTCAGGCACGGCCTCGGGCCCCTGCCACCGCTGTCCCGGCGGCACCAGCCACGCCACGGTCGCGCCGTTCGACGTGAGACCCGACACCCCGGGGGGAAGCACCAGACCGGTCCCGATCGGGGCAAAGGTGGACCGGACGACGATCGCCGGTCCGACAATCGAGGTTTGATCAACGACCGGGTGCGAGCCCACGTCGGCGAACCGGGGCGTTGCCGGCGAGATCACCCCGGCCACGTCGGCGTTGAGCAACCGCCGCCACCGATCCGAGATCAGGAATGCCCCGGCCCGAAGCTCGGCGATCGGGCGGACCCCCGAGAACGGGAGCCACCCGTCGCCGGGGTCGGCAGGGTCGAGGCAATAGATCTTCATGATACCGCAATCTCCCGAACGGATGGTGGCAATTGTTCGAGGATCTGTTTCAGCCCGGCGGCGTGCCGTCGATCCATGACCAAGATCCGGCCGTTGGCTTCGACCACGACCACGTTCTCGACGCCGGCCATGACGATCGGCATCGTCTCGCTCCACCCGATGGAGTCGCGGGTGTCAACGGCGGTCACGTTCCCCGCCAGGACATTGCGGTTTGGATCGAGCGGCCGGATCCGGGCGAGCGCCTCCCAGGTTCCGATATCGTCCCATTCGAATGGGCCGGGCACCACGACAACCGCCGGACTCCGCTCGAGCACCCCGACGTCGATCGAGACCGCGTGGCAGTGTCGAAAGAAACTCGCGACATCGGCGCGGGCCAGGGCGGGGAGCGCTCCGGCCATTTCCGGCGCATGACGCTCGATCTCCGTGAGCAGGGTGTCGGCCCGCCAGGCAAACAGACCCGAGTTCCAGAGGGCGCCCCGGGCGATCAGGGCGCCGGCCCCCTCGACCGTCGGCTTTTCCTTGAACTCAGCCACCAGGAACCCGCCCTCGACCGGCTGGCCCGGGATGATATAGCCGTACCCGGTCTCCGGCCGGGTCGGCACCACGCCGACCGTCACGAGCCACGGGGCGGTGTCCGCCACCGCCAGCGCGACTTCAGCGGTTCGAACGAACGCCGCCGGATCGGGCACGTGCCAATCCGCGTGGGTCGAGAGCACGACCGCCTCGGGATCGCGGGATCGGGCCACCCAGCTTCCCCAGACCAGGGCTGGGCCGGTCGACTTGGCTTCCGGCTCGACCAAGACATTCTCCGCGGGCACCCCCAGTTTGGTCCGCAGGGGACCGGCGAGCCCAGCGCCGGTTACGAGGAGAATGCGCTCCGGTGGCAGGAGGCCGGCCAATCGCTCAAAGGCCGCTTCCGCGGTGGACCCCGCGCCCGCCAGCGGGAGCAATTGTTTGGGTCGGGTGGGAGTCGACAACGGCCAAAACCGGGTGCCTGACCCGCCGGCCAGAATAACGGCCCACTGCATCAGGCCACCGCGGCGAGAACTGCCCTCGCCGACCGGATGTCGAAGAGAAGCTGGCCCAGATCCCGATCGGGGCGGGCCAGGACGACCAGGGTATGGCGGTCGTCGAGCGACGCGAGGACCGCCATACCCTGACTGAGTTCCACCACCACCGATCCGAGGCTCCCGCCCTCGGCGGCGGTGCCGAGTTGCTCGGCATGACGACGGACGGTCACCGCCGCCGAGGCGACGGCCTCCCGATCGGCCCCGGGGTCCAATTCGTCGTGGATCAACAGACCGTCCTCGCTGATCACCGCCGCGCCGCGGACCGATGAGCGGGAGGGCCACTGATTGATGGTGGAACGGAAAGACATGGATGACCGGGGTCAGAACCTCAGCAGACTAGTCCCTGTCCACGAGCGAAGTCAAGGAAAGACCGTGGGTTGACCGGCCCCGGCGCGGTCCCTAGCTTCCCCCCCGTATGCGCATCTTGGCAGTTATTCCGGTGGTCGCCGCGGTCATCCTCGCCGCCTGCAATGACCCGTTCGCCGTCCTTCCCGCCTCCATCACCAACACGGTGGATACGGTGGAGATCTATGCGGTCAACGGCACGGCCCTCGACCGGCCCAGCGGATACGTGATTCCGAGCCGGAGCTTGATTCGGATTGGCCTGGACCCGGCGCAATACAATGTCGACTTCCTCTACCGGATTGACCCGACCAACGGCTCCGAGTTCGTCCCGTACACGGTGGTGGCGCCGCCGCCGCCGAGCGCGTCAGAGGCGGGCCGAGCCGGGTTTCTCGTCTCGACGGTTGGTTTTGACGCGATTACCGAGGCCGAACAAACCGGATTCGTCGTCAACAAACCGGTCAAGCTCGCGGTGGGTCAGGTGCTGCAGGTGCGTTCGGGATTACCCAACGGGTGCTATCTCGGGATCCCGTACTATGCCAAACTTGAGGTGCTCGGGTTCGACCAGGTCCAGCGGTCGGTCAAGTTCCGAATCCTGGCCAATGTCAATTGTGGGTACCGAGGCCTTGAACCCGGTTTGCCGAAACGGTGATCGACGTCAAGCTGTTCCGCCAAGACCCTGAAGCCTTCCGCCGTTCCATCGCCCGCCGCCAGGATCCCTCGACCGACCAAGCCGTTGAGGCGTTGGCCGGCCTCGACCAGACCTGGCGGGGCCTCGTTGCCCAAGTCGAGGCGCTCAAGGCCAAACGAAACGCCGCCACTGAAGAAGTCGCCAAACGGAAGCGGGCCAAGGAGCCCGCCGACGAGTTGATGGCCGAGCTCCGGGAGTCGGGCGATCGAGTCAAGGCCCTCGGCGCTGAACTCAGGCTGGCCGATGAGGCGCTGCAGCGAGTCGCGCTGGGAATCCCGAATCTGCCTCACCCGAGTACACCCGACGGCGACGCCACCGCCAATCGAGTGGTTCGCGCCTGGAGCGAACCGAAGACGTTTCCGTTTGCCGCCAAGCCGCACTGGGAGCTTGGGGAGACCTTGCGCCTATTCGATCTGCCCCGGGGCGCCAAGATCACCGGGTCGGGCTTCCCGCTCTATACCGGCCTCGGTGCCCGGTTGGTCCGGTCGCTGGCCAATTTCATGCTCGACCTCCATACCCGCGAGCACGGCTACCGCGAGGTTCAGCCGCCCTACCTCGTCAATCGAGCCTCGCTGACGGGCACCGGCCAGCTGCCGAAGTTCGAAGAGGACATGTACCGGACCGCCGACGACCTGTTTCTGATTCCAACCGCCGAAGTCCCGGTCACCAATATCCACCGGGATGAAATCCTCGATGCCGCGGACCTGCCGAAAACCTTCGTGGCGTACACGCCGTGCTTTCGCCAGGAGGCGTTTTCGCACGGCAAGGATACCCGGGGGCTGATTCGGGTCCACCAGTTCGACAAAGTCGAATTGGTCCGGTTGTGCCAGCCGACGGCCAGCGACGCCGACCATCACACCATGACGGGTCATGCCGAGACGGTGCTCCAACGGCTTGGTCTGCCGTACCGGGTTCTCGAACTCGCGGCCGGAGATACCGGTTTCGCCTCGGCCCGGACCTACGACCTCGAAGTCTGGGCTCCCGGCACCGGCGCGTGGCTCGAGGTCTCGAGTTCCAGCACCTTCACCGACTTCCAGGCCCGCCGGGCCAATGTGCGATTCCGGCCGGCGCCCGGCGTGAAGCCCGAGTTCGTGCATACCCTGAACGCGTCGGGAGTTGCTTTTCCCCGGACCATCATCGCCATCCTCGAGAACTACCAGGAGGCCGACGGGTCGATCCGAGTCCCTGACGTCCTGGTGCCATACCTCGGTACCGATCGCATCACGGCCTAACGACATGGCGAGCTCCGACCTGGTCCTCGCGCTCAACCCCGAGCAGCGCGCGGCGGCCGAACATGTCGAGGGCCCGATGCTCGTCCTGGCCGGTGCCGGGTCAGGGAAGACCCGGGTGCTGACCACCCGGATTGCCCTGCTGATCGAGCGCCACGGGGTCCGGCCCGACAAGATCTTCGCCGTCACGTTTACGAACCGGGCTGCCGCCGAGATGAAAGAGCGGATCGGCGCGATGCTGGATCGCGACCCGGCGGGGCTCTGGATCGGCACCTTCCATAGCCTCTCGGCCCGGCTCCTCCGGCGCGAGGCCGAGCATCTCGGGTTCTCCCGGGAGTTCACCATCTATGACGAAACCGACCGATTGGCGCTGATCAAACGCTTGCTGGAGCAGCGGAACGTGTCGCCGAAGATGTTCCCGCCGAAGCTGGTGCAGAACGTGATTTCGAGCGCCAAGAACCGGATGCAGTCGCCCGACCAGCTCCATGCCTCGAGCCCCGATCCGCTGACCGGCGTCGCCGCCGAGATCTACCGGGGCCTGACCACCGCGCTCAAGAACCAGAACGCGATGGACTTCGACGATCTCATGCTCCATCCACTGACCCTCTTCAAGAACCACCCCGAACGGCTGGCCTGGTACCAGCAGCGGTTCGGCTTCGTGCTGGTGGATGAGTTTCAGGATACCAACAAGGCCCAGTACCAGCTGATTCGCGACCTGAGCGCCCGCCATCGAAACGCCTTCGTCGTCGGGGATGATGACCAATCGATCTATGGATGGCGGGGCGCCGAAGTTCGGAATATGCGCGAGTTCCAGCAGGACTTCGAAGGCTGCCGACTGGTCCGGCTCGAAGAGAACTACCGGAGCACCCAAGTGGTGCTCGACGCGGCCAATGCAGCCATTGCGCCGAACGCCGGCCGGATTGGGAAGACCCTTCGGACCCGGCGGAGCGGCGGCCAGCCGGTGACCATGGTGGGTGCCGCCGACGAGCGGGACGAGGCGGAGTGGATCGTGAAGGAGCTGGGCGCCCGACGGGCCTCCGGCGACTACACGACCAGCCAGATGACGGTCCTCTACCGCACCAACGCCCAATCCCGGGCCATGGAAGAGGCCTTTCGCCGCGCCGGCATGACTTACCGGGTGGTCGGTTCGGTGAGCTTTTACGAGCGCCGCGAGGTCAAGGACCTGCTGGCCTACCTCCGGCTCTTGGTGAACCCCGCGGACGATGAGGCGTTCCTTCGAGCGGTCGGGGTTCCCCGACGGGGCATCGGGGACACCAGCCTCGCCGCCCTCCGTGAGGTGGCCGCCACTTGGGGCCGCCCGCTCCTCGACACCTCAAGTATTGCCGAACGGATTGCCGGGCTCCGCCCGAACATCCGAGAGGCCTTCCGCCGGTTTGCCGAGTTGATCGGCGGCCTCAAACAGCGGGTCGGCGGCGACCAGCCCGCGGTGATCCTTGAGGCGGTCATCGAAGCCATCAACTACGAACGGGTGTTGCACGAGGAAGGCCCGGAGGGCAAAGACCGTTGGGACAACGTCAAGGAACTGGTCGCGGCGGCGGCCAGCTGGTCGGAAGTGGTGACCGAAGGCGACGAGACCACCCCGCTCCAGCGCTTCCTGACCGAAGCGGCGTTGTTGTCGGCGGTCGATAAGTCCGACGGCGACGAGGCTGGGGTGACCCTGATGACCGTTCACACCGCCAAAGGCCTCGAGTGGCCCCTCGTCGTGGTGGCGGGCATGGAGGACGGCCTGTTTCCGCTCTCCCGAGCGGCGGAGTCAACCGAGGGACTCGAAGAGGAACGGCGGCTCTTTTACGTGGCGCTGACGCGGGCCAAGGACAAGCTCTACCTCTCCTTTGCGCGGTCGCGGCGGCGGGGCGGGGAAATCCTCCCGAGCATGGCCTCCCGATTCCTCGAAACGATTCCGCCGGGCATTGTCGATGAGAAGACCACGTCGTCGCTGTTTGCCCCGAGCTGGGGCGGCGCCAACCGCTACGGCGGCCGGACCTCGGGCGCCCGATTCGGCGGCAACACCTGGGAAAAACGGCCTCCGCAACCGTCCTTCGGCTCGGCGCCGAAGGCACCCGATCGAGACGCGGTCGAAGAGGTCTCCCAAGACGCGCCGCGCTACGTCAAAGGCGAGCGGGTCAAGCATCGCCGGTTCGGGAGTGGCCTGATTCAGGGTCTCCAGGGCGGCGGAAAGGACCTCAAGGTCACGGTGGCCTTCGATGATCCTGAGTTCGGCACCAAACAGCTCTTGGTGGCCTACGCCGGCCTCGAACGGGATTGGGAGAGCGCATGAGCGTAACGCCGGCCGACGTGGCCCGCCTCGCAGCCTTGGCTGCGCTCGAGGTGGCGGACGACGAGGTGTCCACGTTGGCGGCGCAACTCGACCGGATCGTGTCGTATGTCGGTCAACTCAGAGCCCTGGCCGCGGGCGGAGAGTCTTCGGCCGACGAACCGGCCCCGGCGCCTGGGTTCCGAGCGGATGTGGTGCGGCAACCGCCGATGGCCACGGGCCCGGCGGACTTTGCGCCGCAATTCGTCGAGGGATTCTTCGTGGTACCGCGGTCCCAGGCGCGGGCTGACGGGTGAATCCCACCGCCGTCGCCGCCGATACGGCGGATCGTCTCGACCGGGCCGGTTCGTTAAACGCCGCCTTGGCCTGGTCGCCGGCCGCGCTCGCGGCTGAAGCTCGGCGGGTTGAGGCCCTGGAGCCCGGTGGCCCGCTCTACGCCTGGCCCATCGCCATCAAAGACAACATCGTCACCACCGACTTGCCGACCACCTGCGCCTCGAAGATCCTCGAGGGCTACCGGTCGCCGTTCAACGCCACGGTCATTGACCGGCTTCGGGCCGCCGGCGGGATGGTGGCATGCAAAACCAACATGGACGAGTTCGCCATGGGTGGGTCGACGGAGCACTCGGCCTACGGGCGGGTGCTCCATCCGCTCGACGGAGATCGGGTGCCGGGGGGAAGCTCCGGCGGATCGGCCGCGTTGGTGGCGGCCGGCGTGGTGCCGGCGGCGTTAGGCTCGGAGACCGGCGGCTCGGTGAGACAACCGGCGGCCTTCTGCGGCATCGTCGGCGTCAAGCCGTCCTACGGCCGGGTCAGCCGGTACGGCCTGGTGGCCTTCGGGTCGTCGCTCGACTGCGTTTCGGTCTTCGGGCGGACCGTCGACCACGCCGCCCGGGTGCTGGCCGTCGTCTCGGGCGCCGATCCCGCCGACGCCACCGCCAGGGCGGAGCCACCGCTGGCGCTCGATCCGCCGCGCCACGACCTCCGGGGGCTCACCTTCGGACTGCCGGTCGAATACTTCGCGCCCGACCTCCACCCCGGCGTCCGGGCCGGCGTCGACCGGGCGATCGGCCTGATTCGGGATCTCGGCGGTCGGGTCCAGGACGTGTCGCTGCCGCACACGTCGTACGCGGTGCCCGCCTACTACGTCCTCGCCCCGGCCGAGGCGGCGGCCAACCTGGCCCGATTTGACGGCGTCAGGTTCGGCCTCCGAGAGGGCGGCGATAACGACGTCACCACGATGTACCGGGCCACCCGGGGCCAGGGCTTCGGCCCCGAAGTGCAGCGGCGCATTCTGATCGGGACCTATGTGCTCAGCGCCGGCTACTACGACGCATACTACGGGAGGGCGCAAGCGGCCCGGGCCCGAATCCGCGACGACTTCTCCCGGGTGTTCGGGGCTGGGATCGACGCGCTGATTACCCCGACGACCCCAACGCCGGCCTTCAAGGCCGGTGACAAGACCGCCGACCCCGTGGCCATGTACCTCGCCGACATCTTCGTTTCGGCGGTGAGCCTGGCGGGCCTCCCGGCTCTGAGCCTCCCGGTGGGACGGGACAGCGGTCTCCCGATTGGAGTTCAAGTCATTGCACCGGCCTGGCAGGAAGCCCCGTTGCTGGCCATTGCCGCCGCGCTCGAGGCCCGGCTCGATCCAACGGCCGAGGTCCGCTGAATGAGTTGGGAAACGGTCATCGGCCTCGAAGTCCACGTGCAGCTCGCCACGGTCTCGAAGTTGTTCTGCGGTTGCCCAACCACATTCGGCAGCCCGCCGAATCACAATGTTTGTCCGGTGTGCCTGGGCCTTCCCGGTGCCTTGCCGGTTCCCAATGAGGGCGCCCTCCGGCTCGCCACCCGGGCCGCCTTGGCGCTCGACTGCACGGTCCATCGGCGGA
This sequence comes from Gemmatimonadota bacterium, assembly GCA_009692115.1. Classification (NCBI taxonomy): domain Bacteria; kingdom Pseudomonadati; phylum Gemmatimonadota; species Gemmatimonadota bacterium. Next base: position 277,565 of record SHZU01000003.1, on the reverse strand, counting down.
GCGTGTTTTCCCGGAAGAACTACTTCTATCCCGACCTGCCCAAGGGATACCAGATTTCGCAATTCGACCGGCCGCTCGCGACCGGCGGGTCGGTCCGCTGCGAGTCGCCCGAACGGGGACCGATCAGCGTTCCGATCGCCCGGCTCCACGTCGAAGAGGACGCGGGCAAGTCGCTCCACGACCGGTTTGCGAACGCCACCGCCATCGACCTCAACCGGGCCGGCCTCCCGCTCGCCGAAATCGTGACCGGCCCCGATTTGCGAAGTGCCGGCGAGGCCCGCGCCTATCTGACCACCCTGAAGCAAATCCTGGTCTACGCCGGCATCAGCGAGTGCAGCATGGAGCAGGGAAGCCTCCGGGTCGACGCCAACATCTCGCTCCGCCGCCCCGGAGCGCCGTTAGGCACCAAGACCGAAGTCAAGAACATGAACAGCTTCGCCAATGTCGCGCGGGCCATCGACGCCGAGCGGGAACGGCAGCAGGCGCTCCTCGAAGCCGGGCAAGCCGTGGAGCAAGTCACGCTGCTGTTCAATGCGGCCACTGGCACCGTCCGGCCGATGCGGTCGAAGGAAGACAGTCACGACTACCGCTATTTTCCCGATCCCGACCTGCCGGAGGTCGTGCTGTCCGCCGAGTGGATCGCCGAAGCCCGGGCCGCCATTCCCGAATTGCCCGACGCCAAGCGAGAACGATTCGCCGCCGGGTACGGGCTGTCGGCCTACGATGCCAGGGTGCTGGCCGCCGACCGGCGGATCGGCGACTATTTCGAGGCGGTCGTCCACGCCGGAGCGGCCCCCAAGCCCTCGGCCAACTGGGTCATGGGCGAGATCTTGGGCCACTACAACGCCGCCGGGACCGTGCCGGTGCCCGCCGCCACGCTCGCCGCCGTGATCGCGATCGTGGAGCGGGGCGAGGTCAGCCACTCGGCCGGGAAGACTATCCTCGAAGCGATCTCGGCGTCGGGCGAAACGCCGGCCGTGGCGGCCGCCAGACTCGGTTTAATGCAGGTCCGTGACGACGGCGCGCTGGAGGCCTGGGTCGACCAAGTGCTGGCCGCCTCGCCGAAGGAAGTCGAACGGTGCCGGAGCGGGGAAACGAAGTTGCTCGGGTTCTTGGTCGGGCAGGTCATGAAATTGAGCCGTGGCCAAGCCGACCCCAAGGCCATTGGGTCGTTGATCGAAAGGAAACTCGAATGAGTCAGTCCGTGGCTCTGATCCGGCGGGAGTTCCGGGCCCTCGACCGGTTGTACCGGGGGATCCCGGTGGCCTAATTTCGACGGGCCGGGCGGCACCCAAGTGCCGGAACCGGTCATCGAGGCGATGGCCGATTACCTCCGCCATCACAACGCCAACACCCACTGGCACTACCCGAGCAGCCGCGAAACCGACGTCCTGATCGGCGAGGCCCGCCAAGCGGTCGGGGGTTTTTTGAACGCGAGTCCGGACGAGGTCGCCTTCGGGCTCAACATGACCACGCTGACGTTCCATCTGGCACGGGGACTGGTTCGCGGCTGGCAAGCGGGCGACGAAATCGTGGTGACCGAACTCGATCATCAGGGCAATGTGGGCCCCTGGGAGGCGATTGCCCGCGATGCCGGATTGGCCTTAGTTCGGATTCCGTTCCGGGTCGAGGACGGCACCCTCGACCTCGACCGGCTGGTCAGGGCGATCGGCCCACGAACCCGTTTGGTGGCCGTGGGGTGGGCCTCCAACGCGTTAGGCACCGTGACCGATCCGATGTCCGGGTGGCCTGTGACGCGGCCCGGGCCCACGGGGCTCTCTCCTTCGTCGATGCGGTTCACTCGGCGCCCCACGTGCTGCCCGATGTCCAGGCCATTGGCTGCGACTACCTCGGCTGCTCGCCCTACAAGTTCTATGGTCCGCACCTGGGGATCCTCTATGGCCGAAAGGCGCTGATCGACGGCCTCGACATTCCGAAGGTGCGGTCCGCACCCGAGTCGAGCCCCGAGCGACTCGAGACCGGGACCCCAAGCCACGAAGGGATTGCCGGCACGCACGCCGCCATCGATTTTCTCGCCGGCGTATCACCCCACGGCGGCCGGCGGGCATCCCTGATCGCCTCGTACGAGGTCCTGCACGAACGGGCCATGACGTTGTTCCGCCGATTGGGGGACGGGCTCGGGAGCACCCCGGGTGTCCGACGCTTTGGACAGGGGCTCGAGGGGACCAGGACGCCGACGCTTGGATTCGTTGGACCGCGTCAGCTCGAGCCGAGTGGCCAGCCACTTGGCCGAGCAGGCCGTCTTCGTGAGTCACGGCGACTTCTACGCGACGCCCGTGGTGGAACGCCTGGGGTTGGGGGCGGAGGGGTTGGTTCGGGCCGGGTGCGCGTGCTATACGACCGAGGCGGAAATCGACCGGTTGATCGCGGCGGTTCAGAGCATCGGGTAGGGGTGGAACCGGGCGGGCTGATGCCCGCCCTTCGGTAATCGCTACGCCTTCTTCTCCGGCTTTTTCTTGCCTTTCGGTCGCTTCTTGCCTGCGGTTCCTCGGAAGATCTTACCCTTCCGGCTCCGGCGATCGCCCTTGCCCATTGTCCGATGCTCCTTCTGTTGTTGAAGTCAGTGTAATCCACGGCCGCTCGACCACCGACGCCCGCCAGAACCCGAGACCGGGGTCCGGCAAACCGAATCGTTGTTCGGCCACCTCGACCATTCGTTCCGGCACCCACAAGCCGCCCTGCCACAATGCTTCCCGCCGCCACCGTTTGGCCCGCCGAAGCGGGGTGTCTCCCGACGGATCGAGGGTCCGGGCGAACCCGCCTCGATTCGCCGTTTCCGCGAGCGTTTCCATGATGAAGTCATAGGAAGTCGCTAGATGCCGTTCCACGTCCGCATCGGTCAATAACCACCGGCTCCGCTCCCGAGCCGCCTGCATGGCCCGCTGCCAACTCTTGGTGTCCGAGAGGTGGACGATGCTCCGGAAGATACGCCGGTTGGTCTTCACACTGAACAGGGTCGGTGACACGATCCGTCCGAGGTGCGTATCCGCCAAGGTGTGATCGAGGCGAATCAGCTCGCGGGCCCGACGGGCAAACCGGTCCGTGAGATGGGTCTCGGCCCGGAGTTCCCAGTACTGGTGTCCCATCGTCTGCGGACTGCTGGTGAGCAGCAGCTGCCGAGGAACAAAGTAGTTGTGTGCGACCGTATCCGCCGCCAGATGGGTCAGATAGCCGAGCCCGAAGGCCCGGAGCGCATCCGTCGCGGCGAAGTCGAAGGTCTCTTGTCCGACGTTCCAGAAATGGGAATGACGGCCCTTGGGGACGTACTGCTTGGCGATCGAGGTATCCGGGGCGATCGCGCCGTAGAGAAAGTCATACGGGAAGGCCCGAATGAGATCGGCCACGCTGCCCGGCAATAGGCCGGCGTTGGCCAGGATCGTGTCGGTGAGGTAGATGTGGGTGCCGTGGGTCCAGGCGTGGGCGTCGGTGGGCGAAAGCACCAAGGCCAGGCAAGCCAGGACGACACCGACCAGCACCGGCGATCGGGTCACCGCCGTCCTCGGCCCAAGAACCGCTTGATCCGGTTGAGGGCCGAAGCGCCCGCCCGGACCGTCCGGAGGGTGGCGGCGACGTCGAGCGCGGTTTCCTGGACCTCGGACGAGACGGCTCCGTACAGCGCATCGAGGTCCTCGAGTCGGCCCTCGATCCGCCGGGCCCCCCGGACCGCGCTTTTCCTGAGCCGGCGGCTCACGACAATCACCTCGTCCACCTCGTCCACCTCGCCCCCTGCGCCGTGAGGGCCTGGATGGTCGGAGCCCATTCCCGTCGCAACTCACCGAGTTCGCGGGCGAGGTGGGAGGCCTCGCTGGTGGCCTTGCGGGCCGCGGCCAGGGCCACGAGGGCGATGGTCAGGAAGGCGAGCGCAATGGCGACAAGGGCAAGGGCCACAGTGGGGCCGACCCAGGGCAGGGGCGTGATCATCCCGCAAAATAACGTCAGCCGCTTGACGCGCCGCTAGGGCGGTGGCGAGGTTTGCTCCATGCCTCCCAAATTCATCGTCCAAGGCGGGCGGTCCCTTTCGGGGACCGTCCGACCGGCTGGAAACAAGAATGCCGCCCTCCCGATCCTCGCCGCGACGCTGCTCGCCGATGGCCCGGTCGACCTTGGGAACGTGCCGAAAATCCGCGACGTCGCGATGATGATGGCGCTGCTGGAGGACCTGGGCGCCCGGGTGGCGTGGACCGGCCCGAACACGGTGCGGGTCGACCCGGCCGGGGTGACGTCGAAACCCCTCGATCCGGGGCTCTGCGCCAAGATCCGGGCGTCGATTCTGCTGGCGGCGCCGCTCCTGGCTCGGTTTGGCCAGGTGGAGTTGCCGCCCCCCGGCGGCGACGTCATCGGGCGCCGGCGGGTCGACACCCACTTCCTGGCGCTCGAAGCGCTCGGCGCCACGATCCTGGTGGGCGACCGCTACAAGATCGACGCCAAGACGCTCGTGGGTGCGGACATCTTCCTTGACGAGCCGAGCGTCACGGGGACCGAGAACGCGCTGATGGCGGCGGTCGCCGCGAAGGGCACCACGATCCTCCGGAACGCCGCCGCCGAGCCCCACGTCCAAGACCTGGCGCGGATGCTGGTGGCCATGGGGGCGGAGATTCAGGGTATCGGGAGCAATACCTACGTGATTACCGGTGGGAAGCCGCTCCACGGGACCCACTATGAGATCGGCCCCGACCACATCGAGATCGGGAGTTTCATCGGCTTGGCGGCCGTCACCAACGGCCAGCTCACGATCGACGGGGTCCGGGGGGACGATCTCAGGGCCACCCTGATCGGCTTCGACCGCCTCGGCATTCGCCCCCGTCTCGATGGCGATCAACTGATCGTCGATCGAGACCAGGAGCGGCGAATCCGGGCCGATGTCGGCGGTCATGTCCCGAAACTTGAGGACGGGCCCTGGCCGGCGTTCCCGGCCGACACGATGTCGATCGCCGTCGTCGCGGCCACCCAGTGCACTGGGATGGTCCTGATCTTCGAAAAGATGTTTGAGTCGAGGCTCTACTTCGTCGACAAGCTGATCGGGATGGGCGCTCGGATCGTGCTGTGCGATCCCCACCGCGCCGTCATCGCGGGGCCCTCGCCGCTTCGGGGCGGGACGGTCGAGTCCCCCGACATCCGGGCCGGGATGGCCATGTTGCTCGCGGCGCTCGCGGCCGAGGGGCAGAGCACGATCCACAACATCGGCCAGATCGAGCGGGGGTACGAGCGGATCGACACCCGGCTTCGGGCGTTAGGCGCCGAGATTGAACGGGTTGACGACTGAGCCGGCCCGGCTCGCTGAAGCGGACGGGGCCGGCGGGCCGTTGCCGTGGTTGGCCGTTCCCGGGTGGCGGGAACGGTTCGGCGTGGTGGCCGGCATCACGACCCGCGGGCCGACCCCGGAGCCGTTCGACCTGGGCCTCGCCGGCAGCCAAGGCGTCGGGCGGGTCCTCGATCGGTGGCGGGTGCTCGCGGGGGCGTTTCCCGAGTTCGTCGGCCTCACGGTGGCCCGCCAGGTTCACGGCACCCGGGTGCTCTGGCAGGAACCCTTCCGGGGCTTCGCCATCCACGAAGACGCCGACGGCCACGCGACCTCTCACCGAGGACTCCTCCTCTCGGTCTCGGCGGCCGACTGCGTGCCGGTCTACCTCGTGGACCCGGTGCGCCGGGCCATCGCCTTGCTCCACGCGGGCTGGCGGGGCACGGCCGCGGGGATCGTCGCGGCCGGCGTCGAGGGGCTGGCCTGCCGGGCCGGTTCCGCTCCGGCGGATTTGGTGATGCACTGCGGGGTCGGCATCTGCGGCGATTGCTACCAGGTTGGCCCGGAGGTGGCCTCGGCGTGCGGACGCCCCGACCAGCCGCGGGTCGACCTCCGAGCGGTTTTGGCGGAGCAGGGCCGCGCCCAGGGGATCGGCACCATCACGGTGTCCTCCCATTGCTCAGCGCACATGACTGATCGGTTCATGAGCCATCGGGGGTCCGGGGGACGGGACGGCCGGATGGTAGCGTTCCTCGGGCTCCTGGCCCCATAATTCAGGGCCGAGGATTCCTCGTACGGAGAACTGACATGATGACCCGAAAACTCGTTGCGGCCGGCTTGGCTGGCTTGGCTTGGGCCAGTGCCGGATGCGGGAATCCCGCCCAGGCGGACACGGACACCCCGATCGTGTTCATTGTGTCGCCCAAAGCCGATTCCACGGTGTCCGGGCAGGTGGCTTTTTCGGCCCAAGTCTTTGATGGATTTGGGGTTGCGAAGGTCGTGTTCAAAGTGGATGGGGTCGTCCTGCTCGAAGACCTCGCCGAACCGTATGGAGTCGTTTGGGCCACCCAGGGGGCGGGGAACGGCCCCCACGCGCTCCGGGTCGAAGCGACCGATTTTGCCGGCAACGTCGGCTTCCGTTCCATTGGCGTAACGGTCGACAACTCAAGGCAATAGCGGATCGAGCCAATTGACGTTCCCCCCCGGCACGGGTAGATTCTTCCGTTCGGTGCGGTTGGGGGAGTGTGGCTCGTGGAGATGTGGGGTTTTCCCCCACATTTTTGTTTTCGGAGCCCAGGTTTGGATCGTATGTCCCCCCGCCCACTGGGGACGTACGTTGTGGCTTCCTGCCCAGCGGTCGTCCAGTGCTCATATTTCTTAGCGGACTCGTCGCGAGCTGCCGGTGGCTCGCGCTCACCTTGACCTCCGCTGTGGGGGGTAAAGTCGATGGCTGGCTCAGTCGAAATGCTGACGGCGTTCCGTGAACTCACGAACGCCAAACAACTTGATCGCTCCGATCTTCTCGACCTCCTGCGCGACGGCATTCACGCCGCGTTGGTTCGGAAGTTCGGGCCTAATGTCAAATTCGAACTCGAGGTCGATGAGTTGAAGGGCATCATTCGGGTGGTCCGGCTCCGGACCGTCTCCGAAACCGTCGACGATCCGAGCTGCCAGGTGGCGCTCGAGGACGCGCGGTACGAAGACGCCAACTTCCAGCCCGGCGATGTGCTTGAGGAAGAAGTTCCGTTCACGGAGTTCGGCCGGTTGGCGGTGCAGGCCGCCAAGCAACGGATCATCCAGCGGGTTCGCGAAGGCGAACGGACCAAGATCCGCGAAGAGTTCGGCGACAAGATCGGCGAACTGCTCTCGGGCGAGGTTCAGCAGATCGAGCGGGGCAAGGTGGTCCTGATGCTCGCCAAGTTCAAAGAGGCCGAGGCTATCGTCCCGTACCGGGAACAGAACCACCGAGAGCATTTCCATCAGGGCGATATCATCCGGGCCGTGTTGAAGCGGCTCGAGGAAACGTCCAAGGGTCCTCGGCTGGTGTTGTCCCGCGCCGATCCGATGTTCGTGGCCGCGCTGTTCCGCCTCGAAGTTCCGGAAATCGCCCAGAACGTCGTCGAGATCCGGGCCATTGCCCGGGAAGTGGGCAGCCGCACCAAGGTGGCGGTCATCTCGAAGGACGACGCCATCGATCCGGTCGGCGCTTGTGTCGGTCTCAAGGGTTCGCGGGTGCAGGCGGTGGTCAACGAACTATCGGGTGAACGCATCGACATCGTGCCGTGGTCGCCGGATCCGGAGCGGTTTGCCCGGCTCTCGCTGGCGCCGGCCCGAGTGGCCAAGGTGTTCTCCGATCCTGAAAGCAAGACGATTCAGGCGGTCGTCGACGAAGACCAGTTGTCCCTGGCCATCGGGAAAAACGGCCAGAACGTCCGGTTGGCTTCGGAGTTGACGGGTTGGAAGATCGACCTCTATTCGAGCCGAGAGTGGCTCGAACGCGGTGGCGAAGGGCCATTGTTCGCACCGGAACCGCTTGGTGACGAAATCGTGACCCAAATCCAATTGTCGGAACTGAAGGGTCTGTCACCGGACTTGGTGACGAAACTCGACGGCGCCGGCTACCGGACATTGAACGACGTCCTCGATCTCGAACGGGCCGACCTGCTGAAGATCGAAGGGGTCACCCCGGAAGCCGCCGAGCAGTTGTTGGCGTTCCTGGCCGACTTGACGGCGGATGAACCTGGCGAGGACGCGGCGAAGAGCGAATGAGCGATCTCACCGGCCTGCTTGGGATCGGTCTCAAGGCGGGTCACGTGATTGTCGGAGTTGAGGCGGTTCGCCGGGCCCTCCAGGCCAACGAGTGCCGCTGTATCGTGGTAGCGAGCGACGCCAGTCAGCGGGCGCTCGAGAAGGCCGCCCGGTTGGCCACGGCGCGGGGGGTCCCCCAAGTGGCGGGCCCGGTTGCACAGGAAATGGGAGCCCGACTGGGCAAGCCGCCGGTGATGGTTGCCGGGGTACGCGATTCGGCGTTGGCGGACGGCATTATCCGGTTCGCGCGTGGGCAGGGTTCGACGGAGGCCTAGTGGTCAAGACGAAAGTCCAGGATTTAGCCGGTGAGTTCGGAGTTCCGACTGAGCAGCTGATGACGCTGCTCAAAGACATGCATGTCGTCGCCCGCGGCCCGTTGCAGCCGCTCGACGACGCGCAGGTGGCTGCGGTACGCCTCCGCTGGGAACGGGAGAAGCGGAAGCAGGCTGCGGCCCCCGATGAGCCCAAGAAGCCGAAGCGGCGGAGCCCGAAGGCCGCCGCCGCTCCGGAAGCCCCCGTCGCCGAGGCCCTCGTTTCGCCGGAGATCAAGCCGTCGAAGCGCCGGCGCACCGCGGCCGAGGTCGCCGAATCGGAAGCGGTTGCGGTGGCCGAGAAGGCCGCGCATGACGCGATTCTCGACCTCGAGAAACCGATCCAGTTCGAGCGGATCGACACCCCGGCGGCGCCCCCGGTGCCGGTGGTTTCGATTCAAGAGCGGGCCAAGGCCTTGTTCAAGGAGCCGGCGCCGCCGTCCGCGGACGAGCCCGCCGCCGAGCCGGAGCCGGTCGAGCCGCCCCCCCCCCCGCCGCCGCCCCGGGCGGTGGCGCCCCCGTTGCCTCCGATTCCACCCCGGCTTCCCCCGGTGTCGGTGCAGGCGCTCGATCCCAACGCGCCTCCCCGTCGGCCGTTCGTACCGCCGCGGGTTACCCGGCCGCCGGCCGGACCGCGCCCGGTGTTCAGCTCCGCCGGCGGCCCGAACCGCGATCGGCCCCAGGGCGATCGTGGTGCACCCCGGAGCGGCCCTCCGGGTGCCGCAAACCGGCCCGGTCAATTCAATCGTCCCGGCAGTCCGCCGCGTCCCGGCTCGCCTCGCCCGGGCGGTCCTCCGGGACGGGGCGGGCCGCCGAGCCGAGGCGGCCCCCCGGGCCGACCCGGTGCACCGGGCGCACCAGCAGCCCGGACGTTCGGGCCCGACGCACCAGCCCGTTCCGCCCAGGGTAATCGCAAGAAAGGTAAGAAGACCCGGAAGAACTACGTCGATCAGGATCAGGTCCAAGCCAACATCCTGAAGACGTTGGCCGGGATGAAGGGCGGTCCGCGGAAACGCCGGGCTGACGAGCCGAGCTATCGGGACATGTTGGCCACCAAGAGTGCCGAGGAACGCGAACGCGAAAAGACCCGGATTCGGGTCAACGAGTTCGTCTCGGTGTCCGAGTTGGCCGATGCCATGAAGATCCCGGCCACCCAGATCGTCCAGTTCGCGTTCAAGGAAATGGGCATGATGGTCACGGTGAACCAGCGGCTCGACTTCGACCAGATCGAAATGATCGCGTCGGAATTCGGGTTCCAGGCCACCAAGGAAGAAGATTACGCCGCCGAGGCATCGACGCCCGCGGTTGATACGGCCGACCAACTCACCTCCCGGCCGCCGGTGGTCACGATCATGGGTCACGTCGACCACGGCAAGACCTCCTTGCTCGACTATATCCGGAAAGCCAACGTCGTGGCCGGCGAGGCGGGCGGCATTACCCAGCACATCGGGGCCTATCACGTCACGCTCGCGGACGGGGAGAAGACCATCACCTTCCTGGACACGCCCGGTCACGAAGCTTTTACGGCCATGCGGGCCCGGGGTGCTCAGGTCACCGACATCGTCGTGCTGGTCATTGCCGCTGACGACCAAGTCATGCCCCAAACGATTGAAGCAATCAGCCACGCCAAGAATGCCGGCGTGCCGATGATCGTGGCGATCAATAAAGTCGATCTCCCGACCGCCAACGTGCAGAAGGTCAAACAAGATCTCTTGCAGCACAACGTGGTACTCGAAGAGTTCGGCGGGAAGGTGCTCTCGGCACCGATTTCGGCCAAGAAGGGCACCGGGATCGATCACCTACTGGAGCAGATCCTGCTCCAAGCTGAGATCCTCGACCTCAAGGCCAACGCCGACGCCCGCGCCACCGGGGCGGTCCTCGAAGCCACGCTCGACCCGGGCAAGGGGCCACTCGCCACCGTGCTGGTCCAGCGCGGAACCCTCCGGGTCGGCGACAATTTCATTTGCGGCAAGTTCTCCGGCCGGGTTCGGGCGTTGACCGACGAACGCGGCAAGACGGTCAAGGAAGCCGGTCCGTCAATTCCGTTGCGGGTCCTCGGGTTCGAGGGCGTCCCGGCCGCGGGCGACGTGTTCTTGAGCGTGGCCGACGCGGGCGAAGCCCGCGACATTGCCCAGAAGCGACAACGGCTCGATCGGGAAGCCCAGAACCGGCGGAGCCAGCGCGGTGCCTCGCTGGAGGACATCAGCCGCCAGCTCAAGGCCGGCCAAGTCAGCCAGCTCCGGATCATCATCAAGGCCGACCAGGGTGGTCCGGCGGAAGCCCTCGCGGACGCCCTGGCCCAGCTGTCGACCAGCGAAGTCCGGGTCGATATCGTCCACCGCGGCGTCGGCGCGATCACGGGTAGCGACGTGCTCCTCGCCAAGGCCTCGGGTAGCATCATTCTCGGCTTCCATGTCCGGCCCGACGCCAATGCCCGTCAGTTGGCCGAGCAGGAACAGGTCGACGTCCGGACCTACCGGATCATCTATGAAGCCGTCGAGGATGTGAAGAACGCACTGGAAGGCCTCCTCAAGCCAGAGGAGAAGGAAACGATCCTCGGCGAGGCCGAAGTTCTGGAACTGTTCAAGGTCACCAAGATCGGAACGATCGCCGGCAGCATGGTCCGGTCGGGCACCATCATTCGGACCGCCAAGGTTCGGGTGGTACGGGACGGCAAGGCAGTGTACAGCGGGACGATGTCAAGCCTGAAACGCTTCAAGGACGACGTCAAGGAAGTCAAGGAAGGTCTCGAGTGCGGCATCGGGGTCGAGAACTTCAACGACGTGAAAGTCGGCGACCGGATCGAGGCATTCCGGGTTGACGAGGTGAAGCGGACCCTGGCGAGCCCGCCGGTCAGCGCGGCCGGTTAGGCGCTCCCGGTGGCCCGCTCGTCCCCGTCGTCGAAGCGCCGGCCGGATCAGGTTGCCGAGGTCATTCGTCAGGTCGTCGCGGAGGCGTTGCTCCGCGAGATCCGGGATCCGCGGATCCAGATGGTCACGATCACCGGGATCGAAGTGAGCCCGGACCTGTCGTACGCCAGAATTCTGGTCACGGTCCATGGCGAAGAAGCGGAGCGGGATGCGGCACTCGAGGGACTCGGACGGGCGGCGGGGTTTCTCCGCTCTAAGGTGGCGGAGGCGTTGGCCACCCGAATCACCCCGCAGTTGAGCTTCGTAGCCGACCGGGGCCAGGAGCATGCCGCCAAGATCGAGGCGATCCTGGGCGCCCTCAAGCGGGGTGAGGAGGCGCCCTGACGGGCGGCCTTTTGATCGACAAACCGGCCGGCATGACCTCGCACGATGTCGTGGCCGCCGTGCGCCGGCGGTTCCAGATCAAGGCGGTCGGCCATACCGGGACGCTCGATCCGTTCGCGACGGGATTGTTAGTCGTAATGTTAGGTGGCGCCACTCGGCTGGCCCGGTTCGTGGAAGCGGAACGGAAGACGTACCTGGCCACCGCCCGGCTCGGATTCGCCACCACGACCGACGACGGGACCGGCGAGCGGGCCGGCCAGGAATGGAGCGGCGAGTGGCCCTCACCAGGCGCGGTTGAGGCCGCGCTCGACCGGTTCGTCGGATCGATCGAGCAACGACCGCCCGCCTACTCGGCCAAGAAGGTCGACGGGGTTCGGAGTTATACGTTGGCCCGGCAGGGGCGGGCGGTCGACCTCAAGCCGGCCACGGTCACGATCGACCGGGTCACTGTGGTCGAGTATGCACCGCCATTGGTATCGTGGCGGGCGGTTGTGGGCCCGGGGACGTACCTCCGCGCCATGGCCCGCGACCTCGGTGAATCGTTAGGTACGGGCGGCCATTTGGTCGAGCTCCGCCGGGAGTCGGTCGGTCCGTTTCACGTCCACGACGCGGTTCCGCTGGCCTCGCTGACCGGTGCGGAGCCGCTGATCGAGCCGCTGGCATTGCTTGGGACGATGCCCAGGGTGACGGTCTCCGAGGAGGAGGCCGGGTGGCTCCGGCAGGGTCGACGGGTTGGGGAAACGACGGGCGGTGGATCCGCCGCACTGGTGTTGAATGGGCAGCTGGTTGCGATCGGAACGGCCACGGACGGGGCGTGGCAGCCGGTGCTCGTGATGGCGGCATGAGCCGGCTCCCGGTCATGGCCAACGGCACCGTCGTGACGGTCGGCACGTTCGACGGGCTTCATCGGGGACACCGGGCGGTGCTGGACGACCTGGTTGCGAGGGCCCGGGCGGCGAACCGGGCCAGCGTGTTGGTCACATTCGAGCCCCATCCGCTGGCGGTGCTCCGGCCGGAGATGGCGCCCCGGCGGTTGACCACGGCGGCGGAGCGAGCAGCCGCGTTGGCCGAGACCGAGCTCGACTACTTGGTGGTGCTCCGATTCGACCGCGCCTTGGCGGCGCTCGAACCGGAGGCCTTCGTCCGGTCGGTGCTGCTCGACCGGTGTCGGATGGCCGAGTTGGTGGTGGGGCATGATCACGGATTCGGCCGGGGCCGGTCGGGCGATCTGGCCACGTTAGAGGCGCTCGGACGCCGGCACGGATTTCGGGTCGAAGCGGTGGACCCGGTGGCGGATGGCGAGAACGTCATCTCCAGCAGCGCGATTCGAGCCGCGATCGAAACCGGGAACTTCGGGGAGGCGGCCCGCGGCTTGGGCCGGCCCTATCGGGTCAGCGGGCGGGTGGAGCGGGGCGCCGAGCGGGGGCGAACCATTGGGGTTCCGACTGTGAACCTGGCGCCGCCCGAGAGTAAATTGCTGCCCCCCGACGGGGTCTACGCGGTGCGGGTGGAGTGGGGCGGCGGGGTCGCCGGCGGGATGATGAACCAGGGCAGTCGCCCGACGGTCGGGGATGGGGGCCGGTGGTTGGAGGCCCATCTCTTCGATTTTGACGGCGATTTATACGGGCGGGAGATCCGAATCGAATGGGTCGCACCGCTTCGCCCGATCCGGCGGTTCGACTCGCTGGACGCGCTTCGGGTCCAATTGGAAATCGATCGGCGTGCCGCGCGGGCGGCACTCGAAGGCACGAGAGACCTTTAACGTGGTGTCGGAACGATGTTCACCAATCTTCGCAATCGGATCATCCTCATCGCGCTCATCCTCGCGGCGGCCGGCTTGTCGTTGTGGAACAACAAGCGGAAGACCACGACGGGAACGCAGGTGGGCTCGGTCGTCAATCTGGGTCTCGACCTCCAAGGCGGGATGCACTTGGGCCTCGAACTCGATCAAAGCGAGCGGGTGTCGGCCGACCCGGCCAAGGACCTCGACTTAGCGCTCACCGTGTTGCGGAAACGGTACGATGAGTTCGGTGTGCTCGAACCCCTGATTCAAAAGGTCGGCAACGACCGGATCGTGGTGGAGTTGCCGGGCCTCAAGGACCCGGCCCGGGCAAAGGCGTTGGTGCAGCGAGCGGCCTTTCTCGAGTTCCGGATCACCGATAAAACCCAGGCACTCGACAAGGCAATCCCGTCGATGGATCGGGCCCTTCGCGACCTCGGCGTGATGGCGGCGTCCGTCGGGGCCCAGGCGGCAAAGCCATCAGCGGTGCAGGAGTTGTTGGGCGGCGATTCAACCACGAAGGCCGCCGCCGAAGACACCGCGGCGGTCAAGGGTGGTGTGCTGGCTTCGGTGATCGAGTCGGCCGGCGTGGCCGGCGTGCAGCAAATGCCGGGCGAGTATGCCGTCAAGGAAAGCGCCTACAAGTACGTCGACAGCCTGCTCCGGTTGCCCGAAATCCGGCGGCTCTGGCCCCGGAACGTCGAGTTCCGGTGGGCCACCGCGGCGACCAGCGTCGGCACGGCGACCTATCGGTTGCTCTACGCGCTCGAGGAAAAACCGATCATCACCGGCGCGAGCTTGGTCAACGCCACAGCCCAGGTCGATCCGCTGACCAACGGCGCGGAGGTCAACTTCGAACTCGACCGGCCCGGGGGCCGGAAATTCGGTCAGGAAACCGGGCGGCACGTCGGCGACTACATGGCCATCGTGCTCGACAATGAGGTCCAAGGGCGGCCGCCGGTCATTCAGAGCCGGATCGACCGCCAGGGCCGGATTCAGCTCGGCGGACGGTCCCTACAGGAGGCCCAGGATCTCGCGTTGACCCTCCGGGCTGGCGCGCTCCCGACCCCGCTCAAGATCGTCGAAGAGCGCCAAGTCGGCCCGAGCCTCGGTAACGATTCGATCCGAAGCGGGATCTTGGCAGGCGTCATCGGGACCGTCCTCGTGGTCTTGATCATGATTGGGTATTACGCGATGAGCGGGGTCGTTGCCGTCGGGGCCCTCGTGTTGTACGGTGTGCTCACGATGGGCGCCCTGGCCTTGTTCGAAGCGACGTTGACGTTGCCGGGCCTTGCCGGGTTCTTGCTGTCGATCGGGATCGCGGTCGACGCCAACGTCCTGATCTTCGAGCGGACCCGAGAAGAATTGGGTCTGGGCAAGACCATCCGGCTGTCGATCGACGAGGGGTTCCGCCACGCCATGCCGGCCATCGTGGACTCGAACCTCGCCCAGGTCCTCACTGCGATGTTCCTGTTCTGGTTCGGTACCGGCCCGGTCAAGGGTTTTGCGGTGACCCTGATCGTCGGCATTTTCGCCTCAATGTTTACCGCCATCTTCGCAACCCGGACCTTCTACATGTGGTGGTTGCAGCGGAATTCAGACGCCGCCACGTTGTCGGTCGGCTCGATCCGGTGGTTCAAGAACGCCAACTACGACTTCATCGCCGTCCGGAAATATGCCTATGGGATCACGGCCGCGATCCTGGTGGTCGGTGCAGTCTTTCTGGTGGCCCGCGGAGTGAACTACAGTGTCGAGTTCACCGGTGGTACGTTGCTCCAGGTCAAGGCCGATCCGAGCACCACGGACGACCAAATTCGGAGTGGGCTACCGGGGGCTGAAGTCTCCGGCTTCGGCCAGCCGGGTGAGTTCGTGGTCCGGGCCCGAATCGGGAAAACGGCCGCCGACGCGAATAACACCCAGGCCGCGGCGACGGCGGTCGAGGCCGGCCTCGACCAAGTACTGGGAGCCGGCAAGTTCGAGATCCTTCGGACCGAGGCGGTCGGCGCCAAGGTCGGCGACGAACTCCAGACCCAGGCCTTCCTCGCGATCTTCTTGTCGTTCTTCGCGGTCTTGGCGTATCTGGCCTACCGTTTCGAGTGGCGCTTCGGCCTGGCGGCGGTGATCGCCACCGCGCACGATTTGCTGGCCACGGTGGCGTTCGTGGCGGTGGCCGACATCGAGGTGAGCTTGGTCGTCGTGGCGGCGTTTCTGACCATGGTCGGGTACTCGCTCAACGACACGATCATTATCTTCGACCGGGCCCGCGAGAACCTCCACAAGTTCCGGCGAGACGACTTCGGCTCGATCCTGAATCGCTCGATCAATGAGACCCTGCCGCGAAGCATCCTGACGCACGGCATCACCCTAGCCACCTTGGCGGCGCTCGTCATCTTCGGCGGAGCGGTGATCCGGCCCTTCGGCTTGGTGATGTTCTTCGGCGTCTTCACGGGTACATTCTCGTCGATCTTTATCGCCGCACCGGTGCTGCTGTGGATCGAGCACAAGTGGCCGCCAAAGATCGGCGAGGGCCTCACCAGCCCCCGAGGGGCTCGGAGCGCGCCGCCGGCGGCCAGCCGACCCCAGCCGGTGGGCTGAGGAGTCGACGCCGTCGGTCCCGTGTCGGCCCTCATCGACACGCATTGCCACCTCGCCGACCCGGCCTTTGCCGCCGAGGTTGACGGGGTGGTTTCGCGGATGACCGCGGAGGACGTCAGGCACGCGGTCGTCATCGGGGAGTCGCCCGAGGCCTACCAGCGAGCCCAGCGCCTCGTCGACCGGTTCCCAACCGCCCTCTCGGCCACGGCCGGCCTCCACCCCCACGAGGCCACCCGGTGGACTCCGGAGCTTGGGACCTGGCTGGCCGCGGCCCTCTCTGACCCACGGGTCGTCGCCGCCGGCGAGATGGGGCTCGACTATCACTACGATTACTCGCCCCGGGACCTCCAGCGCTCGGCGTTCGAAGCCCAACTCGAGATTGCCCGCGCCGCCGCCAAGCCGGTGGTGATCCACGCTCGGAACGCCGACGACGACATGGCCGCGGTGCTCGCCAACCAACCCGGCGTGGTGGCCGTCATGCATTCGTTTTCGAGCGGCGCCGGACTGCTCCGCCGCGCCGTCGCATTGGGACACTACATCAGCCTGAGCGGCATGATCACCTTCAAGTCGTGGCAACTCGACCCCGCTGTCCGAGAGGTGCCGCTCGACCGTCTTTTGGTTGAAACCGACGCGCCATACCTCGCCCCGGTGCCGTTTCGCGGCAAGCGCAACGAACCGGCGTACGTCCGGGCTACCGCCCGCCGCTTGGCGGAGGTGATGGGGCAGGACGAGGCCGCCCTGGCGGCCACGCTGGTCGCGAACGCCGTGCGGGTCTTCGGTCCCCGGGTTTCGCAGCCCTGAACTTTCAGAGGAGGTCGTTCGTGTCCGAAGTTCCCTCAGATATCGAGATTGCCCAGGCCGCCAGACCGCGGCCGATCGCCGAGGTCGCCGCCGAACTCGGGTTGAGTGCCGACGAGATTCTCCCCTACGGGAAGTACAAGGCCAAGATTACACCCGAGGCAATCCGGGCCCGGCGCCCCACCGGACGTCTGGTACTCGTGACGGGGATCAACCCGACGCCGGCCGGAGAAGGGAAGTCGACCGTAACCGTGGGCCTCGGCCAAGCCCTCCGGCGGCTGGGCCAGAAGGCCGTCATCTGCATCAGGGAGCCATCGTTAGGGCCGGTGTTCGGGGTCAAGGGCGGGGCCGCGGGCGGTGGATACGCCCAGGTCATTCCGATGGACGAAATCAATCTCCATTTCACGGGTGATTTCCACGCCATCACCTCGGCGCACAATCTCCTCTCGGCCATGTTGGACAACCATATCCATCACGGCAACGGGCTCGGCATCGACAGCCGGCGAATTACCTGGCCGCGAACCATCGATATGAACGACCGGGCCCTTCGGCAGATCGTCGTCGGCCTGGGCGGGCTCAACGGCGGGCCCTCGCGCGAGGACCGGTTCGTGATCGTCCCGGGGAGCGAGGTCATGGCCATTCTCTGTCTGGCCACCGACCTCCAGGATCTCGAGCGCCGGCTGGCCCGGATCGTGGTCGGGTTTACTCGCGAGAAGAAGCCGATCACGGCCGCGGACCTCAAGGCCTCGGGGGCGATGACGCTGCTGCTGAAGGACGCGATTATTCCGAACCTGGTCCAGACCCTGGAAGGCGGGCCGGCGTTGGTCCATGGCGGGCCCTTCGGCAACATCGCCCATGGCTGCAATACGATCGTGGCGACCAAGCTCGGTCTGTCGTTGGGCGATATCGTAGTCACCGAAGCCGGCTTCGGCGCCGACCTCGGGGCCGAGAAATTCCTCGACATCAAGTGCCGGGTCGGGGGGCTCAACCCCGAAGCCGCGGTCATCGTGGCCACGGTCCGCGCCCTCAAGATGCACGGCGGGGTGAAGAAGGATCAGTTGGGCACGCCGGACGTCGCAGCGCTGACCCGGGGCCTCGTCAATCTGGAAGCGCACGTCACCAACCTCGGCAAGTTCGGCCTCCCGGTGATCGTTGCCTTGAACCGATTCCTAGCCGACAGCCAGGACGAGATCAATACCGTGCTGGCCGCGGCCAAGAGTTGGGGCGTCCGCGCGGCCCTGTCCGACGTCTGGGCCGAGGGCGGCAAGGGCGGGGAGGCCGTGGCCCAGGAGGTCCTCGAGGTGCTGAGCGAAGCGAAGGCGCGGTTCAAGCCGATTTACGACACGGCACTCCCCATCAAGGCCAAGATCGAGATCATCGCCAAGGAAATCTACGGCGCGGACGGCGTGGACTACAGCGCCGCCGCCGACCGGAACATCGCGCTCTGCGACGCCATTGGGCTTGGTAACACGCCGGTCTGCATCGCCAAGACCCAGTACTCGTTTTCCGACGACCCCACCAAACTCGGCCGGCCCCAAGGCTTTCGGATCACGATTAAAGACGTCTATCCTTCCGCCGGCGCTGGATTCGTGGTGGCCCTGGCCGGTGAGATCATGACGATGCCGGGTTTAGCCAAAGTCCCGTCGGCCGAGGCCATCCGGGTCCACGCCGATGGGCGCATTGAAGGACTCTTCTAACAGGAACGAACCATGTCGATTGAGTTTGTCAGTACCGCCGCGGCGCCGCAGGCCATCGGTCCGTACACCCAGGCGACCGTTGTTGGCAATATGGTCTACACGGCCGGACAGATCGGGCTCGACCCCGTCTCGATGCAAGTGGTGGCTGGGGGGGTGCCGGAGCAGACCGCCCAAGTCATAAAGAATTTGGCGGCCGTGCTCGAGGGCGCGGGATCGAGCCTGAATCGGGTGGCCAAAACGACCGTTTTCCTGGTCGACATGGCCGATTTCACGGCCATGAACGAGGCCTACGCCAAGGCCTTTGGCGACCACCGTCCGGCGCGCTCGACGGTGGCCGTGGTCGGCCTGCCGCGGGGTGTCCGAGTCGAAATCGAGTGCCTCGCGGTCCGCTAGTGCCGCGACTTGGGGGCGGATCGGGCCTGGTGGTTCGGCCGGTCTTCAAAACCGCGATGGAGACGCCTCTGGCGGCTCCGGTGGGTTCGATTCCCACACGCTCCCGCCACCGGCGTAGATTTCTGGTGACCCTGGCCCTCCTGACCGCTTCCGCGGTTCTCGAGGCCCAGACGCCCGTTCCTGCCCCGGTGGGCCCCGACTCATCGAACCTGATGAGCCGGCCCATCAAGCCGCTGCCCGCGTTCTTCATGTCCCTGGCCGTACCAGGCTGGGGCCAAGCCCGGCTCGACCGCAAGCTCACCGGGGCGATCTTCGTGACGATCGAGGGTCTTTCGTTAGGCATGTCGGTCAAGACCATCCGGGAACTGAAGTACCTGAACCGGGTCGCGGCCGACTCGGCGCGAATCGAAGGGAAGCGAAGCCAGCGCCAGGATTGGCTGATTCTGATCGGCTTCAATCACCTGTTTGCCGGGTTGGAGGCGTTCGTGGCCACGCAGCTCCACAATTTTCCGGCCGACATCAAGTTCCAAGTGGCCCCGCTCCCGGGCGGCGGCCTGGCGGCCGGCGCGTCGATCCCGTTCCGGATCCGATGACGCCAACGAAGTGACGTTAGGCTGACCTTAGCGGAACCGGCACAACGCCACGCCGGAGGGACCGACGACCGCATAGCGCCGACCCTCGACCCAGGCGCCCGGATTGAGATAGTGCCGGCCCGGAAACAGCTCCGTCGTTTCGGCCCGGTGGGTGTGGGACATGATGAGGAGTCCGAGGGCCGGTTCGGCCGACAACCGGTCCCGGGCCCAGGCGGCTTGCCGGATTTGGGCTCGGTCGAGGACCCCGGGATCGCGAGTGGAGTCAGCCAGGCCCCGGCTCATCTTGCCCACCAGCCAGAACCCGAGGTCGGGGTGGAGCAGCCGAAAGGCGCCGGCGGTGAGCGGATGCCTGGTGATCCAGTGCATCACGGCGGCGGACCGGTGTTCTTCCGCCACCCCGTCGCCGTGGAGGGCCAAGACCTCGGTGGCGCCGACCTGCAGGCGGAGCTCGGCGGCGGAGTAGGCAATCCCGCCTTCGCGCTGCCAGAACGAGTCGCCCCACCGGTCGTGGTTGCCGCCGGTCATGACCACCGGGAGCCGCCGCCCGAGCGACGTCAGAGCAGCGGTGACCGCAAAACCGGCCCGAGGAATGACCCGGCGGTAGGAAAACCAGAAGTCGAACAGATCGCCGTTGACCAGCAGGCAATCGCCCAAGGTGGGCACGGTGTCGAGGAAATCGAGAAAGGCGGCGTCGTTTTCTGGTGACGCCGCGCCGAGGTGGGCGTCGGATACCACGACCAGCTGGGTTCCGAGCATGGCCCGAAAATAGGACAATGGAGGAACGCATGGAAGCGACCCCCGACATTTCCGTCACCGAGTGGCGAGTCAACTACAGCGAAACCGACCAGATGGGGGTGGTGTACCATGCCTGCTATCTGGTGTGGCTCGACCGGGCCCGCACCGAGCACCTCCGCCGGACCGGGGTGAGCTATGCCGAGTTGGAACGGCGCGGTATCCGGCTCCTGGTCGGCGAGCTCACCATTCGGTATCGCCAGTCGGCCCGGTACGATGACCGGATCACGATTCGGTGCTGGGTCCGGGAACGGGCCTCCCGCCGGATCGGGTTTGGCTACGTCGTCGAGCACGCCGACACCGGCCGGATCCTGGCCACCGCCAGCACCAGCCTGATGGTCATCGACGCCAACTCGCGCTGGGCCCGGCTTCCGGCCGAGGTCGCCGAACTCCTCCCGATTTCAGCGGACCCGGTCCGGTTGTGACCCGTCGAGCGCCGGGGGCCGTCACCGTGTATCATCTAGCGATGAGGCCCGTTCACGTGTGCGCGGCGCTGGCGCTGGCTGGGTGCGGCGGTGGCGGCGCCATTACTTTCCCCAAGCCTGCCGGCTTGGTGTCCGCCTCCCGGGACAGCGCCATGGCGTGGTCCCTCGCCACCATTCCAGCCGACCCGCGGGAGATCCGGTTCCGGTGGCAGTTCCGAGACGACCAAGGCGCCGCCGGCGGCCGGGGCCGGATTCGCTTCGCTCCCCCGGATTCGGCCCGGCTCGACGTGCAGGGACCGCTCGGCTCCGGCCGGGCGGCGGCCTTCGTCAGCGGCGATACCGCCCTCTGGGCCAACCCGGAAAACGACGTCAAACGCCTGGTGCCGAACTATCCACTCTTCTGGGCGCTCCTCGGCGTGGTCCGGGCCCCCGCGGCCGATGCGGTCGTCCGCCGGTACGCGGATTCGGTCCTAACCGTCTGGCAGTACCATATCGGGGCCGATACCGTCGACTACGTCCGGCTCGGTGGCGCGGACGGACGCCTGATTGCCGAACTGCGCCAGGGGGGCAAGAAAGTCGGCACGGTCGAGACTGTTTTTGGGGCCGATGGCCGACCGCAAACCGCGCGCCTCATCGTTCCGAGCGTTCCGGCGCGCCTTGACATCACGTTTTCCTCCAACCAGAAAGCTTCAACTTTTGCGCCGGATACCTGGACTCCTCCTCAGCCTTAGCCTCGGCGCCGGACTGTCGGGCTGCCTCTATGGCTTCGGCGGCGGCACCGGGTTCCCACCAGCCATCAAAACGGTGGCGGTGCTTCCGTTCGACAATCTGACGGCCGAGCCGTCATTGACGTCCGAGGTCAACCGCGCCGTTCGCGAGGCCGTCCAGAACCGCCTCGGCCTCCGGCCCTCGGGCGAAGCGCTAGCTGATGCCTTGGTCCGGGGATCGATCCAACGGTACGATCCGGACATCCCGGTGGCCTTTGGAGGCAACGAGAAAAACCAGAACGTGCAGGTGAGCCGTCGGAAGGTGCAGATCACGATCAATGTCCAGATTTTCGATCAGAAGAACAACAAGATTCTCTGGGAGCGGAACGGTCTCTCGGTCGAAGGCGACTATACGTCAAGCGAAATCGAAGGCCGGAAAAAAGCGATCGAGAAATTGATCACGGACATCGTCGATGGAGCCCAATCTCAATGGTAAATCCGACCAAGAGCCGCCGCGGCGCCAGCATGACCGGCTATCTCGGGTCGCTGGTGGTCACGATTATCCCCGTCTACTACGGCATGCAGGTGGGCCGGGTCTCTTACCGGTTCTACGCGATCAAGGACAAGATCGACTCCGCCGCGCTCTTTGCCCAAACCCAGCCGACCGAGCAGATCCTCCGCAATCTCCGGGAAGCCTCCGATGAAACCGGGATTCCGCCGGCGGCCAGGAACTTTCAGATCCGGCGAACCGATATCTATCCGCGGACCATCACGATCTCGACCGTCTACACTGAGAACCTGAATCTGCCGTTCGTGACAAAGACCGTCACCTTCAAACCGACGGCGACCCACTCCCAGTGACGGCGGGGAAGGTCGTTCCGCTGGAGGATGCCGTGGCGTGGCGCGACCGGGTCGGCGGCTCGGTCGTGTTCACCAACGGCGTGTTCGATTTGCTGCACCGCGGTCACGTGGAATATCTCGAGGCCGCCCGGGCCCTCGGCCATGCCCTCGTCGTCGGAGTCAACGACGACGCCTCGGCCCGCTCGCTCGGCAAGGGACCTGGCCGGCCGTTCGTTCCCGCCGCCGATCGGGCCCGACTCCTGGCCGGACTCGGAGCGGTCGACCGGGTCGTGTTATTCGGCGACCCGACCCCCGCCGCCGTCATCGAGGCGATCCGCCCCGACGTCCTCGCCAAAGGCGGCGACTATTCTCGAGAGACCGTGGTCGGCGCATCCTTCGTCGAAGCCCGGGGCGGCCGGGTCGTCATAGTCCCCCTCGTCCCTGACCGTTCAACTACCTCACTCGTGGAGCGAATTCGTGAATCGCGCTGACGGCCGAACCCCCGACCAGCTTCGCCCGGTCGTCCTGGAACGCAACGCCAATCCGTACGCCGAAGGATCGTGCCTGGTCCGATTCGGTGGCACCCTCGTGCATTGCACCGCCTCCGTCGAGACCGGCGTCCCGCCGTTCAAAAAGGGGAGCGGACTGGGCTGGGTTACGGCGGAGTATTCGATGCTGCCCCGGGCCACCCTCGAGCGGACCAGCCGGGAACGGAACGGTCCCGGAGGCCGGAGCCAGGAAATCCAACGGCTGATCGGTCGCTCGCTCCGGGCGGCCATGGGCCGTTGGGACTTCGGCGAATACACCATCAAGATTGACTGCGATGTCCTCCAAGCCGACGGCGGCACCCGGACCGCAAGCATTACCGGCGGGTGCGTGGCCCTGGCCGACGCCTGCGACTGGCTGGCCCAACGGACCGGGCAGCCGTCGCCGTTCGGGCAGTTGGTGGCCGCCGTGTCGGTCGGCATTGTCGACAATGCGGCCTTGCTCGACTTGGCCTACGTCGAGGACAAGGACGCGGGCGTCGACGCCAACGTCGTGATGCGCGCCCCGTCCGATTTCGTTGAAATCCAGGGCACCGGCGAACAGGGGGTCTTCACCCGGTCTCAGTTTGGCGAGATCCTCGATCTCGCCACTGCCGGGATCGGCGAGCTCTTCACCGCGCAGCGAACGGCGCTCGGCCGGTGAAGCTCTTGGTGGCCACCCGAAGCGCCGGCAAGCAGCCCGAGGTCCGGCGGTTGCTGGCGGCGGCGCCGTTCGACGGGGCGTTCCCGGATGACGCCGGGGTTGTCGAGGCAGCCGCAGAGGACGCGCTCGAGCTGCACGATTCCTTCGAGGCCAACGCCCGGGCCAAGGCGGAATACTTTTGCCGAAAGACGGGCCTGCCAACGGTGGCGGACGACAGCGGGCTCGAGGTCTTCAGCTTGGGCGGCGAACCCGGTGTGCGCTCGAAGCGATGGGCCCAGGCGTCGGGAACCTCGCTGCAGATCGACGCGGCCAACAATGCCATGTTGGTACGCCGGCTGGCAGGCGCGGCCGAGAACCGGCGCCGAGCCCGCTACCGGTGTGTCCTGGTCCTCGTCAGGAAACCATCGGCCATCCCGGAGACCTTCGACGCCTCGGCCCCCGGTTTGGTTCTCACTGAGCCCCGGGGAACCAATGGGTTCGGCTATGATCCCTATTTCCTGAGCGACGACCTCGGCCGGACTTTTGGCGAGGCCTCGGACGCTGACAAGGATGCGGTCAGTCACCGAGGAAAGGCGTTCCGCGCCTTACTCGAGGCACTGACGGTCCGACCACTCTGAACCCCCGAACGATCCCATGGCCATCATTCCGCCGAACCGTTTGAAGCAACGCCTTGCCGAGGGGCAAACCGCCATCGGTACGATGGTGGCCGAAATCCGTCAGCCGGCCGTGATTCAGTGCCTTCTGAATGCGGGGCTCGACTGGGTCATCATCGACAACGAGCACGGGGTCTTCAGCAGCGAGACCGTGGCGGATCTGAGCCGCGCCGCCCGGACGATCGGCCTCACCCCGATCGTCAGGGTCCCGGCGCTGACCTACGAACTGATCAGTCAGTCACTCGATGGCGGGGCCCAGGGAGTCATGCTGCCCCGGATCACCACGCCGGAACAGGTGCGGGACGCGGTGTCGATCGTCAAGTATCCCCCGGTGGGCCGGCGAGGGAGCGCCCTCGGCCGCGGTCACACCGAGTTCAAAGGCGGCGATGTCGTGCAGATGATGGCGGAGTCGAATCGCGAGACGTTCGTGATCGTTCAGATCGAGACTCGCGAGGCGGTCGAGCGAATCGAGGAGATCGTGGCCGTGCCGGGCGTCGATGCGGCCTTGATCGGGCCGAACGACCTCTCGATTGCCCTCGACGTCCCCGGCAAGATGCGGGACCCCGTCCTGATGGCCGCGATCGATCGGATGATGGCGGCGTGCGCGAAGGCCGGCGTCTATCCGGCCATCCACACCAATGACGTGGCGCTCACCACCGAGTGGGCCCGCAAGGGCATGCGGCTGGTGAGCATCAACAGCGATGTTGGCTTCCTACAAAAAGCCGCCAAGGAAGCCGTCGATACGATCCGCGGCTGAACGCTCAGCGGACCCGGACGCCGAGCGAGTCCTTCGCCGAGTTCCAGATGGTGACCGCCGTGCCCTGGTTCCGAAAGATGAACCGTTTGCCGGCGTGCCGCACCTGATCGTCCACGATCGCGAAGGTCGAATCGTCGACTGGAACCAGGGTGGTTCCAGTGCCTTCGTAGTCCGCGAACAATGAGTCGGAGCGGAGATAAACCTGGGTGTCGCCAAGTCGGGTGTCGTACTGGCCCACCCACTGGCGGAGGACCGCAGCGGCGATGGTAACCCCGGCCGGCGGTGGCGGGGCGACCCACGTGCCGGCCGGCAAGGTGTCGACCGGCCCGCCCCTCAACGCCTTCAGGACGGCCGGAACAATCGGCATGACCTTGTAGTCCTCACGATTGAACGCAAAGGCAACCGCCGTCTTCTGGTCGGGCAGTATGATCCAGAGCGACACCATCGTGCCGACGGAGCCGGCCTTCTTGACGGTGAGGGCTCCGAACGAAGAGTCGACCTCCCATCCCAGGCCGTACTTCGTCGGTCCGCCGAGTTCGCTCTCAGCCTCGGCCTGGGGCCGGATTGCTTCGACGATCAGCTCGGGCGTCAGGAACTGGGTTTTCAAGACGGTCTTCCCGCCGTTCAGCATGGCCACCAACAGCCGGCCCATGTCTCGCGGGGTCGACACGGTCATGCCGGAGGGGCCGTATCCCCGATGGAGCGATGCCGTGCTGGGCTGATTTCGAACCTTGAACCCTTCGGCGTAGCCGGTCGCCAGGCCATCGACCTTCCAGAATTCGAGCGTCGTACCGGTCATGCCGAGAGCGTCGAACACCTCTCGTTTCATGAATGCCTCGACCGGCTCGCCGGCCACCCGTTGGATCAGATAACCGGCCAGCAGCCAGCCGCGGTTGGAGTACACATAGCTCGTCCCGGGCGCGAAATCGAGCGGCAATTCAGCCGTCTCGCGGGCGATCCGCTCGACGGCCTGGTCGTCCTGGATCGACGGGATCGCGTGCGCCGCTCCGGAGAAACCGGACACGATTCCGGACCGGTTGTTGAGCAGCTGGCGAACCGTGATAGCGGCTCCCCGCGGGTCCTTGAATCGGAGGTCCGGGGTGTAGCGGGCCAGGGGCGAATCGAGCGCCACCTTCCCAAGCTGAACCAGTCTGAGCACGCCGAGGGCGGTGAGCGGCTTAGAGGTTGATCCGATCACGGTCGGGGTCGAATCGGTCATGGCGCGGCCGGATGCGAGATCGGCCTGGCCAAATCCCTTGGCATAGACGATCTGGTCGCCCGTGACCACCACGAGCGAGGCGGCCGGGAGCTCCCGCTTGGCGAGCGCGTCGGTCATGATCCGGTCGAGCTTGGCGTCGACCGAGTCGGCGGCGGATTTGCCACAGGCGGTCAGGGCGGCGGCGCAAAGAACCGGTGCCAACGATCGGCGGATCATGAGAACAGCCCCTTGAGAGTGGCGACGACGGCGCCGGGGGAGCGGGTGGTGGGCAGCGACATATCGGGCGCTCCAGGGCGCAACGAGGAATCGGAACACAACAGGTGTTATGCTTAATATAACCAGCGTTGTGTTGGTGCCAAGCAGCGGAGGCCGGACCATGGCGCGTGTCGCGGGACGAATGATTACTCGGGAGGAAGTGGCGGAGGCGGCCTGGCGGGTGATCCTTCGGGACGGGCTCCATAAGGCGAGTATGCGGGCCATCGCCACCGAGCTCGGCGCCACGACCGGGGTCGTGACGTACCATTTCCATGATAAGGCGGAGCTGCTGTTGTTCGCGCTCGATCGACTGGGCACGGCCATCGTCCGGGATATGGATGCGGCGCTCGCGGGCGTTACGGGAATCGAGCGGGTTCGACGGATTCTGCGAACCACCTTGCCGCTAGGCCCCCGCCAGGTGGCGGGTTGGAAACTGTGGGTATCGTTCGTGGGGCTCGCCATGAGCGACACGAAGCTCCGCGATGAACACCAACGACGGCTCGCCATCCTGAACGGCCGCTTGGAGTTCGAGATTCGGGCCCTTCAGGCGCGCGGGGATCTCTCGGTCGAGATCGATGCCCGACATGAGGCGGACGCCTTGGTGGCGCTCTCGGACGGCATCGGACTCGGGTACACGCTGCGGCCCAAGGCGTACCCGCCGGACAAACAATGGGCCATCGTCGATGGCTATATGACGAACCGCTTCGAACTGCCGCGCCCCCGTCGTCCGAGGGTGGCCCGGCGGTGACCCTTGCGGGGTTATATTCGTCCCGCCGGACGGGGCGTAGCGCAGCCCGGTAGCGCGCCTGCCTTGGGCGCAGGAGGTCCCGGGTTCAAATCCCGGCGCCCCGACTTGGTTCGACCAAAGCTCCCCAGCCGATCTACTGGGGGGCTTTGCGCTTTCGCGGCAGGCCGGCTCACCCTGTTGCGGTCGGCGGTCCGTGGCGGGTCACGACGCGGCGACCTTCCGACGGCCGGAGGTGCGGAGATGCACGACCAACCCCCGCCCAGTGCGGGTTTCCAACCCAGCGGTACGGAGACCCGCGCTTGCTCCCGGCCACATCGTTGCAGGCGATTGGAATCCGTCCATAGGCAGACCTCCTGAGGAAAATGTGCCTTCGTCAACTATACCCGGGTCCCACCCACAAAAAGGGGGGGGCGCGAACACCCCGGGAAGCGGGTCGCCCTCACGGGTCGTGCGCGAGTGGACGGGGGAGGCCGGATCGAGTTAGCTTACCGAAGCCCATGTTGATCCGACCTCTGGCGCGAAGGTTCGTTGCGCCGCTTGCGTGCTGGCTGGTGATCGCGCCGTCGATCGCCGGATTGGCGCATGAGCGGGCCCATGCCGCCGTGACGGACCACCATGCCTGGTCGGCTGGTGACCACGAACATGACCTGGATCATGACCAAGGATTACCACACACCGGATCGGACCACTCGGCCTCCGGAGACCATGCTGACTCGGAACATCATGCCGCCCGGATCAGTTCGGGCCTCGCCACTCGGGCCGACCTGGCCATCGCCGATGCCCCGCCGATCGGCGAGCTCCGCGGTGGGGTCGCCACCCGATTGCCGGTCGCCTTTGGACCGCTCGACCTCCAGCCCGACCAAACCCACCATCCTCCCGGCCTTCCCCGCGCTCCTCCGCGTTACTGACCCGGGTTCGTAGTCGAACCCGAGCCCGTCGGGGTGCCCGCGAACGAACCTGATCGGTCCGTTCCGGCCTTGGTTTTCGTTGGTTTCGGCCGGTTCCGGAGTACTTCTCGCGAGAGACCGCATGCGAATTGCCATTGTGTTGCTAATGTTGCCTGGCCTGCAGGGAGCCCTGACGGCCCAGGAACGCCTAACGCTGACCCGAACCCTCGAACTGGCTGGTGCCACCAGCCCCGAGTTGGCCTCTGCTCGGGCCGGGGCCCGGGCCGCGGGCGCCTGGGCCCGTCAGACCGGGGCCTTTCCCAACCCGAACTTGGTCTTCGGCCGGGAGCGGGCCAGCGGGCCCGACGGGGTCAACGGACAAGTCACGATCCATCTCGAACAACGGCTTGAGCTGACGGGGGTCCGCACCGCCGAGCGGTCAGCCGCCTCGGCTCGGGCGCGCGCGGCAGACGCCGACCTGTCCCGCACCGCCCAACTTCTGGACGCCAGAGTAACGAAATCCTTCGTCCACCTGGTGTCGGCCCGCCGACGGGCGGCACTGTCCGACCGGCTCCGGCAGCTGACCGACTCGGCGGCCGCGATCGTCAGTCGCCGGTTCGAGGCCGGCGACGCATCCGGCTTCGACCGGCGCCGACTCGAGCTCGAAGCGGCCCGATACACCGCGGCGATGATTGCGGCGCGGTTCGGGGCCGATAGCGCCGCGACCGAACTCGCGGCACTGATTGGCCGGCCGGGCTCTGAACTCGAGGTCGTCGACACGCTGCCTCCCGAGGGGCCCATCGCCTCCATCGACTCGCTTTTGAGCGGATTGCCAACGCGGGGCGACCTCCAAGCCAACGAGCTAACGGTGACAGCGGCCGCGGCCGAGGCGACGGCCCGCTCGCGCGATTGGATTCCGACGCCAACCATGTCGGCTGGTTACAAGCGCGAGGAAAGCGCCGGCCGCCCGGGGCGGTTTACCGGCTTCGTTGCCGGTCTCGCGTTTCCGTTGCCCCTTTGGGACCGTCGATCGGAGGCAACGGCAGGTCGGCTAGCGTTGGCCGACCGGGCCAGGGCCGATCGAGACCGGCTCCACCGGGATGCCGCGACAGAGGTCCGCCGGTTGGCGTCGGGTCTTCGGGCGCTGATCGAGCAGCGCCGGGTGTTTGGGAGCCGCCTCGGGCCGGACGCCGACGTCGCCCTCCGCGCGATCGCGGTGGCGTTCGCCGAGGGCGAGTTGCCGGTGGCCCAATGGCTCGATGCCGTTCGCGCCTACTACGAAGCCCAGGCGGCGTTAGTCGATCTCGACGCTGCCATTGCCGGACGCCACGCGGACTTGGCAGCCGCCACTGGACCAACTGAGATCGGGGGTGTCCGATGACAGGCACGATGACCCGCTGGGCCGGGGCGGCGAGCATGACCGTGATGATGGGGTGCGCCAAGCCCGAGCCCGCCTTGGTATTTGAGATCGCCACCGAACGGATCACTCGGTGGACCGACTCGACCGAGTTGTTTCTCGAGCACCCGACCTTGATTTCTGGGGAAGCCGCGAAGTTCGCCGTCCACCTGACTGACCTCACCGATTTTGCCCCGCTGGCCAGCGGCGAAGTCACCTTGCGACTCACCCCGGTGGGCGGCGGAGCCCCAGTTGAGGCCGTCCAGGGTGAGCCAGGATCACCCGGGATCTTCGGCCCGACGCTCACGCCGGGGCCCGCCGGCCGGTATCGGCTCACGGTCCTGGTGAGAAGTCCGGCGGCCGTGGACTCGATTGCCGCCGGAGACGTGGTGGTCTATGCCACGATCGACGACGCACCCGACGAAGGGCCGGCACCGCGGGGAACCGCCTTTCTCAAGGAGCAACAGTGGAAGACCAGGGAGTTCCGAACCACCTTCGCGGTGGAGGGCTCCCTGGTGGGATCGGTGGAGGTGCCGGGTGAGATCGTCCCCGCGGCCGGCCGTCGGGTCACGGTGACGGCCCCGCTCGCCGGGACGATCGACCCCCGGGTAGGATCGGCGCTCGTTCCCGGCTCCCGGGTCAACACCGGCCAGATCATCGCCTCGTTGTCGCCGGCGTTAGGCGATGGCGGCAGCGCGTATGCCACGGCCCGGGCCGGTCTGGCCGAAGCGGAAGACGAACAGGCCCGGGCCCAACGCCTCGTAGCCGCCGAGGCGGCACCAGCCCGGCGGCTCCACGAGGCCGAGCTCCGGGTTCGCGCCGCGCGGGAAGCCTTGGCCGGCTTCGGCGGCGGCGAACTGGTGGGCGGGAACGTTCCGGTCCGGGCACCGATCGGCGGGATCGTCGCCGCCCGGCATCTGACCGGCGGAAGCTTAGTGAGCGCCGGCGCGCCGTTGCTCACGATCGTCGACCCGGCGGTCGTTTGGCTCCGAGCCCTGGTGCCGGCGGCGATCGCCCCGACCCTCGATCGGCGGCGGCCGGCCAGTGTCAGGATTGACGGCACCGGTCTGGCGATTGAAACCGGCCTGGCCCTGGCCGTGGCTCCGGTCATCGACTCCGTCTCCCGCACCGTCGAAGTGCTCTATCCAGTCGGCAACCGCAACGGCGCGATTCTTGTCGGGGCAACCGCGCGGACGATGCTCCCCGTCGGCGGGCCGCGAAGCGGAGTGATCGTCGCAGCCACGGCCGTGCTCGAGTTCGACGGCCGGCCCACGGTGTTCGTTCAGATCGCCGGCGAGCGATTCGAGGCCCGCACCATCACGATTGGGGCGCGGGACGCGAGTCGGGTGCTGGTGTCGGGCGGGGTCGCCGCCGGGGAACGGGTCGTCACCGACGGCGCCTATCAGATTCGCCTGGCGTCGCAGAGCAGCGTGGTGCCCGCCCACGGCCACGAGCACTAGGAGGCTATCGTGCTGGATCGATTGATCGCCTGGTCGCTCAAGAACCGGATGCTGGTGTTGGCTATTGCCGCGTTGGTGGTCGGCACCGGCACCTGGACCGCGGTCCGACTCCCGGTGGATGTGTTTCCCGATCTCACCGCTCCCACCGTGACGATTCTGGCGGAGGCGCACCAAATGGCCACCGAAGAGGTGGAGACCCTGGTGACGTTCCCGATCGAGACCGCGATGAACGGGGCCCCGGGCGTTCGGCGGGTCCGCTCGTCAACGGCCCACGGCATCGCGGTCATCTGGGTCGAGTTTGGGTGGGATGTGGAGATCTTCCGGGCCCGGCAGATCGTGGCCGAGAAACTCCAAACCGTCTCGAGTACCCTCCCCGCCGGCCTGGCGGCACCGGTCCTCGCGCCGGTGTCGTCGGTGATGGGGGAGATCATGATGGTCGGCCTCCGAGGCCCCGATCCGCAGGCGCTTCGAACGGCGGCCGACTGGACCGTCCGCCGTCGATTGCTCTCGGTGCCGGGAGTGGCGCAGGTGATCCCGATCGGGGGCGAGGTCCGCCAGTATCAAGTGATTCCGGACCCGGCTCGGCTTCGGGGGGCCGGTGTCACGCTGGCCGAGTTGACCACGGCAGCCCGCCGAGCCAGCGCGGTCAGTTCGGGCGGGATCTACGCGGCATCCGGCCAGGAAATCGCGATCCGCGGGCTGGCGCGCGCCCGAACCGCCGAGGACCTCGAGCGGTCGGCCGTCGCGGTCCGGGGCGGAGCGCCGGTGCTCATTGGGCAGCTCGCCACCGTGCGGATCGGGGCAGCACCCAAGATCGGCACCGGGTCGATCAAGGCCGAGCCCGGCGTGGTGATGGCGGTGCAGAAGCAGCCCGGGGCCAACACCCTGGAGCTGACCGACCGGCTCGAGGCCGCACTCGCCGACTTGAGTCGCACCTTGCCGCAGGGCATCACGATCGAGACCGATCTGTTCCGGCAGGCCGATTTCATCAGCGTGGCGGTCCGGAACGTGACGCTGGCGCTCCGCGACGGCGCCGTCCTGGTCGTGATCGTCCTGTTGGCGTTTCTCGGCCGATGGCAGACCACCGCGATCTCAGTGGTGGCCATCCCGTTGTCACTGGCGGTTGCGATCCTCGCGATGGCCGCCTTCGGCATCGCGGTCAACACGATGACGCTGGGGGGACTCGCGATCGCCGTCGGGGTGTTGGTCGACGATGCCATCATCGACGTGGAAAACGTCTTTCGGCGGCTCCGCCAATGGCGGGCCAATCCCGGGGGACGTTCCGCGCTCCGGGTGGTGTATGGCGCCTCTCGTGAGGTCCGGGCCTCGATCCTCTATGCCACCGCGATCATCATCATCGTGTTTCTGCCGTTGTTCTTCCTGGAGAGCGTCGAGGGGCGGTTGCTTCGGCCCCTCGGTATCGCCTACGTGGTCGCCACGTTGGCGTCCCTGGTCGTCGCCATGACGGTGACCCCAGTGCTCTGTTACCTGCTGCTACCGGCGGCGGCGACGGACGCCCGCGAGAGCCGGTTGCTCCCGTGGCTCGGCGCCCGGTATCGATGGACGTTGGCGCGGGTCCTCGACGCGCCGGGGCGAGTGGTGGCCTCGGCCCTGGTCGCACTGGCGGTGACGGTCGCCGCCATGCCGTACCTCGGGACGGCATTCCTCCCGGAATTCAACGAAGGTGCGCTGACCATCTCGGTGGTTACCGTACCGGGGACGTCGCTGGCGGAGGCTGACGCCATTGGCAACCGAGTCGAGCGCATTCTCCTAGCGCAGGCGGGGGTCCGCTCGACCGACCGGCGGCAGGGCCGAGCCGAGTTGGACGAACACGCGCAGGGGTCCAATGCCGCCGAGATTGACGTCACCCTCCAACCGGAGGTCGACCGGGCAAGCCTGTCGGAGGCGCTCCGTCTGGAGTTTTCGGCGATTCCCGGCACCAACATCACCATCGGCCAGCCGATCGGGCACCGGATCGACCACCTGCTGTCGGGAACCCGGGCCAACATCGCCGTCAAGATCTTCGGCCCCGATCTCCATCGGCTCCGCGAACTCGGCACCCAGGTCGAGGAGGCGCTCAAACCGGTTCGGGGACTGGTCGATCTCCAGCTCGAGCAGCAAAGCGACGTACCGGAGCTCCGGATCGACGCGGACCGTGGGGCCTTGAGCCGTCACGGCCTGACGGCCGCCGACCTCGCCGAGACCATCGACGTGGCGCTCGGCGGCGAGCAGGTCGGAGAGATCCTGGAGGAGGGCCGCCGGACGGCACTCGTGGTTCGCGGCGATGACCTCCTGCGGGCCGATCCCACGGCGATCGGCCAGCTCGCAGTGACCACGCCGACCGGGCGAGCGATTCCGATGTCCGAGTTGGCGACGATCCGGATGGACCGCGGCCCCAACACCGTGTCGAGGGAGAACGGCCAGCGGAAGATCGTGGTCCAGGCAAATGTGGCGGACCGGGACCTCGGTGGCGCCGTGGCCGACATCCAGCGGATCGTCTCGTCAGGGGTCCGGTTGCCCGAGGGCTACCACGTCGAGTACGGCGGCCAGTTCGAAGCTCAACGCGAGTCGAGTCAGGTGCTGGCGTCGGTTTCGCTCGTGGTTGCTGCGTTGATCTTTCTCCTGCTCTACTCGGAGTTTCGCTCGGTCCGGATCGCCGGCCTCGCGATGGCTAATCTGCCGCTCGCCCTGATCGGGGGAGTGGCCGCCATCTTTCTCACCACTCGGATCGTCTCAGTGGCGTCCTTGGTCGGATTCGTCACCCTGTTCGGCATCGCGACCCGGAACGGTATTCTGCTGTTGTCCCACTACCGCCACCTCCGGCGGCTCGGCGTCCCCCTTCGCGAAGCGGTCGAGCGCGGCTCTGAGGAACGGCTGGCCGCGATCCTGATGACGGCGCTGACCGCCGGACTGGCCCTGATTCCACTGGCCCTTGGCGGCGGCAAACCGGGCAATGAAATTCAAACCCCGATGGCCATTGTCATTCTCGGCGGCCTACTCTCGGCCACCGCGCTCAATATGTTGGTCGTACCAGCGCTGTATCTGATCGCCGAGCGCCGCTCGGCTGCATTGTCGTCCCCGAACATCCCTCAAGGAGTCGCCCCATGATGACGCAGTCTTCTCGACGCCGCCGGGCCGTTGCCGCCGGCGCGGCCGCAGTGACCCTCACGGCCGTGGTGGCCTTGGCCCACGACATGTTCCTCAAGCCGGCCCAGTATTTCGTGGCCCCGAACGCCGCGATCCCGGCGATGCTGCTCAACGGTACGTTCGACCAAAGCATGAACTCCATCGCCCGGGTCCGCTTGGCCGATATCAGCATCATGGGGCCCAGTGGACGGACCCGAATCGACACTGCGGCCTGGAACCCGGCCGGCGATACCAGCCGCGTGGTCTTCAAGGCCGGAGCGGCCGGCACCTATGTATTGGGCGTGTCGACCAAGGCAAACGCCATCGAAATGGATGGCAAAGACTTCAACGAATACCTCAAGGAGGACGGCCTTCCGGATGAGCTCGCCCGCCGAGAGAAGAGCGGCGAGTTGGCCACCGGCGCTAAGGAACGATACGAAAAACACGTCAAGTCAATCGTGCAGGTCGGTGACTCTCGGACCAGCGGGTTCGCGACCGTCCTCGGATATCCGGCCGAGATCGTCCCGCTCGAGAATCCCTATAGCCTCACGAAGGGCGCGAGTCTCCGGGTCAGGATTCTGGTGGACGGTCAGCCGGTGGCCGGCCAGTACGTGACCTACGGAGCCCGGACGGCGAGCGGCGGGACCATCGCCGAGCAAGGCAACCGGTCGGGACCGGACGGCGTCATCGCGATTCCCGTGACCAGTCCCGGGGCCTGGTACGTGAAGTTCATCAATATGCGACAGGTTACGAAGCAGGCCGATGAGGTGACCCACCAATCGAAGTGGGCCACGTTGACCTTCGGCGTGAAATAGGGAACCTGGAGCTGGTCGGGGCGACCGGACTGCCGGATCGGACGCCCCTTCACACTCGCATCATAGCGGGCAGGGTATTGTGGCTACGCCATCAAGTTCTGAACCCCGCTCCAGGAGACGTACCATGCCCGAGGCTCCAATCGGCCTGTTGGCGCTCGCCCTCGTACTCGGATGCGCGCCGCGCCAGGGAACCCCGCCGAGCCAAGCAGCGGAGATGCCGGCCAACCCGGCCCAGATGGAACGGGTTACCCAGGACCTGGTGGCGCCTCCGTTAGTGCCGGTCCACGACTAGGTCGCGGTCGGGCCGCCGAAGGCGGCCAGAACCGGCATCGCCTCATCGGGTTCGACGTGGAGCGTGTCGCCAAGGCCCGACCAGCGCCAGCCAAGCGCCGGCCGCTGCCAGGGCCCCGATTGCGCACCCGACCCCACGAGAAGGCATCGACATTCATCAAATGTACCGACATCTTTACCGGGACGGGCGCCCGTAGCTCAGTTGGATAGAGCAACAGCCTTCTAAGCTGTGGGTCGCAGGTTCGATTCCTGCCGGGCGCATTCATGACTCAGTCATCGCCGTTCCAGCAGGCCGTCGATTTTCTGGTGGCCCACCGCACCGACTACGATCGGGCGGTCCGGGACTTTGCCTGGCCCCGTCTCGAGCGCTTCAACTGGGCGCTCGACCATTTCGACGTCCTGGCCGAGGCCAACGACACCGCGGCACTGGTGTTTGCCGGGCCGGCGGGCGTCGGGGCTACCCACAGTTTTGCCGCGCTCCGGCGGCGGTCCAACCAAGCGGCGAACCTGCTCCGCGACCAAGGCGTCGCGCGGGGCGACCGGATTCTAGTTATGCTGCCTAACGTCGCAGCCTTGTGGGAGGCGATGCTGGCGGCGTTCAAGCTGGGTGCCGTGGTCATTCCCGCCACCCCGCAGCTGACCCGGGCCGACCTCGAAGACCGGTTCCAGCGCGGGCGGGCCAAGCATGTCATCACCGATCCCGAGGGAGCCGGCAAGGTCGGGGAGTTGGGGCAGGGCGGGGTCCGGATCCTAGTCGGTCCGCATACCCCCGGATGGCTGGACTGGTCGCTCGTGGCCGACCAGTCCGCCGCCCTGACCGACCTAGGCGAAACCCAGGCCACCGATCCGCTCTTGCTCTATTTCACCTCCGGGACCACCGCCAAGCCGAAGCTGGTCCTCCACAGCCACCAGAGTTACCCGATCGGGCACCTGACCACGGCCTTCTGGATCGGCCTCAAACCCGGCGACCGCCACGTCAATATCAGCTCGCCGGGCTGGGCTAAGCACGCCTACAGTAGTTTCTTCGCCCCCTGGATTATGGGCGCCACCGTCATTGTGTTCGATCACCCGCGAGCCGAACCCAAGGCGGTCCTCGAGACGTTGGTCCGGTCCGGCGCCACCAGCTTCTGCGCGCCGCCGACGCTCTGGCGGATGCTGATCAACGAAGACCTGGCCGCCTATCCGGTGGTCCTCCGCGAGCTGCTGAGCGCCGGTGAGCCGCTCAATCCCGAAGTGATCGAACGAGTAGCGGCCGCGTGGGGCCTGACGATCCGCGAAGGCTACGGGCAAACCGAGACCACGTTGTTGGTCGGCAGTTTTCCAGGGCAACCGGTCAAACCGGGATCGATGGGGCGGCCGGCGCCCGGGTTTCGCATTTCGCTCCGCCCCGTCGACGGTCAGGAAGGCCCCGACGGTGGCGACGGCGAGATCTCGGTCTCGCTCGAGGATGCCCCGATCGGCCTGATGGACGACTACCTCGATGATCCGAGCAAGATGACGCGGGCCCGTCAGGAGGGGTTCTATCGGACCGGCGATGTCGCGGTCAAGGACGAGGACGGCTACCTCACGTACGTCGGGCGCTCGGACGACGTCTTCAAGAGCGCGGGCTACCGGCTGAGTCCGTTCGAATTGGAAAGCGTGCTGATCGAACACCCGGCCGTGGCCGAGGCCGCAGTGGTGGAGAGTCCGGACCCCGTTAGACTGGTGGTCCCGAAGGCCTTCGTGGCGGTCCGGCCCGGGTTCGCCGAGTCGGCCGAAGTCGCGCTCGACATCCTCCGGTTCGTCCGGGCCAAAGTGGCCCCGTACAAGCGGATCCGGCGGATTGAGTTTGCCGAACTGCCGAAGACGATTTCCGGCAAGATCCGCCGGGTCGAGCTTCGCCATCGCGAGCGGCAAACCGCCGCCGCCCCCCGGGGCCCCCGGTGTTTCTGGGAAGAGGATTTGGGACCCGCCTAACTCCATGGGGGCGGTTATCTTGCGCGGCTCATGCCCATCGCACCTGGTTTGTTCTCCGTCACCCTGGCGGTCGCTTTCGGCGCGTCGGCCGCCGCCCAAACCCGGGAGCTGGCGGTGCCCCGAACGGCAGAGCGGCCGGTCATCGACGGCGTCCTCGACGATGCCGCCTGGACCAAGGCGGCGACCCTCGGCGATTGGGTCCAAACCACCCCGGCCGACAACGGGACGCCGCACGGAGCGACCACCGCCTACCTGACGTACGACCGCGACGCCATCTACTTCGCGATTCGGGCCAAGGATGAGCCCGGGAAGATTCGGTATCGGCTTCATGAACGCGACAACGTCGCGATGCAAAGCCAGGACTTCATCGCGATCTCGATCGACCCGACCAATGTTCGCCAACGCGCCTTCCTGTTGACCGTCAACCCAATCGGGATTCAGGGCGACGGGCTCGTCGTGGAAGGCGCGGGGTTCGAAGAGTGGAATGCCATTTACGACGCGGCGGGAAAAGTCTCTGTGGACGGGTACATCATCGAGGTCGCGATTCCGTTCAAATCACTCCGGTATCCGAACCAGAGCACCCAGCGGTGGGGTTTCAGTCTGACCCGGTTTTATGGCCGGGATGGCGCCGAAGACACGCCCTGGCCGCAGAATCGCGACCTCGGGTGCGAGTTATGCCAGATGATCACGTTGACCGGGATCGAGGACATCGGCGGTTCCACCAGTTTCGAGTTCAATCCGTCGGTGGTGGGCCGGGCCAATTCGTCCCGCCCGGACATCGGCCTTCCATCCGATGCCGGGCGGGCCACCGGCGAGGTCGGCGCCAACCTCAAGTACCGGATCTCGCCGAACCTCACTCTCGATGGAACGCTGAATCCGGATTTTTCCCAGATCGAAGCCGATGCCGGCCAGATCGAGATCAACAACCGGTTCGCGTTGTTTTTCCCGGAAAAACGGCCCTTCTTCCTCGAGGGCAACGACATTTTCCTGACCCGGTTCCCGATGCCGGGACAGGACGCCGGGTTCTACACCCCGCCCGTCAACATCTTCTACTCGCGGCGGATCGTTGACCCGGACCTCGGCGTCAAGCTGACGGGAAAATCCGGGAGGCTCACCCTCGGATTGCTCGGCTCGCTCGACGCCGCGCGAGACTACACGCTCGACCGGGACATCGGCGGGCTCTCGGCTCGGGCCATTGATCCATTCCCGAGCGGCGATGCCCGCGCCGGAGTGGCCCGGATCAAACTCGACGTGTTGCACGACGGATATGTCGGCGCCGCCGTCACCGCCCGCCGGTTCGGCGATGGCTACGGCCTGGTTGGCGCGATCGACTCCCGGCTTCGCTTCAGCAGCAACACCACGCTCCGGCTGGCGGCGGCTCGAAGCCGCACCGAAGAACCCGACGTGTACGGGAGGATCCGGCGGACCCTGGGCCGCACCTTGACCGACCCTGCCGCGCTCGACCGCGCCCTCGACAGCCTCCCCGACGACGCCCGGAGCCTCAACCACGAAAGCCGGGTTGGGACCTCGGTGCAGGGGTCCTTCGAATTCGACGACCGGCATTGGAACGCCGGCATCGGCCTGGTCGACATCACGCCGGAATTCGAAACCCATCTGGGTTTTACGCCGAGAACGAACTACGCCCTGTTCTCCGGCTATGTCTCGTACCTCCGGCAAGGCGTGGGGTTCATTCGCCAGGTCAGGCCCCAAGTTCGCTTCGAACAGGGCTACGAGCATGACGCCTCCGGCCGGATCGGGTCACTCGGCCGGCGAACCGACCGCCTGGTGTCATCCTATGTGGATTTCACCCTCCCGGCCGCGTCGACGTTCAGCGTCGGAGTGACCCGGGCGTTCTATCGCGTGGATGGGATCGATTTCGACCAACTCGATCGGATGTTCATCTACTTCGGCTCCGAAGGGCTCCGCCAGCTCGGCTGGACCGTCTTCTTCCGGGCCGGCGAGGAACTGATCTACAACAACGTGGTGGACGACGGTCCGGCGTCACCGAGCTTCTTCATGAGTGGATCGCTCAATGCGACGATCCGGCCGTTTCCCGCGCTTCGGATCAACCTCGACTTGAACGGGGTCCGGGTCTGGCGGCGGACGGCCACCAGAGCCCGCGACAATGTCTACGCCGAGTCGGCCATTCCCCGGGTCAGAGGTCAATTCCAGCTTTCCCAACGGCTCGGACTCCGGCTAATCGGCGAATACCGGTTCGAGCGCTTCTACCGGCCGAGCGGGACCCTCGACCAGAAGCGAAACGTCTTCCGCACCGACGCCTTGGTCACCTACCTGATTCATCCGGGCCAGAGCATTCAGATCGGCTGGTCGACTGTGGCCAACGGCGATCTCGACCTGCCGCTTCGAACCGTCGCTCGGGGCGGGGTTGCCAAGGTGACGTATCTCTGGCGGTTCTGAGGCGCGCTGATGCAGCGCCCAACCCGGGCTGACTTCCGCTCGCTCCTCGACCTCGCCGTCCCGCTTGCCGCGGTCCAAGTCGGCCTGATGCTCATGGGCGTCGTGGACGCGGCCATGCTCGGGCGGGTGTCGGCCGACGCCCTCGCCGCGGCCTCAGTGGCCGGCGTCTGGTTCTTTGCCGCCAGTACCATCGGCATGGGCTGCCTGACCGTCCTCGATCCGGTCATCTCCCAGGCCTACGGGGCCCGGGACGAGATCGGCATGGCCCGAGGCGTCCAGCGGGGAATCCTGATCGCAATCATCGTCACCGTCCCAACCATGCTGGCGATGCTTCCGATCGAGGCGGTGCTCCGATTCACCGGGCAACCCGCGGCCGTGGTGCCGCTGGCCGGCCAGTACATCCGGACCGTCTTGCCAAGCATTCTGCCGTACTTCGCGTTCATGATGATCCGCGAGGTCCTCCAGTCGTTCGGCAACCTCCGGGCGTTGCTCCTGATCATCGGGCTGGCCAACCTGCTGAACGTCGTCCTCAACTGGGCCTTCATCTTCGGGCACCTTGGCGCCCCGGCCCTCGGGGTAACGGGCGCGGCGTTGGCCACGGCCATCAGTCGGTGGGCCATGCTAGCCGCGGCGTTGGTGGCCAGTTGGCCGGTACTCAAGCCGTACCTGATCCCCTGGCGGCCGGAATCCCTCTCCCTGGGTCCGCTCGGCCGGATGTTCGCGCTCGGGCTCCCGATCGGGTTCCAGATCCTGTTCGAGTACGGGGTGTTTGGCGGGGTGGGCCTGTTGATGGGACGGATCGGCAGCCACGCCGTGGCCGGCCATCAGGTGGCGCTCAACATGGCCGCGATCACCTTCATGGTTCCCTTCGGGATCGGGACGGCGGCGTCGGTGCTGGTGGGGCGAGCGGTCGGCGGGGGACGGCCGGATGAAGCCCGCCGGATTTCGAGCGCAGCCTTGGTGGTCGGGGTCGCGTTCATGACCCTGACCGCCTCGATATTCTTGGGCTTTCCCGGGGTGCTGGCCCGAGCCTACTCGCCGGACCCGGCAGTCCTGAGCGTGGCGGCCGGGCTACTCCCGCTGGCGGGCCTCTTCCAGGTGTTTGACGGCGCCCAAGTGGTGGCCGTGGGCGTCCTCCGGGGCATCGGCGACACCCGGGTGCCGGTCCTGATCAACTTGGCCGGGTACTACGTGATCGGCCTCCCGATCAGCCTCTGGCTGGGTTTCCACCTCGGCTGGGGGCCTCGGGGGCTCTGGTGGGGCCTGGTGGCCGGGCTGCTCGTCGTGGCCACGATCCTGGTGGTCCGGGTCCGGAGTCAATTCCGGCGAAGCCTGGACCGGCTTACTATCGACCGCCCGGGGCCTCCAGGCTAAATTCCGGTGGTCTCAACTGGAGATCAGAATGGCCACCCAGGTCATGCCCGAAACCGCTACCGACGCCTTCCCGATCAACGGAACCGACTACATCGAGTTCTTCGTCGGCAATGCCAAACAGAGTTCAATCTTCTACCGCGCCGCATTCGGCTTCAACTTGGTCGGCTATCGGGGCCCCGAAACCGGGGTCCGGGACCGGGCCAGCTACCTGCTGCAGCAGGATAAGCTCCGGTTCGTCCTGACCTCGCCGCTCGGGCCCGACGGCGACATCGCCGCCCACGTGAACAAACACGGCGACGGGGTCCGCGATCTGGCCTTCTGGGTCGACGACGCCCGGCTGGCCTATGCCACCGCCATGGAACGGGGCGCCGAGTCGGTCCACGAGC
This sequence comes from Gemmatimonadota bacterium, assembly GCA_009692115.1. Lineage (NCBI taxonomy): Bacteria > Pseudomonadati > Gemmatimonadota > Gemmatimonadota bacterium. Next base: position 236,383 of record SHZU01000003.1, on the reverse strand, counting down.
CCCGGGTCATGAAGGACGACCACGGCGAAATCGTGATCGCGGCCATCAAGACCTACGGCGACACGATCCACTCGCTGGTGGAACGCAAGAACTACCGGGGCCCCTTCATGCCGGGCTTCGTCGAGATCTCCTCGCCGATGAAGGGGACCAGCACCGGGATTCAATATGTCGACCACTGCGTCGGTAACGTTGAACTCGGCCGGATGAATTACTGGGTCGGCTTCTACGAGCGGGTGCTCGGCTTCTTCAACCTTCTCTCCTTCGACGACAAAGACATCAGCACCGAATACTCCTCCTTGATGTCGAAGGTCATGTCGAACGGCAACGGCCGGATCAAGTTCCCCGTCAACGAACCCGCCTCGGGCAAGAAGAAATCCCAAATCGAGGAGTATCTCGATTTCTACCGGGGCCCGGGCGTCCAGCACATCGCGCTGGCCACCAAGAACATCATCGAAACCGTCACCCAGCTCAAGAACAACGGCGTCGAGTTCCTCAAAGTCCCCGACAGCTATTACGACACGGTGCTCGACCGGGTCGGCACGATCGATGAAGACCTGAAACCGCTCCGCGAGTTGGGCATTCTGATCGACCGGGACGACGAAGGATATCTGCTCCAGATCTTCACTATGCCGGTCCAGGACCGGCCCACGCTCTTCTACGAGATCATTCAGCGGAAGGGCGCCCAGAGCTTCGGGAAGGGCAACTTCAAAGCCCTGTTCGAATCGATCGAGCGGGAACAGGCGCGCCGGGGGAACCTCTAGATGCCGGTGTACCACACGTTAGGCACGATGCCGCGGAAGCGGCACACCGTCTTCAAGAAACCGGGCGGCGGGATCTACCAAGAGCAGTTGGTGGGCAACGAGGGCTTTACCGGCCCGGCCTCACTCCTCTATCACATCTACCCGCCCACCACGATCCTCCGGGTCAACCGGTTCCGGGAAACGGCCTATCAGGTCGACCCGGACCAGACTCTGAAACACCGTCACTTCAAGACCGCCATGATCAAGGACGGCGGGAGCCCCACGCTCGACCGGGTCCCGGTCCTCTTCAACGACGACTGCGCCCTGCTGTTTGCCCGGCCCACGGTCAATGACACCCACTTCTACCGCAACGCCCAATGCGATGAAGTGGTCTACGTGAGCCAGGGCAGCGGCGTCGTCGAATCGCAGTTCGGCGACCTGCCCTACAAAGAAGGTGACTACCTCGTCATCCATCGGGGCATCATGCACCGGTTCAGGCTCGACCCGGTGCCGCATCGGTTCCTGATCATCGAGAGCCGGGGCTACGTCCGGACCCCGACCCGGTACCGCAACATGTACGGCCAGATCGTCGAAGGGGCGCCGTACAGCGAGCGGGATTTCCGGATCCCGACGGAACTCAAGACCTACGACGAACGCGGTGAGTTCCAGATCTTGGTCAAGCAACACCATGGGCTCAACGAATTCATCCTCGACCACCATCCCTTCGACGTCGTCGGCTGGGACGGGATGTTCTACCCCTGGGCCTTCAACATTCACGACTTCGAGCCGATCGTCGGCCGGGTCCACCAGCCGCCCCCGGTCCACCAGACCTTTCAGGGCGACGGATTCGTCATCTGTTCCTTCTGCCCCCGGCCCTACGACTTCCACCCCGAAGCGATTCCGGCGCCGTACAACCACAGTAACGTCGACTCCGACGAGGTGCTCTACTACGCCTCGAGCGAGTTCATGAGCAGGAAAGGCATCGAATACGGCAGCATCACCCTCCATCCCGACGGGATCCCGCACGGGCCCCACCCGGGCCGGATGGAAGCCAGCATCGGCGCCAAGGAAACCAACGAGCTCGCCGTCATGGTCGACACCTTCCGTCCGCTCAAGACCGCTCTGGAAGCGTTGCCGATCGAAGATCCCAAGTATTTCCGTTCCTGGGTTGAGGCCGGCCCCGGATTCAATCCGCCGACCAGCTGATCCCATTTCCAAAGGACCAGGTTACCGATGTTGACAGTCCTCGCTCTTCTTGCACTCCAGACCCCGGCTCCCTCGGCCACCCAGCTGCCGGCGAGCCCGGTCGCCAAGATCGTCATCACCCCAGGCACCAACGTCACCATGGCGGCCGAGGATACCCTTCGCCTCATCGCCTCGGCGGTCGATGCGAGCGGCAAGCCCGTACCGGAGGCCCGGATCACCTTCTTGGGCCAGGGCGCCCGTTTCGAAGCCTCGGTCGAGCCGACGGGCCTGGTCCGCTCCGGTTCCACCGGCTCCTTCAACGTGATGGCGACCGCGTCGGTGCCCGGTAGCCGGCCGGTCCGGGAATTGATCAAGATCAACATGGTGGCAGGCCCGGCCGCGCGGATCACGCTCAGCCCGAAGGTCGAGACCGTCATCGCCGGACAGCGGCTCCGGCTCGACGCCAAGACCTATTCCAAGTCGGGCGATCAGCGCACCGACGGCGTCACCTGGACCAGCTCGGCGCCGGCCGTCGTCACGGTCCGGCCCGACGGTCTCCTCGATGCCAAGGCCGCCGGCACCGCCCGGATCACCGCCCGGGCCGGCGCCGCCGAGCAGTCGTTCGCCCTTAAGGTTTTCCCGAACACCATCGCCAAGTTGAGCCTCTCACCCGAGACCACCAACGGCAAGGCCGGCGACGTCGTGACGTTCAAGGTCGATGCCGTTGACCGGACCGGCCGCGCCGTGACCGGCTTCACGCCCCAGTGGAGTTTTTCGCCGGGACACGGGATGATCGACGCCGACGGCTCGTTCGTCGGGTATGAGGCGGGCACCTACCTGATCACCGCGAGCATCGGGAGCCGGTCGGCGGAAGCCACCGTCACCCTGGCCCCCCGTGATGTCCGTCGGCCGGCCACGATCGTCGGCCGGTTACCCCGGACCCGGTTCACCACCGAGGAAATCTGGATTCACCCGAGCGGGGATTATGCCTACCTGGGCTCCGGCTCCGGCGGCGACGCCCTGTTCGTGATCGACATCCGTGACCCGTCGAAGCCGACGCTCACCGACTCTTTGATCGTCAACACCCGCCGGATCAACGACGTGATGTCGACGCCTGACGGCAAGTTCATCGTCTTTACCCGCGAGGGCGCGTCCGACCGGAAGAACGGGATCGTCATCGCCTCGACCGAAGACCCCGCGCATCCCAAGGTCATCGCCGAGTACACCGAGACCGTCACCGCCGGCGTCCACTCGGCGTTCGTGTACAGGCAGGAGAAGTTCGGCACCCACGTCTACCTGACCAATGACGGCACCGGGGCGATGCACGTCATCGATATCAACGATCCATACCACCCGAAAGAAGTCTCGGTGTGGAAAACCGACCGCCCCGATGCCGGGCGCTCGCTCCACGATATCGACATCAAGGACGGATTGATGTACGCGAGCTACTGGAACGACGGCCTGGTCATTCTCGATATCGGAAACGGGATCAAGGGCGGCAGTCCGTCGAATCCCCAGTTGGTGAGCCAGTTCAAGTACGACTTGAACGCCCTCTACCGGGATGTCGAGGCCTCGGGCGGCCCGGGCTTCATCCGGGGCACCCACACCGCGTGGCGCCACAAGAACTACGTCTTCATCGCCGACGAAGTCTTTCCCGCCGCCGGCGTGCGGGGCGGCAAGGACGCCTCGGCGGGCCGGGCCTACGGGCGCATGCAAGTCGTCGACGTCTCCGATGTGGAGCACCCGAAGTCGGTGGCGTGGTACGAGCCGGAGTACGGCGGCGTGCATAACGTCTGGGTGGCCGGCGACACCCTCTACATGGGTGCCTACAACGCGGGCTTCCGGGCCTTTGATGTCTCCGGCCAGCTCAAGGGCGATCTCCGGGCACAGGGCAGGGAAATGGTCCACGTCAACACCGCCGACATGACGGGCACAGTCCAGAACACGGCCATGACCTGGGGCGTGGTGGTCAACCCGAAAGACGGACTCGCCTACGTCAACGACATGTACAACGGCCTCTGGATCGTCCGGCTCGAGCCCAAGCGGCGCGAACTGACGCCCTGAGTGTGACGGCGGGATTTGCTTTCCCGGCGTGCCGCCACGGCGTTCGTCCCGTGGCGGCACCTCGCTATCCAGCCCGCGATGCCGCTCCATACCGCCCCAATTCCATCGACCGGCGAACGAATCGCCCGGGTCGGCTTGGCACCTGGTCGACGTTCGATGGAGGCGACGATCGGACCAAGCGCGCCGAACTGCACGGAACCACTCAAGCCCGGATGGCGGCATATTGGAAGGCGCGGTAGCCACGTCGGCTACGGGAGCCACCCGGGCAACGCCGCCGCCTGCTTGACCCACCTCGCTAGCCATCTCTCGTCGACATCATTCTCGTGAATATCGATCCAGCATGCCTCCTCAACGACAGCGGGGCATCCCAAATGGGATGCCCCGCCGTCGTTTCGACAGAGCGATCAGCGTAGGCAGCTGCCCACGGATGACCTCGCTCACGCGTTACGGCTTCGCAGGAATTCCGGCTCCGCCAGCCGGCGCGTAATTGCTGTGCACAATCGTCCACGCACCCGTCGTATCGTTCCGCATCCAGACGCTCGAGGCACGCGTTTGATATTCGACCGAGCGCCCGTCGACGACATACGTGCCGTTATCCATGTAGGTCGCGATCGCCATGTCGGTGTCGTCATTGAAGAAGTAGATCTTCACGTCCGACACCTTCGTCCCGCCGGTCACCCACTTCACGTCGGCTTCGCGTGCCATGAAGGTCGTCGGATTCAACTGGTAGCACGGCGACATATTGGAATTGCAGTTCACCATCATCTCGCCGAGTAGGCTCTTCTTGGAGGTGTCCGCTCCGTTGAGCTTCTGCAGGGCGTTGGTCAGCGTCGTCGTAATCTGCTCGCGGCGCGTCCGGCGACTGTACGCATCCGCGCGGTCCAGGTAGCTCGCCTGATTTCCTGCGATGTCTACGGATTTAACCTGCGACGCGAGGGCCGCCGCAAAGTCTCCTGAGAGTGCCGCAATCTCCGCCTGCGAATCGTACGAGTTCGCGGACGGGTACGCCTTGGCGTACTGTTCAGCGTAGGTCTTAGCCTTGGCAAAGTCGACTTGCGTGACGCCATTATTCGCCTGCGCGTAGGCATACGCGAGCAGGTTCAATGCCGGTGCAGCGATCCGAGGATGCATCGCATGGGCCGTGGCAAACGCCGCCAACTGGTCGACGCCCGTCTGCCCCGCCGCCGGAGAAGTCCAGAATGCAAACACCGGGGACTTGTCGCCAGCCGCAATGGCGTTGGCGCTCACCTCTTCCCACTTGCGGCTGGCTACGCCTTCGGCGAACGCGACTTCCGACGCCGTGAGCTTCCCTGCACGCGCTGACGCTAGCCACCGTTCCTTTGAACCACCATTGGCCTCGGTTCGTGCTATGCTGGCACGCACCAACTTGGCTGCGCCACAGGTGGGATCGACGAGCAACGCGGCATCCGCCACCGCTGAGGCTGCTGCACTCTCAACATTAACCATGTGTGTGATTGCAAGATCAGCAATCGGCGCGGCGCTCGCCGTGCACGAGGTGCTCGCCAACCACTGCTGAGCGCGGAGTGGCGACCCAGCGACACCGAGTACCAACGCGATAACCGCTGACCCTCGTTGTGCGGTTACCTTGACAACTGTCACCGTAGGTAGATGCCGAACCAATACGTTGTACTCGACCATAAGTGTTCGATCCTCAGTCTGGGTTGCCGGCTTGCTCGGGAACCTGAGTGGCTACGAGCCGTGTAATACAATTATAAGCGGACGCCAGGGTCGGGATGGGCGACTCCGTCACGCTTGTGTATAAAGTGGCGGAAAAGGTCTCCTTGACGTAGCGGGTGAACACGTGTAGCCCGAGGAACCAGCCCTGACCCTCGAGGCCGTAGAAGGGCGGGTTCCATTTCACGGCCTGCTGAACGAACGGGACCTGCTGGCCGACCAGGGCATCGAGGCGTATCCCGGTGTCACGCTTCCAACCCGGCATGGCCGCGATGTAGGCCGGCACCGACGCGTCTCCGTCGGCCTTGGCGTTTTGCGGGTTGCCGCCCGCCCGGAGTCTGACCCTGGGTCGCGTCATCACGCGTCCGGCTCGGCGCCTTCGCCGGAGGCGGCGGCCGCGATGAACTCACGAGCGTCCGGCGCCAGCGGAACGTCTCCGGCGCCCCTGGGGGCGGTCATTTGGCGTAGAGCGTCCGGAGCCCGCGGACCACCGCCGTGCCCACGACGTCCACGTGACCCATGTCAGGATGGAATTCAGTCACCAGCTTGAGCCCCGGATACTTCCGCCCGGCGAGCACGCCGGCCAAATGGGCCGTCCCACTGACGATTTTCCCGATACCCTCGAGATCAGGGTCACCCGCCTCGAGCACGCCCGCGGACAGGTAGATCCCGACCGGGAGGTCCTTACCAAGTTCGGGCCGCGGGGCAGGGGGTTGGTGAATCGGCCCCGACTGGCGTACGTTGCGCTCGTCATGATCGGCCACCGGACTCCGCCAAAGCGACCATGCCCCCGTTCTACTATCGCCTGACCGACGGGATTCGCATCACCGTGCGACCCACGTTCCTGCCCGGGCAGTCCCGCCCGTCGCTGGGCCATTTCGTCTTTGCCTATTCGATCCGGATTGAAAACGTCGGGGTCGTCCCCGCCAAGCTGCTCACCCGGCTCTGGCGGATCCACGACTCCGTCGGACTCGGCGAGGACCACGAAGTCAACGGCGACGGGGTCGTCGGCGAGCAGCCCCGGATCGAGCCGGGCCGGACCTACGAATACCAGAGTTACTGCATTCTCAAGAGTCCTTCAGGATTCATGGAAGGCCACTACGAGTTCCTCCGCGATGATGGCACTCGGTTCCTAGCCCAGGTCCCGCGCTTCAACCTCGACGCCACCGCCGAAGCCGATCGCCACTAGCTTGGCCTAACCGGCTGGTATCGCTAGATTTTCCCTCGTCCCGGTCGGTCATCCGGGCGGGCGTTTTCGCATTCAACCGTTACCCTTTTCGACCGATTACCCCTCCTATGCTCAACAAGATCACTGTCGTCGGGGCCGGCAATGTCGGCGCAACGGCTGCCCAACGCCTCGCCGAGAACAATTTGGCCCGCACCGTCGTCATGGTCGACGTCGTCGAGGGCGTGCCCCAGGGCAAGGGTCTCGATCAATGGCAGTCCGGGCCGATCGAGGGCTACGACACCCGGATCGTCGGCACCAACAGCTACGACCTCGCGGCCGGCTCCGAGATCTTCGTCGTCACCGCCGGAATTGCCCGAAAGCCCGGCATGAGCCGGGATGACCTGGTCAAGACCAACGCCGGCATCGTCTCGGCCGTCTCCAAGGAAATTGCCCGGGTTGCCCCGAACTCGATCATCATCGTCGTCTCCAATCCGCTCGACGTAATGTGCTACGTGGCCATGAAAGCCAGCGGATTCCCCCGCGAACGGGTCATTGGGATGGCCGGCGTGCTCGATACCGCCCGGTACCGGATGTTCCTGGCCGAAGCCATGGACGTGTCGGTCGAAGACATTCAAGCCATGGTGTTAGGCGGCCACGGCGACACCATGGTGCCGCTGGTGTCCTATACCACGGTGTCCGGGATTCCGGTTCGGCAGCTTCTGGCCGAGGACAAGTTGGCCGCAATCGTGACCCGGACCCGGAACGGTGGCGCTGAGATCGTGGCGCACCTGAAGACCGGCTCGGCCTATTACGCCCCGAGCGCGGCGGCCGTGCAGATGGTCGAAGCCATCGTCCTCGACAAAAAGCGGATCCTGCCCTGCGCCGTCTGGCTGACCGGGGAGTACGGTCTCAAGGATGTGTTCTGCGGCGTGCCCTGCAAGCTCGGGAAGAACGGCCTCGAGCAGATCATCGAGGTCAGCCTGACGGACCAAGAGAGGAAAGATCTCCACACCTCCGCCGAGGGGGTTCGTTCGATGCAGGCGGCGGTCGGGGCCTGATGGCGGCCCCCTCGGTCCCGGCGGCCGGACCGGCGGGCGGGTGGCTGGTCCGGTTCTACGCGTCGACCATTGGACGGAAGGTCGTCATGGCGGCTACCGGCATCGTGCTGGTCGGCTTCATCACGATCCACATGATCGGGAACTTGCTGGTGCATCGCGGTGCGGCCGCCATGAACGGATATGCCGCGCTGCTCCAGAGCTATCCGGCGCTGGTCTGGGGCACTCGGGCCGTGGTCCTGGTGGCGTTGGTGTTCCACGTCCACGCCGCCCTGACGCTTTCCCGTCGGGCCAGAGCGGCCCGGCCGGAGCGGTACGCCAAGCTCAGGCCCCAGGTCTCGACCCTCGCGGCCCGCCTGATGCGGATCGGCGGGCTGCTGCTGGCCACGTTCGTCATCTTCCATATCCTCCATTTCACGACCGGCACCATTCTCCCGTCTTTGTTTGTCAAGGGCGAGCCCTACGAGAACGTGGTTCGGAGCTTTTCGGTAGTCTGGGTGGCCCTGTTCTACCTCGTGTCCATGGCAGCGCTGGCTCTGCATCTCCACCACGGGATCTGGAGCATGTTCCAAACCCTCGGTGCCAATCACCCGAACGTCAACGGGATTCGGCTCCATCTAGCCTGGTTCATCTCGGTCTTCATTCCCCTCGGCTTCGTATCGATTCCGCTGGGTGTGCTCTTCGGATTGGTTCGGTAACCCATGGAACTCAACGCCCGGATTCCGGCCGGTCCGCTGGAGCAGAAGTGGGACCGCCATAAGTTCGACTTGAAGCTGGTCAGCCCGGCCAACAAGCGAAAATACAGCGTCATCGTCGTCGGTTCCGGGTTGGCCGGCGCCTCGGCGGCCGCCTCGCTCGGCGAATTGGGCTACCAGGTCCGCTGCTTCTGCTTCCAGGATACGCCGCGCCGGGCCCACAGCATCGCGGCGCAGGGCGGGATCAACGCCACCAAGAATTACCAGAATGATGGCGACAGCGTCTACCGGCTGTTCTACGACACCATCAAGGGCGGGGACTTCCGGGCCCGCGAAGCCAACGTCTACCGGCTGGCCCAGGTGTCGACCGATATCATCGACCAGTGCGTGGCCCAGGGCGTCCCGTTCGCGAGGGAGTACGGGGGCCTGCTATCGAACCGGTCGTTCGGCGGTGCCCAGGTGTCCCGGACGTTCTACGCCCGAGGCCAAACCGGGCAGCAGTTGCTGTTGGGCGCCTACAGTGCGCTCGAACGGCAGATTGCCGCCGGATCGGTCACCATGGTGCCCCGGACCGAAATGCTCGACCTGATCGTCACCGACGGGCGTGCCACCGGCATCGTCACCCGGGACTTGGTGACCGGGGCCATCGAGTCCCATTTGGCCGATGCAGTAATCCTGGCCACCGGCGGCTACGGCAACGTGTTCTACCTCTCAACCAACGCCAGGGGCTGCAACGTCAGCGCCACCTACCGCGCCTACAAGCGCGGCGCCGCCTTCGCCAATCCGTGCTACACCCAGATCCATCCGACCTGCATCCCGATGAGTGGGGACTATCAGTCCAAACTCACCCTGATGAGCGAATCGCTCCGAAACGACGGCCGGGTCTGGGTTCCCACAACCCCGGGCGACAAGCGGACCCCGGCGGACATTCCCGAAGCCGAGCGCGACTACTACCTCGAGCGGAAATATCCGGGCTTCGGCAACCTCTCGCCGCGGGACATTGCCTCCCGGGCCGCCAAGGAGGCCTGCGACACCGGCCGCGGCGTCGGGGAAACTGGGCTCGGCGTCTACCTCGATTTTGCCGACGCCATCAAACGATTGGGCGAGCCGAAGATCCGGGAACGCTACGGCAACCTGTTCGACATGTATGAGCGGATTACCGGCGAGAACCCGTACCAGCTTCCGATGCGGATCTTCCCGGCGGTCCATTACACCATGGGCGGGCTCTGGGTCGACTACAACCTGATGAGCACCGTTCCCGGCCTGTTCGTGTTAGGCGAAGCCAACTTTTCCGACCACGGCGCCAACCGGCTTGGGGCGAGCGCGCTGATGCAGGGCCTGGCCGACGGGTACTTCGTGATTCCGTACACCATCGGCAACTACCTGGCCCAGGTCAAACCGGGCGCCGGTCAGGCCACCATCGCCGAGGCCGCCGCCACGGTGGCCGGGGTGACCGAGCGGACCCGGCGGTTACTCGCGGTGGGAGGCGGGCGGAGCGTCGATTCGTTTCACCGGGAACTCGGCAAGATCATGTGGGACCACTGCGGCATGGAGCGGTCGGCGGAGGGCCTGCGGGCGGCCCTCGACTTGATCCCGGGACTCCGAGCGGAGTTCTGGTCGTCGGTCCGGGTCCTCGGCCAGGGCGAGGAGATGAATCAATCGCTGGAAAAGGCCGGCCGCGTCGCAGATTTCCTCGAGTTCGGTGAGTTGATGTGCCGGGACGCGCTCCACCGGGACGAATCGTGCGGGGGGCATTTCCGGACCGAGTACCAGACCCCGGACGGTGAGGCAAAGCGTGACGACGAGGGGTTCTGCTACGTGGCGGCCTGGGAGTACCAGGGCGACGCGAACCCTCCCGTGATGCACCGCGAGCCGCTCCAGTTCGACAACGTGAAGCTCACGACGAGAAGCTACAAATGAAAATCACGCTCCGAGTCTGGCGGCAAGCCGGGCCAAAGGCGGCCGGCCGGTTCGAGACCTACCGGGCCGACGCCGTCAGCCCCGAGATGTCGTTCCTCGAGATGATGGACGTCGTTAACGAGGACCTGATTGCCAAGGGCACCGAGCCGGTCGCGTTCGATCACGATTGCCGGGAAGGGATTTGCGGCAGTTGCGCGATGGTCATTGACGGCCTCCCGCACGGGCCCCACAAGGCCACCACAACCTGCCAGCTTCGCATGCGGTCCTTCGAGGACGGCGACACGATTACGGTCGAGCCCTTCCGGGCCCGGGCGTTCCCCATCATCCGAGACTTGTCGGTGGATCGAAGCGCGCTCGATCGGATCATCCAAGCCGGAGGGTTTATCAGCATCGCAACGGGGAATGCCCCCGACGCCAATGCGGTGCCGGTGGCAAAGGATGTAGCCGACCGGGCCATGGACGCGGCCCAATGCATCGGGTGTGGAGCCTGCGTCGCCGCCTGTCCGAACGCCAGCGCCATGTTGTTCACGGCGGCCAAGGTCAGCCATCTGAGCTTACTCCCGCAGGGGCAACCCGAGCGCTATCGCCGGGCGCTCGCCATGGTCGGCCGAATGGATCTCGAGGGCTTCGGCGGCTGCACCAATTTCGGGGAGTGCTCGGAGGCGTGTCCGAAAGAGATCGGGGTCTGGACCATTGCCAGGATGAACGCTGATTTCCTCCAGGCCTCCGCCACCGCTCGTCCCGAGCACCAAGTCGGCGACGGAGCCTGATTTGTCAGGGCAGGCCCCCCACTTGGTTGTTGTCCTGGAGACCAAATGAGATTTGTCACCTGCCTCCTGGCCCTGACCGTCGCCTGCACCAGCGAACCGGTCCCTCCGCCACCCCCGCCTGCCGTGACCCTGGCGGTCGTTGGCGGCAACAATCAACGGGCCGAGGTTGACGGCGAGCTTCCAGTGCTCCTGCGGGTGGCCGTAGCCCAGGGCGGCGCGGTGGCCGTGGGCCAGGCGCTCCAGTGGCAGGTCGTGATCGGTGCCGCCACCATCGTCGCCGAGACCCCAACGGACGGGCAGGGCGTTGCCACGGCCCGGATCCGCCTCACCGCGGCCGGTCCAGTCACCATCCGGGCCCAGTTGGATACGGCCCGGGCCGTCTTCAGTCTGACGGGGCTCACTCCGAGCACCGCACCCGTGCTGGTCGGCGAGGTGCCGATCCCGCCGCAGTACGGCATTCACGACACCTTCGTCCGGGACGGCATCGCCTTCGTCTGCGCCTGGAACACCGGCGTGGTCATCTACGACGTCGGGAACGGCCGGAAGGGCGGCTCGCCGTCGAACCCGGTCGAGATCAGCCGTCTCGTCACCAGCGCCAACGGCGTCCCCGGTGGCCCCGCCGTCCACAACGCGTGGTGGTTCCACAATCCGGTGTCGGGCGAAAAGCGCTACCTCTTCATCGGGCAGGAGGGACCGGCCCGCCTGATCGACACCTCCGCCGGCGATCTCCATGTCGTCGACGTGTCCGATCTGACCGCCCCCCGGGAAGTGGCCTCGCTTCGGATCCCGGGCGCCGGCGTCCATAATTTCTGGATGGACGAAGCCAAACAGATCCTCTATGCGGCGTTCTACAACGGCGGGGTGGTGGCGCTCGACGTGTCGGGCACCCTGAACGGCGACTTGACCCCCCGGATCCGGGCCCAGGTCCGCCCTGGAGGAATCGGCAACACCTTCGTCTGGGGGATCATGCTGGCCGATGGCGCCCTCTGGGCCAATGACTTAGCCAGCGGACTCTGGAAGCTCGACCCGATCACCCTGGCCACGTTAGGCGGCGGCAACAACGTCCCGGAACGCTGGGGTTCCGATCTCTGGGTGAAGGGTCAGTACGCCTACACCGGCACCTGGGGCGGGAGCCCCCGCAACGGGTCGGGCGTCGGCGATGCGGTCAAGATTTGGCGAATCAGCGGTAGCGGCCCGGTCTTGGCCGACTCGCTCCGGATTCCCGAGGGCCGGACGGTCAGCGACGTGGCCGTGACCGACGACGGCACCTTGCTCGTCGTGACGGCGGATTGGTCCAAGCACGGGCTCTACGTCTACGATCTGGCCGATCCGGCCCGGCCCGTGCTGGCTGGGTCGGTGGTCGTGGCCAACGGACTTCATACCGGGGAGGTCGTTCGGATTGGGGGGCGGCTGTTCGTCTTTGCCGCCAGTAACCCACCCAACCCGAGTCTGCAGGTGTACGACATCACTCGCTAGCACCTTGAACGAACCACTGACGACCACCTTTCCGCCGTAGGCACAGTCGACCCGGTACGCTCCCGCTTTCCACGACCCCGGTGTTTGGCGGCCTCACCCCAACGGGTTGTACCAGTCGGTGGCGTCGGCCCGGATCCGATTGGCCAGAACGACATTGGCCACCACCCCGCCTGCCTGGTCATACGTGGTGCAGTTGAGGGGCACCTACAGCTCCCGCTTCGGCGCATCGAAGTCGAGCCACCCCTCGGTGTTGATGGACCGGGCCTGTGTCGCGATAAACGGGTCGTCACAGGCCCGGTTGTCCCGCGGCGGAATACTCGACGGGCTCTCGACGAACCGGACGCTCCGCGGGCGAATCGTGGTCCGAAACTCGGATCCCGAGGTCGCTTCTTCGACCTCGAAGGAATGAAGCATCGATCCGGAACCGCCCACCAACCAGCGCGCCAAGAAAAGGCGGCGAGCCCGCCGACGCCACCCGCAAGGTACTTCCAGATCTGGGCGGCACCGCCAACGTGCTTTCGGCGGGTCGGCGAGACGACATCTCTCGTCCCTGGCGCCCACGGCATTCGCCTGGCTTGGGGCCCTCCGGAATCTGGCGGTGCGCCGGATCCCCTCGAACTATCCCGAGGCCACCGCCGCGCTCTGGCTGGCCCGGTGGGCCGAACTCGGCCCCGGCATTCGGGGCCAATTGACCGAAGGGTTGGCCCCCGACCCATGGGTGGTTCGACCACTTGGCGACCTACTACGCCGACCGGTATCGATCCGCCTTCACGATGGTATTCAGCCTGGAGTGGATGGCGGCCGTCGCCGCGGGGATGGGGCTCATGGCGAACGGGAGCGGGTGGGCAGCAGCCGGCCTTTGGGGCCGGATCGAACTGGCCGTGATCCTCGCGATCCTCGGCCTCACCATCTGGGGCAAGCGGGGCCGGTTCCACGAGCGACGGATCGACTACCGGCCCCTGGCAGAGCAGGTTCGGCATCTCACTTTCCTCTAGCCACTTGGCGTCGCCAGCGCCAACATCCGGCTGCCGGTCAATCTTTCAGCCAATGACCCCAGGATCCGGTGGACGGGCTGGTACTACCGGGCCCTGGTCCGCCAGTTGGGGTTTGGCACCACCAGGTCGAGCCCGAGGGTCGGACTCCGCCACCCATCGAGGCGGCGGGGCCGGGCCGGGTCAAGGTCTTCGTATGCCATAGGTCTATAGCCTTGGAAGGGTGACGCCCAACTGGCCCTGATACTTGCCGGCCTTGTCCTTGTAGCTCGTCTCGCAGACGTCGTCGGCGTCGGCCTCGAAGAACAGCACCTGACAAATGCCCTCGTTGGCGTAGACTTTGGCCGGGAGCGGCGTGGTATTGGAGATTTCCAGGGTGACGTGGCCTTCCCACTCGGGCTCGAACGGCGTCACGTTGGTAATGATGCCACACCGGGCATAGGTCGATTTCCCGACGCAGATGGTCAGGACGTTCCGCGGGATCCGGAAGTACTCGACCGAACGGGCCAGCGCGAAACTGTTGGGGGGGACGATGCAGGTGTCGCCCTGAAATTCGACGAAGCTCTTCGGATCGAAGTCCTTGGGATCGACGATGGCCGACAGCACGTTGGTAAAGATCTTGAACTCGCCGGCCACCCGCATGTCGTAGCCGTACGAGGACACGCCGTACGAAATCACCTTCCGGCCCTGGGCATCGACCTGCCGGACCTGCGAATCGGTGAATGGCTCGATCATGGCGTGTTCCTTCACCATCCGGCGAATCCAACGATCGGATTTAATGGACATCCGCGAGTTTCCAGGCGTGGGGGTAGTAGGAAAGGACCAGCGAATATAACGTCACCGTGCGGTTCCGAGGACCTCCACTTGTTTCCGGGCGTGGTCGAGCAAGGCGGACGACCGGTCGCCACCGCTCCACAGGTCGATGAGACGCCGGTACCCCGCCAGCGCCGCCTTCCCGTGGCCGAGCTCAGCGGCGAGGTCGGCGGCCCGGACCAAGCCCCAGATCCACTCGAATTGAGATTCGGTTCCAAACTCGCGGCTGGCGGTGAGCGAGTCCGCGAGCGCGAGAGCAGGCTCGGCCTTCCGCTGACCCACGAGACCTTCGACCCGAAGCCAGTTGGTCACCGCCGGCTGGGGCGCGGCCGCGCCGGCCTCGAGGAGTGCCATGCCTGAATCCGCCTGCCCGCCGGCGATGGCCACCGCCGCGCTGACAAACCGGAGCGCCTTCCGATCGGCTTGGCCCACGGTGTCATGCGGCAGGGTGGCGAGCCGCCGGGCATCGGCAATTCGGTTGGCCCGCAGGAGCGTCCGGACAAACAGGGCGAGGGCCTGCGGCTCGACATTCGGACGGATACTGGTCATCAAGGAGTCGAGCGCCCGGTTGGCTTCCTGACCATCGCCCATCAGCAGCAGCGTTAGGCCCTCATAGGCCCGGCCCCGGAGCGCGCCGAGCGCCGTCCGGTCATCGACCTGGATCGAGGCCGCGGTGGCTTGCCGAAGGAATCCGACCGCTTCATCGAGCCGGCCCCGCCACACGCGGAGCAGCCCGAGACTCCGAAGGGCATAGGGCCGGTCCCGAATCCCGGGGCGGCTAAGGATCCGCCGAAAATGGTCGTCGGCCTCGTCGAACCGGCCGAGCCGAACCAGTAGTTCGCCGTACTCGGCGATGACGAACCCGCGGAGGAGCACGGTACTATCAATCGCGGCGGCACGGTTGAAGTGTTCGAGGGCCAGATCCAGCTGGTCCGTTTGCTTTGCCGCGTTGCCCAAGTTCCCGTGGATGTTGGCGTCCGTCGAGTCGAACCTGAGGGCCTCGGTCAGGGCGTTCAGTGCCTCCCGGCTCCGGCCGAGGCGCATCAATTCGGTCCCGTAGCCGTACCAGCTCTCGGCTGACGGGAACCGCGCCACGATGGCCCGGTCGATCGCGAGCATCGAATCGGTTTCACCCCGAAGGCCAGCGTACCCCTCCTCGAGCCGAAGCCGCTCCAACTCGGTCAGGCGGTCCCGCTGCCGCAGCGCCTGGGTATAGAACCGGGTGGCCGCGGCCCGATCGTGATGGCGGGTGTAGTACGCCCCCATGGCCCCCAACGCCATCGCAAACCCGGTGTCCAAATCCAGCGCCCGCCCCCACAACCCCTTGGCAATCGCAAACTCACCCCGCCCCCAGGCCAGACTGCCTTGGGCGTAGGACCGGAGCGCCTCGAACGAAGGCGTCGTCGCCGCCGGGAGGCCCACCGAACGTTCCCGCCGTTCGCTTCGGCTCTCTCCCAAACCCGCCCGGGTTTCATCGATCAACCGGTCCAGCGCGCTCAACGTGCCGGCCCGGGTCTCGGCGCTGGCTTCGGCCGAACGCACCGCTTGGCCGGACCCTGCCTCGGCAAGCGTTGAGGAGAGACGGTACCCCTCGCCAACCCGCTCGATCCGAAACCCGAGGACGTACTGGGTATTCTCCCGGGCCGCCACTTCCCGGGCCAACTCAAAACTGAGCCGAACCGTGTCGGTCCGAGACTGTCCCATCCGCTGCAGGGCCTCCACCACTCGGTTCCGGGACAGAATGCTGAAGCGCGCCGATTGCCCGAGGCCGACGGCGGCCGCCACGATCAACGACTGGTCGAACAGGGTGTCGCCGGTCGCATTGTCGAGATCGGCCAGCACGATCGCGGCCCCGGCCGCCAGGCCGGGCGGAGGGGCGGCCCGGGTCGCCCACACCGACACCAGCAGGATCAGGCCCCCGACAGCGATCAAGGCCGCGGTCCGGTCGGTCGGGGTGCCGAGCCACGATCCCAACCGAGCCGGCCCATGGGCCGCCCGAATCCGGGGCCGAACGTCCGCCACCCAGTCGCCGAATTCCGGTGAAGGCAGCAGGACACCGGCCAGAAAGCCGGCCTGCAGCGGGTGGTGTTCCGCCACCGCCGAGGTCTCGACATCCACCCCCACCAGATCCCGGCGAAGCGTGAGGCGGCCGTCGGAATACTCGATCAGCGGGGCGCCGGCACTGGCCGCCACCGCGGCCGCCGCGGCCGCGAGCCGGGCGCGCCCGGCCGCGGGGGTGAGGTCCGGCGTCAGCAGCAGCAAGGCGGCATCGTCGTCGACTCCGCCCCCGGCGTGGAGGGCCGCCAGGACGAGGAGCGGGAGGGCAATCGGATCGTCGACCCCGCACGGGCCGTCGGGGCCGGCCAGGGCCAGCCGGCCGGAAGTTTGGAGGGTGTAGCGCGCCATGAGGAAGACGGAACCCTACCCACTGGGCCGGTGCCTTCACAAGTGCGGCGCCGGGACCGATCGGGGGCCGGCCCATGGTATCGACGGCAGAGCGGGGGCGTAGATTCTACGGCGCCGAGTCGCCCCCACCCCAACGGTCGACCTCAATGGCTGATTTGCTCTCCCGCCGCGATCTCGAGTTCCAACTCTATGAAGTACTCGACACCGAGGCGCTTTGCCAACGGGCTCGTTGTGCCGAGCATAGCCGGGCAACGTTCGATCAGATCATGGACGCGGCCAAGGTCCTGGCCCAGACCCGGTTTCGGCCCCATTGGAAGACCGTGGACGTAGCCGAGCCTACGTTTGACGGCCATCGGGTTCACCCCCATCCCGCCGTCAAAGAAGCGCTCGACGCCTACGTCGAGGCGGGGTGCATGGTGGCGGGCCATTCGGCTGATCGCGGCGGCCTCCAGCTGCCCTGCGTCGTCGAGAAAGCCGCGTTTGCCCATTTCAAAGCCGCCAACGGGTCGACGGCCGGCTACGCGCTGCTGACCGGGGCGGCGGTCAACCTGATCCTGGCCCACGGCACCCCGGCGCAGATCGAGCAGTACGCCGAGCCGATGCCGGCCGGGCGGTTCTTCGGCACCATGGCCCTCTCGGAAACCCAGGCCGGTTCGTCCCTCGCCGACATCACCACCCGGGCGGTGCCGGGCCCGGATGGGACCTACCGGTTGTTCGGATCGAAGATGTGGATCTCCGCCGGCGACCACGAACTCTCCGAGAATATCGTCCATCTGGTCATGGCGAAGATCGAGGGCGCCCCCGCCGGCGTCCGCGGCATCTCGTTGTTCATCGTCCCGAAGTACTTGATGGCGGACGACGGCACCTTGGCCGACCGCACTGACGTCTGCATCGGCGGCCTGAACCATAAAATGGGCTCGCGGGGCACCGTCAACCCCGTCTTCAATCTCGGCGAAGGCAAGTTCCGCCCGCTCGGCAGCGCGGGGGCGGTCGGCACCAACACCAACCTGATCCATCTGGGGACCGCGTTGGCGGCGGGCGTCACTGCGCTGGTCGAGACCACCGACCGGTTGGTGGCGTGTCCCGACCCCGAACGCGGCCTGGCCAACGCGTTCCCCTACTTGACCGTCTTCGGTCACACCGTCGTCGGATGGCTCTGGGTCGAGCAGGCCCTGGCCGCCCAACGAGGCCTCGAGGCCAGCCCAGGGGACCGCTTTTACTTGGGCAAACTGGCCGCCGCCCGCTACTTCCTGGATTGGGTCCTTGCCGCCACCCAGCCGACCCACCAGCTGTTACGCCGCCTTGACGAGACGCCGCTCTCAATGCAGCCAGAGTGGTACTAAACCCAGTCGCGGACGCCATTTGCGGGGGTACCGGCTGGGTTGAACTGGATTTGACGCTTGGTTAGATTCGACCTCCGAAGTTCGTGAAATATTTCACGATGCCATTCCTGCCGGCTGGCCTATTACAAGTCATCGGGACCGCTGCCATGCTACGGTCGTACGTTCCAGTGCTGGTGCTGATCGGGTTCGTGGTCGCCAACGCGATCATGATGCTCGGTGTCTCGCACATCTTCTCGACCTATCGACGCACCGCCACCAAGGTGGCGCCCTATGAATCGGGCATCCCGGTTCTTGGCGACGCCCGCGAACGGTTCTCGATCAAGTGGTACCTGGTCGCGATGCTGTTCATCATCTTCGATATCGAAACCGTCTTCATGATTCCGTGGGCGGTAGCCTTCCACCAGCTCACGGCAATCCGGGGCCTCCTCCTCATCGAGATGCTGGTGTTCGTCGGCATTCTCGCCGTGGGTTACATCTACGTCTGGAAGCGGGGCGCGTTCCAATGGGACTGACACTACCTCCCGATGCCAACCCGGAAACGGCCGAGATTCCGGCGGTTTCGCCCAACTGGATGACCACCAGACTCGATTCGCTGGTCAACTGGAGCCGGGCCAACTCGCTCTGGTCGATGCCGTTCGGCACCGCCTGCTGCGCCATCGAGTTCATGGCCACGGCGGCCGGCCGGTTCGATATTTCCCGGTTCGGCATGGAGCGGATGAGCTTCTCGCCGCGGCAGGCCGACGTCCTGATCTGCGCCGGGCGGCTTCCCTTCAAGCTGGCGCCGATCATTCGCCGGATCTGGGATCAGATGCCCCAGCCGAAATGGGCCATCTCGATGGGTGCCTGCGCCTCGACCGGTGGGATTTTCGATACCTACGCCATGGTGCAGGGCATCGACACGATCATCCCGGTCGACGTCTATGTCCCCGGGTGCCCGCCACGCCCCGAAGGGTTGCTGTACGGGATCATGATGTTGCAGAAGAAGATCAAGGGCGAATCGATCACCGATCCGACCCTCCGGCAGGAATTTCTGATGGACGAGCGGGGCTTCTTCATGCCGCCCGAGAAAATTGACGTCGTCTCGGAACCGTTCGGCAACTCCGTCCACCAGACTCGTTCCGCATGACGGCCACCGCGACGGCTCTGTCGCCCTCGGTCGAGGCCCTTCGGACGGCGTTCGGGCCGGCCATCCGGCGGGCCGCTGTGTCCTGCGGCGATACCATCGTGTGGGTTGAGCCCGCCCGGGCCCATGAGATCCTGGCTTGGCTCAAGACCACCGCCGGCCAGCAGTTCAACTACCTCACCGACATCACCGCGATCGACTATCGCGACCCGGAACACCCGCTCGAGGTTTCCTACCAGCTCCGATCGCTCGATCGGAAGGCCGACCTCCGAATCAAGATCGAGCTGAATAAGACCGCGCCGCTCGCCGTCGACTCCGTCTTCGACTTGTGGAAGGGAGCCAACTGGCTCGAGCGCGAGGTGTTCGACCTGTTCGGGGTGACCTTCCGGGGCCATCCTGACCTCCGCCGGATTTTGATGTGGGACACCTACGCCGAGGGGTTCCCGCTCCGGAAGGACTTCCCGCTCCGCGGCAATTTTTCCCGGGCCGAGCAGACCCGGCAGGTGCTGGCGGCCAACCCCGAAGCCAACTATTCGATGGAAGAACTGACGATTGCCGACGCGTTCGATGAGTTGCCCGAGGACATGAAGCGCCGGCTGGTCAAGGGCGAGCGGGGAGAGATCCGATGAGCACCCGCACTTTGGAAATGTCGCTGGCCACGCCCGGCGTCGACGCCGAGGGACGAGCAACCCGCCTCCCGTTGTCGGCCAAGAAGGGTTCGGACGACGAGTTCGGCGCGGAGCACATGCTGGTCAACATCGGTCCGCAGCACCCGGCCACCCACGGCGTCTTGCGGCTGGTACTCGAGCTCGAGGGCGAAACCGTTATTCGCTGCATCCCCCATATCGGCTATCTCCATTCGGGGTTCGAAAAGCTGGGTGAATACCGGCACTACAACCAGATCGTGCCGCTGACCGACCGGACCGATTACTTGTCCCCGATGGCCAATAACGTCTGCCTGGCGTTGGCCGCCGAGAAGTTGATGGGCGTCGAGATCACCGAACGGTGCCAGGTCCTCCGGGTCATTGCCTGCGAAATGAGCCGGATCATTTCTCACTTGGTTTGGCTGGGTACGACGGGCATCGACCTGGGGGCCTTTACCCCGTTCCTGTGGTCGTTTTACCAGCGGGAACGGATCTACAACCTCCAGGAATCGTGGACCGGAGCCCGACTCACCACCAGCTTGACCCGCGTCGGCGGCATGATGGCCGACGTCCCCGAAGGATTCGAGGCCGGCCTCCGGGATTTCTGCCGGACGTTCCCGCATACCCTCGATGAAGTCGACGCGATGTTCACCCGCAACTCGATTTGGTGCGGGCGAACGCAGGGCGTCGGGGTGCTGAGCGGTGAGGACGCGATCAACTATTCGCTCTCGGGGCCGATGCTCCGGGCAAGCGGCGTATCCTATGACGTGCGCAAAGACCGGCCCTATTTGGGCTATGACACCTATGACTTCGATGTCCCGATCGGTGAACACGGCGACATCTACGACCGCTACCGGGTTCGGCTCGAGGAGATGTACCAGTCGAACCGGATCCTCGACCAGGCCCTCGACCGGCTCGCCACCCTGAAGGGCGCGCCACTCAACACCGCGGATCATCGCGTCATCCTGCCGCCCAAAGGGCGCGCGATGAGCGACATGGAAGCCATGATCCACCACTTCAAACAAGTGATGGAGGGCGTGGCCGCCCCGGTCGGCGAAGCGTACATGGGAGTCGAAAATCCCAAGGGCGAGCTTGGCTACTACTTCGTGTCCGACGGGACGGCCAAGCCGGTCCGATGGCGGATCCGTCCGCCTTCGTTCATCAACCTGGCCTGCCTGCCCAAACTATGCGAGGGCGCCCTTTTGTCGGACGTGATTGCCATCAACGCAAGCATCGATATCGTGATGGGAGAGATTGACCGATGAGCGGCGCCGCGTCATATGCCCCGGTGTTCGTGGGGCGGATCAAAGAGAAGCTCGAAGCGCTGTTTCCCGACTATCCGACCAAGCAGGCCTGCCTGCTGCCGGCCCTCTGGATGGTACAGGAGGAGCGGGGCTGGATCGCCCCCGAAGGGATCGCCGAAATCGGCGAGGTCCTCGGCTTGACCCCGGCCTATATCCGGGGCGTGGCCACCTTCTACACCATGTACCACCTTCATCCGGTCGGCCGGAACTTCATCCAGGTCTGCGGAACCTCACCGTGCCACCTTTGCGGCTCGGACGACGTCCTCAAGGCGATTCTCTCGACCACCGGCTGCGGTGAACTCGGAGCCACCAGTGCGGACGGACGGTTCACGGTGACCGAAGTCGAATGTTTGGGGGCGTGCGGGTTCGCGACGCCGATCATGATCAACGACGATTTCCATGACGGCGTCACACCCGAACGGGTGCCCGGAATCCTCGCGAGGTATGTATGAATCGGGGCTCGGGACTCGGCACTCGGCACTCGGCGGTACGGGAAAGGGTGGGCTAATGGGGTTTCCTCATCCGTCGCATCCGAAGGAGACAGTGCTCCTTTCGAAGTATTTTGGGGACGCGGAGGCTCGGACCTTTTCCGGGTGGGTTAAGCGGGGGGGGTACGAGGGGCTCAAGAAGGCCCTCTCGATGACGCCGGACGGGATCATTGAAGAGATCAAGGCCTCGGGGCTCCGGGGACGAGGCGGGGCGGGGTTTCCGACCGGCCTCAAGTGGAGCTTCATGCCGAAGGGCGACAACAAGCCCCACTACCTCGTCTGCAACGCCGACGAATCCGAGCCCGGCACCTTCAAAGACCGTGAGATCCTGCGGTGGACGCCCCACCAGTTGATCGAGGGTTGCGCTATTGCGGCCTACGCGATCGGGGCCGAGCGCTGCTACGTCTACATCCGGGGTGAGTTCACCGAGCCGTGGAAAGTTATGACTCGGGCGGTTGAAGAGGCCTATGCCAACGGGGCGCTCGGGGCCAGCGCCTTCGGCTCGGGCAAGCGGATCGACATCGTGCTACACCGCGGAGCGGGTGCCTACATCTGCGGTGAAGAGACCGCGATGATGAACTCGATCGAAGGGAAGCGGGGCAATCCCCGGATCAAGCCTCCGTTCCCGGCCGTGGCGGGGCTGTTCGGGATGCCGACGACGATCAACAACGTCGAAACATTGGCGGTCGCGAGTCACATCCTGACCCGGGGCGCCGCCTGGTACAAGGCACTCTGCCTCAATAATCCGAAAAGCACCGGCACCAAGCTGTTCTCGGTGTGCGGCCATGTCATGAAGCCCGGCAACTTCGAAATCACGATGGGCTTCCCGATGAAGGACTTGATTCACGACTTGGCCGGCGGGATGCGGCCGGGCCGGCGACTCAAGGCGGTCATTCCGGGCGGCTCGTCGGTCCCGATCATGACGGCCGCCGAAGCCGAGTCCGCGCTCTGCGACTACGAGGGCATCGTCGAGAAGGGCTCGATGCTCGGCTCGGCCGGATTCATCGTGATGGATGACTCCGCCGACATCGTATACGAGGTGTACCGCTTGGCCAAGTTCTACGCCCATGAGTCCTGCGCTCAGTGTACCCAGTGCCGCGAAGGCACCGCCTGGACTACCAAGATTCTCGAGCGGATCCTGAAGGGCCAAGGCAAACATTCCGATCTCGACTTGCTGCTCGATCTCTCTGAACAGATGACCGGCCGGACGATTTGCGTCCTGTCCGACTCCTGCGCGGCTCCGATCGTCAGCGGCATCAAGAAGTTTCCCGAAGAATTCGAAGCCTATTTGAGCCGGGCCAAAGCCCCGGCGCTGGCGGCCGTATGAGCGATCTGGTCAACGTAACCATCGACGGCGTAGCCATCGCGGTGCCCAAGGGCACCACGATCATCGAGGCGGCCAAGCAAGCGGGCATCTTGGTACCGCACTATTGCTACCATCCGTCGCTCCCCTCGCCGGCGGTCTGCCGGATGTGTTTGGTCGACGTGGAGAAGGCGCCGAAGCTGATGCCGGCCTGCGTCACCACGGTGGCCGAGGGCAACGTGATCAACGTCAACAACGAGAAATCGAAGAAGGCCCGGGAATCGGTTCTCGAGTTCCTGTTGATCAACCACCCGCTCGACTGCCCGATCTGTGATCAGGCCGGCGAGTGCGAACTGCAAGACTATGTCTTCCAAGAAGGGCGCGCCGAAACCCGGTACTCGGACTACGCCAAGCGGTACAACCCGGTCGAAGCTTTTGGACCCGACATACTGTACGTTGCGAACCGATGCATCCTCTGCACCCGCTGCGTTCGGTTCATGGAGAACGTGGCCGACGAGCCGGTGTTGAACGTCTCCGAGCGGGGCGACCGGGCCTACATCGGCATCGATCCCGATCACGAGCTCACCCACCCCTGGGCGGGCAACGTGGTCGACCTCTGTCCCGTCGGGTCGCTGATCTCGAAGGACTTCCTTCACAAGGCGCGCGCGTGGGATCTCGACAAGACCGCGAGCGTCTGCCCGGGGTGTACCCAGGGCTGCAACACCATGATCGACACCCGCGACGATGTGGTCGTCCGGCTCCGGCCCCGGCCGAACCTGGACGTCAACCGTCACTTCATCTGCGATACCGGCCGGGCCGACTACCGGTGGCTCAACCGGGGGGACCGGATCGAGGCGCCGTTGGCGGCTCGGCACTCGGCACTCGGCGCTCGGCACTCGGCGGTTGGGTGGGACGAGGCGCTTCAGGAACTGGCCGGGCTGGTTGGGGCGGCTAAGAGCGTGGTCATTCTGGCCTCGGGGCGGGCGTCGACGGAATCGCTCGGGTTGGTCCGGCAATTGGTCGACGGGAGCAGGGTAGTGGCGGCCATCCAGGTGCCAATCGGGGCGGAGGCTCCGCTCGCGGGCCTCCCTAATCTGGCGCTTCGGGCGGAGCGGGTGCCGAATCTGCACGGGGCCGGCCTCACCGGCTATTCAACCGACTGGAAGGCGGCGGTGGCCGCGTCCAAGGCCGCCGACCTCACCATCGTCCTCGACGCCGAATTGACCGATGCGGAGGTGGCCGCCCTCGGCGCCAATACCGTCGTCATCGGCACGGTGGACGATGAGCGGCTCCATGGCGCGCGGCTGCTCCTGCCCACGACCAACATGGCCGAAGAAAATGGCACCTATGTGAACCGCGATCATCGAGTGCAGCGGTATTTCCAGGCCAAATCTGCGCCAGCCATGTCCCGGCCGGCGTGGTGGATCGCCGCCGAGGCCGCCCACTTCGCCCGGGGACTGGCCGTCCCGGCCACCGCCGCCGAGGCGTTCGCCGCCCTTGGCAAATCGGTCCCGGCGCTCGCGGGCCTGACCTACGCCGACTTGGGCCATACCGGCCGCGTCGTCAACCCGGCCACCGCGGGGGCGACTCGATGACACCTGCCATGAAGGGGTTCCTGCTCTTCTCCGTCATCAAGATGCTGGTCGTCTTTACCGTCACCATCGTCGGTGTAGCGCTCTTGACGCTAATGGAGCGCAAGGTCTCGGCCTGGATGCAAAACCGGCGGGGACCCAACCGGGTTGGGTGGGCTGGTCTCCTCCAGCCCGCCGCCGACGGCGTCAAGAACATCCTGAAGGAGGAAACGTTCCCGGCCGAGGCGAACACCGCCCTGTTCATCCTAGCCCCGGCGCTCGCCTTCATTCCGGCGATGTGCCTTGCCGCGGTCATCCCGTGGGCGGCGCCGATGACGGTCAACGTCGACTGGAACCTGCCCCTGTTGGGAGCTGTCTCCTATCACGGCTCGCTCGCCATGTCGGTGGCCGATCTCCCGATCGGCTTCCTGTTCGTGCTGGCCATCAGCTCACTCGGTGTCTACGGCATCGCGCTGGCCGGGTGGTCGTCCAACAGCAAATACAGTTTGCTGGGCGGGCTCCGGTCGAGCGCCCAGATGATCTCCTACGAAGTCGCGATGGGCATGAGCTTGATTCCGTTGCTCCTCCTGACCGGCAACGCCACCTTCAGCGAAGTGATCCGGGCCCAGCAGCAGGGGCTTTGGTTCATCCTGCCGCTGACGGTGTCATTCTTCATCTTCATGGTGGCTGGGTTCGCCGAAACCAACCGGCTTCCATTCGACCTTCCGGAGGCCGAGTCGGAGTTGATCGCCGGATACCATACCGAGTACAGCGCGATGAAGTTCTCGCTGTTCTTCATTGCCGAGTATGCCAACATGGTGACGGTTTCGGCGATGATGGCCACGCTGTTCTTCGGCGGCTGGGACCTTCCCGGCCGGTGGGATGAAACCGGGAGCGGACTCGCCACCCTGATTACCGGGTTGGCTATGTTCCTGAAGACCTTTTTCTTCCTGTTCTTCTTCATGTGGATCCGGTGGACCTTGCCCCGGTTCCGCTACGATCAGCTGATGGCGTTGGGGTGGAAGTTCCTGATTCCGCTCGCCCTCGCCTACATCATCGTCACCACCGTCTTGGTCTGGGTGTTGGAATCGGTCGTCGGGATTTCCGATCCGAAGGTGCGCTCCTTGGTCCTGTTCGGGGTCAACGCCGTGCTGTGCTACGTAATTTTCTTCATCCTCGATCGCGGTACGCTGTTGTCGGGTTCGTACCGGCAGCCGCGGACCCCGGCGAACGCGGGGAGCTAAGTCTATGGCAATTGGTGTGAAGGTCATGAAGCGGCCGGATCGGGAAAACAGCTACGTCCGTGCGGCGCTCAAGGGGATGGTGCTCACCTTCAAGCACATGTTCCAGCCCAAGGTCACGATGCAGTACCCGGAGGAGCGGAGCACGGCCGACGAGCGGGGCGCCTATACGCTCTCGACCCGCTGGCGGGGCACCCACCGGATGCTCGCCGACGAACAGGGCCGGTCGAAATGCGTCGCGTGTGGTCTCTGCCCCCAGATCTGCCCGGCCAACTGCATCAAGCTGGTGCCGGGCGAGGACGAGGACGGCAACCGCTACCCGTTGATCTACGAGATCGACGAGTTCCGCTGCGTCTTCTGCGGCTATTGCCAGGAGGTCTGTCCAGAGGAGGCCATCCATGTCGGCGTGCACTTCGAGAACGCCGAATACAGCCGGGACCGGTTCGTCTATGACCTCGAGCGGCTGACGTCGCAGACCCATCCGGTCTCGACCCTTTGGGACCCCGCCGACCTCCGAGGCCAATGATGACGGAAATCGTCTTCTACGCCCTGGCCGTCTTCGCCGTCGTCTCGGCCGTCCTCTGCATCACCCAACGGAACCCGGTTCCGTCGGCCCTCTGGCTGGTGTCGACCATGTTTGCCCTGGCCGGCATTTACGTGCTGCTGAACGCCCAGTTCATTGCCGCCATGCAGGTGCTGGTCTACGCCGGTGCGGTCATGGTGCTCTTCATGTTCGTCATCATGTTGCTCAATCTCGGCAAGGACGAGGCGGGCGACATCAAGAAAGGCCCCACTCGGCTGGTGGCGGTCCTGCTGGGGTCGGCGCTCGTAGCCGCGTTCTTGGGCTTTCGCACCACCTCGGTGGCGGGACTGGCCGCCCGGCTGACCGAAACGGCGGGCGCGGCGAGCCCGCTCACCGCCGGTGGGGGCGGGCCGGTCCAATCCGCCGCCGCGTTCAGCAACCCGATCGGCGCCGTGGCTAAGCCGATGTTCGAGACCTATCTGGTCCCGTTCGAGATCACGTCCATTCTTCTCTTGGCCGCGGCAGTCGGCGCGGTCGTCCTCGCCAAACGGAAGCTCTAGATGCTCCTCGGACCTTCCCTCCTGCTCTCGGCCATGCTGTTTGCGATCGGGGTCGTTGGGGTTTTGACCCGCCGCAACGCGATCGTCCTGTTCATGTGCGTGGAGTTGATGCTGAACGCCGTCAACTTGTCGTTTGTCGCCCTCTCGACCGCCCACGGTTTCGGCGGACAAGTCATGGTCTTCTTCGTCATGACCGTCGCCGCGGCCGAGGCCGCTGTCGGCTTGGCGATCATCCTCGCCATCTTCCGACACACCAAGTCGGTTGACCTCAAGAACATCAACCTCCTTCAGGGCTGATGAATCCCTCCTGGATTTGGCTGACGATCGCCCTGCCGTTCCTGGGTTTCCTGGTGAACGGCACCGTGGCCATGGTCAAGCCGGACGCGAAACGCATCGTCTCACTCGTGGGCCCGGGCGTGCTGCTCGGCGCCTTCGGCGTCGCGCTGGCGATCTTTGCCGGCCTCTGGAGCCACCCGCCTGAAGCCCCGATCATCGTGCCCCTCTGGGCGTGGATTGGGGCGGGGGCCTTGAAGATCAATCTGTCGCTCCAGGTTGATCAACTCTCGGCCGTGATGATGCTGGTGATCACCGGGGTCGGGAGCCTGATCCATATCTTCAGCGTCGGCTACATGCATCACGACGAGGGATTTGCGAGGTTCTTCGCCTATCTCAACCTCTTCATCGCATTCATGCTGATCCTCGTGCTCGGGTCGAGCTTACCGGTGTTGTTCATCGGCTGGGAGGGCGTGGGGCTCTGTTCCTACCTCTTGATCGGCTTCTGGTACCAGGAGAAGGCCAACGCCGATGCCGGGAAGAAGGCATTCATCGTCAACCGGATCGGCGACTTCGGCGTCATGCTGGCCATGTTCCTGCTGTTCTGGCACCTTGGTACGCTCGAGTTCACCGAGATCGCGGCGCGGGCCCCCCAGATCCTGGCCGTCGGCGGCGGGGTGGTCACGGCCATCACCTTGTTCCTGTTCCTCGGGTGCGCCGGCAAGTCGGCGCAGATTCCGCTTTACGTCTGGCTCCCGGACGCCATGGCCGGCCCCACACCGGTATCCGCCCTGATCCACGCGGCCACGATGGTGACGGCCGGGGTGTATCTCGTGGCCCGGACCAGCGTGCTGTTCGCGATGGCGCCGACGTCCAGCATGGTCGTGGCCGGGGTCGGCGCGCTGACCGCGTTGTTTGCCGCCTCGATCGGCCTCCGCCAGTACGATATCAAGAAAGTCCTGGCCTATTCGACCGTCTCGCAGTTGGGCTACATGTTCCTCGGCGTCGGCTCGGCAGCGTACTCGGCCGGGGTGTTTCACCTCGTGACCCACGCCTTCTTCAAAGCCCTCCTGTTCCTAGGCTCTGGTAGCGTGATCCACGCGATGCACCACGCCTATCACACGAGCCATAGCCACGATGACCCGCAGGACATGCGGAACATGGGCGGGCTCAAGAAGTACATGCCCGTCACCTACGTGCTGATGCTGCTGGCCACGCTGGCCATCGCGGGCGTACCGCCGTTCTCCGGCTTCTTCTCAAAGGACGAGATTCTCGCCTTTGCGTTCAGCCGCGGGGCCGAACAGCCGATCTACTACGTCTTCTGGGCCGGCGGCGTCGTCGCGGCCCTGATGACCGCGTTCTATATGATGCGGCTCCTGGCCATGACGTTCTACGGCGAGAATCGGACTGGTGACAAGGAGCGGGAGCATCTCCACGAAGCGCCGATGGTCATGACCGGCCCGTTGATCGTCCTCGGTATCCTGACGGTCGTCGGCGGCCTCCTCAATCTGCCGACGTTCGTTCCGGGCCTCCCGCACCACGGACTCGACACCTGGCTCGAACCGGTCCTGGCGCCCGCGGCCAAGCTCATGCCGGCGGAACTGCCCCATGGGTCCACCGAGTACGCCCTGATTGCGGCGGCGGTCGTCATCGCTGTACTCGGCCTCTGGGCCGGCTACCGGGCCACGATGGCCGTCCCGATCATCGTCGCGAAGAAAGCACCCGAGGAGGTCGGTTTCGCCAAGGTGCTGCTCCACAAGTACTACATCGACGAGATCTATCATTCGCTGATCGTCCGGCCGCTGACCGGGATCTCGCGGCTCGTCCTCTGGAAGTTCGTCGACCAGGGCGTCATCGACGGCGTTGGGGTCAACGGGTCCGCCGGCCTGGCTCGCGGCCTGGGGTGGCTTGGCGGGCGGCTCCAGTCCGGCCAGGTCGGTTTCTACGTGATCGTGTTCGCCATCGGCGCGGTCTGGCTCATCCACGCCGCGGTCCGGTAAGGTCGCCATGATCAACTTCCTGAACTCGGTCAGCTACAACGCGTGGATTCTCCACGCCCTCCTGGCGGTGCCCCTCCTGGGGGCCCTGGCCATTTTCCTGGCGCCCGCCGGCGTGGCCAAGCGATTGGCCTTGGTGGTCACCATCGCTGAATTCGTGCTCTCGGCCGGCCTCTGGTGGTCGGTCGACACGGTCAACGGCACCATGGAACTCCTGTCGTCGACGCCATGGATCCCGGGGTGGGGCATCTCATACGCCGTCGGGATCGACGGGATTTCCCTGATGATGGTGTTGCTCACCACCATGCTGATGCCGCTGTGCGTCCTGGGCAGCTTCAACTCCATCACCCAGAAGGAAAAAGGGTACTACGCCCTCCTCCTGATTCTGACCACCGGCATGATCGGCGTGTTCATCGCCACCGACATGTTCTTGTTCTATGTGTTCTGGGAAGTCATGCTGATCCCGATGTACTTCCTGATCGGGATCTGGGGCGGGAAGAACCGGCTCTACGCGGCCCTCAAGTTCTTCGTGTACACCATGGCGGGCTCCCTCCTGATGCTGGTGGCCATTCTCGTCATGGTGCGGGTGGCGGCCGTCATGAGCGGTACCGTCTCGTTCTCGTATTTCCACCTGTTGTCCTACGCCCAGTCGCCGATCATGGGGCGGGTTGCGCCGTGGTTGTTCCTGGCCTTCTTCCTGGCCTTTGCGATCAAAGTCCCGATGTTCCCGTTCCACACCTGGTTGCCGGACGCCCACGTCGAAGCGCCCACGGCCGGCAGCGTCATCCTGGCGAGCGTGCTCCTCAAAATGGGCACCTACGGCTTCCTCCGGTTCGCCTTGCCGTTTTTTCCGAACGTGGCGTACAGCCAAGCCGTCGAGGGAATCGTGGTCACCCTCGCGGTCATCGGAATCATTTACGGGGCCCTGGTTGCGATGGTCCAACCGGACATCAAGAAACTGGTGGCCTACTCCTCGGTGAGCCATTTGGGTTTTGCGATGCTCGGGATTTGGGCCGGCAGCATTCAGGGCGTTCAAGGCGCCCTGATGGTGATGATCGGGCATGGGTTCTCGACGGGCGCGCTCTTCTTCCTGATTGGGATGCTCTACGAACGGCGCCACACTCGGGAAATCAGCGCCTACGGCGGACTGGCCCGGGTCATCCCGGTGTTCAGCCTGGTCCTCACCGTCGTTTCGCTCGCCTCGATCGGACTCCCGGGGTTGAACGGCTTCGTCGGCGAGTTCTTGGTCCTGATCGGGAGCTTCCGCGAGTACCCGGTCGCGACAGGCCTGGCCACGACTGGGGTGATCTTCGCCGCGGCCTATCTGCTCTGGGCCCTCCAGCGCCTGATCTTTAACCGGCTCGACAAGCCGGAAAACCAAACCATCCCAGATCTCACTCGCCGGGAACTGATCGTGTTGATTCCGCTGCTGGTTGGCATCGTCTGGATGGGACTCTATCCCAAACCGGTGCTCGACAAAATGGAGCCCACGGCCCGCCGCTTCATCATGACGGTGCGGGGTATGCCGGTCCCCGGCGAAGAGGTCGTGCCGATTCGTGAGGTGGCCCGATGACCGGCCTCAATCTGACGACCCCGGCCGGCACCTTGATCGCGCTCTTGCCGGAACTGGTGGTGACCGCGACCGCCTTGATCGTGCTCCTCCTCAACGCCTGGCGCCACCAGACCGCGGCGGACTCGAAGCTCGCGGGCTGGGTGGCGCTGGCGGGCATCGGGGCCGCTACGGCGGTCCTCGTGGCACTCTGGCGTGCCGGCTTGGTGGCCGAGGGGCCACCGCATATGGTGGCCCTCGACGGCTACCGTTTTGCCTCGCTGTTGCTGGTCTTGATCGCGAGCGCCGGCGCGATCCTGCTCTCACTCGACTATCTCGAACGCGAGGACTTGATCGCACCCGAGTATTACGCGCTGCTCCTCATGGCCACGTCCGGCATGATGTTTCTCGCCGGGGCCGAAGACCTGATCGTGCTATTCCTGGGCCTCGAGGTGATGTCGGTCCCGATCTACGTGCTGGCGGCGTTCAATCGCCGGAGCGTCCTCTCGGCCGAGGCCGGCATCAAGTATTTCCTGGTGGGGGCGTTCGCCTCGGCCTTCCTGCTCTATGGGATTGCCCTGGTCTACGGCGCCACCGGCCAGACCAGCCTGACGGCCGTCGGCGCCAGCATTACCCAACACGGCATGTCCCCGATGGCGGCCATTGGGGTGGCCCTGATTCTGATCGGGCTGGGATTCAAGGTCGCCTCCGTCCCGTTCCACATGTGGGCCCCCGATGTCTATGACGGTGCCCCCACGCCGGTGACCGCCTACATGGCCACCGGCGTCAAGGTGGCCGGGTTCGTCGCGCTGGTTCGCGTCCTGATGGTCGGCTTCGGCACCTCGATCGACACCTGGCAGCCGCTCGTCGGAACCCTGGCGGCGGCCTCGATGATCGTCGGCAACCTGGTCGCCCTGGTGCAGCGCTCGATCAAGCGAATGCTCGCCTACAGTTCGATTGCTCACGCCGGGTACATCCTGTCGGCGGTCTGGGCTGGCAGCCGGGCCGGGGCCAGCGCGACGTTGCTCTACTTGGGTGCTTACGTGCTAACGACGCTCGCGACCTTCGGCATCCTCGGGATCTTGGGGCGGGGCGGCGAACGGGACGTGACCGTCGATTCGATCGCCGGGCTGGCCCGCAACCGGCCCTGGATCGCCTTCGCCCTCACCATCTGCATGTTCTCGCTGCTGGGTTTCCCCGGAACCTTCGGCTTCATCGGCAAGTGGGCCATCTTGACCGCCGTGACCGCCGAGCATCATCGGCTCCTCGCGATCGTCCTCGTCCTGACCAGCTTGGTGTCGGCCGGCTACTATCTGCCGGTGGTTCGATCGATCTACATGCGGGAACCGGTGTCCGATCAAGCCCACGAAGGGGCCGTGTTGCCTCCCGCGGCTAAATGGGCCGTCGCCATCGGCGTGGTGTTGATTTTGGTCTTCGGCGTGATCCCGCAGATCCTCGTGACCGGCTCGGACCAGAGCGCGGCCTCGTTCGCGGGAACCGTTCTCGATCGGATCGGCCGCTAGATTCGGCCCGCTCCGTCGGGGTTACTACTGCCCAGTGACGCTTCGGCGTCGCTGGGCCGTATCATCCGCGGGAGAGGCGTGTCACGACCATGAACCTGCCCAGGACAATCTTCCGCCAATACGACGTCCGCGGCATCGTCGGCACGGAACTGACCCCGGAGCTCGCGCGAGCGTTAGGACGAGCCTTCGCGACCGCGGCGTGGGAACGGATGGGGCGGGCCCCGGTGCTGGCCGTTGGGCGGGACAACCGGCCCTCCGGCGACGCCCTCGCCACGGGCGTCCGGCAGGGAATCACCGACGCGGGCGGCACCGCGGTCGATGTCGGCATGGTCCCGTCGCCCGCGCTCTATTTCGCCGTGCACCACCTGAAAACCGACGGCGGCCTCCAGGTCACCGGGTCCCACAACCCGCCTGAGTTCAACGGGTTCAAGATGGTCCTCAACGGCGACTCGGTCCACGGCGACGAGATTCTCCACCTCTACGACGTCATGGTGGCGGAAACCTGGCGGACCGGATCGGGAAGCCAGCGCACCGACAGCTCGATCCTCGACGGATACCAGCAGGCCATCCTCTCCCGCCACCGGCTCGCCCGGCCGGTCAAGGTCGTGGTGGACTGCGGCAATGGGGTTGCCAGCCTGATCGCCGTTCGGACCCTGACGGCCCTGGGGTGCGAGGTGGTGCCTCTGTTCTGTGAGTCCGACGGCACCTTCCCGAATCACCACCCCGATCCGACCGTTCCCGACAACCTCGCGGATTTGATTCACGACGTCCGCCGGACCGGGGCGGAACTCGGCGTGGCCTTCGACGGCGATGGCGACCGCATCGGCGCCGTGGATGAGGACGGCAACATTCTCTTCGGCGACCAGTTGCTGGTCATCCTCGGCCGCGATGCGGTGCGCCGGTTCGGACCGGGAATCTCAGTCATCTTCGACGTCAAGTGTTCGGAAGTCTTGCCAAAGGCGCTCGCCGCCGCCGGAGCCAAGCCCGAAATGTGGAAGACCGGTCACTCCTTGATCAAAGCCCGCATGAAGGAGCTCCAGGCCCCGCTGGCCGGCGAGATGAGCGGACATATCTTCTTCGGCGGCGACTACCTCGGCTACGACGACGCCCTGTTTGCGGCCGCCCGGCTCCTCGAGATCGTCGCTTCGGAACCGTTCGGCCTGAAGCGCCTGATCGCCGATCTCCCGCGCACCTTCGCAACCCCCGAGCTCCGGGTCGACTGTCCCGACGACGTCAAGTTCGGGATCGTTGAAAAGGCATCCGCCCATTTCCGCTCGCTCTACCCGGTCAACCCGATCGACGGGGTGCGGATCGCCTATCCCGACGGCTGGGCCTTGCTTCGGTCCTCCAACACCCAGCCCGTGCTGGTGATGCGGTTTGAGGCAACCAGCCAGGAGGCATTGAACCGGTACCATGCCGAAATGCGCGCCTGGCTGGCCGACCAAGGTATCGAGGCCTGATGGTCATGCCGCGCGGGCGACGGCGTCTCGTGGTCGCCGTGGCCACCGTCGTCTCCACCTTGGTGCTCGGCCGGTGGACGGCCGAGTTCGCCACCGAGCGCCTCTGGGAGGCCCGCGTCTCCGAGTCGGCCGCATTGGTCGGGACTCGGTTCGCGATCACCACCGGCGCCCTCGAGCTCCTGGGCCTGGTGGTGGCCATCTCGTGGTTCGTCGGCCACTTCGTCTGGGTAACTCGGTCGATCCTGCTCCAGACCGGCGAGGTCCCCAAGCCCCTCAGCCGCTTCTCGGAACGGTCGGTTTATGCCGTGGCCGCGGGAGTGGGAATCATCGCCGGCGTCGGAGTCGGTGGCGGCACCGGCACCTGGCTGCTGCCGGCCCTCCTCGCCTCCGAGGGCGTCCGGTTCGGCGTCCCGGACCTTCTGCTCCAAGTGGACCTCGGGGTCTTTGCCGCGTTACTCCCGCTCTGGGAACTCCTCTACGACCGGGCGGCGACGACGGTGATCCCGTCGCTCGTCATGATCGTCTTCATCAACACCCTCGGCGGCACGATGCGGATCGCCGATCGCCGCCTTTGGCTCGCGCCGCAGTCACGGCTCCAGCTTGGCGTCCTGCTCATCGCCACCGCCGGGTTGATCGGGTGGCACTTCGCCTTGGAGCCGTACCGGTTGGCCGCCACCCGGAGCGCCTCCATCGCACCGTCCGAGTTTCTGCTCCGGACCACCATCGCCGAATTGACCGTGCTCTTCGCCGCGACCGCGGCGGTCTTGACGCTGCTCTGGACCCTCAAGTTCCGGTTCGTCATCGCGCTGACTGGGTGGGTCGGTCTGGGCCTCGCGGTCCTTGGCGGCAACATCTTGGTCCAGTCGCGCGTCACGGAAACCCCGATCGGCCTTGCCGAACTTTCCCAACTTCGGGGCGTCGATTCAGTGGCCTACTCCATCCCCCTCGTTGAGGGGAGCGCTCGAATTCCGGATACCCTCGGTCCGTCGATCTGGGACGCGGAAGCCCTCGGCCGGCTCGCCACCGGCGACAGCAACCGGGTGCTCGATGTCGTCCCGGGGATGGTCGAGGTCGGCGCCGCCCCAACCCGGATCTGGTTTGTACTTCGGAGCCGGCCCCTCGGCGACCCGTCCTTGGTTGCGGTGGCCGACCACCTACCGGGACCGAACGGCGGGCTGACCTCGCTCCGATGGGGTGATGATGCGTTTGCGCCGGGAATCGTCCCATACGTCACCCTGTCGCGTCACCACGCGGCGCCCGGGGCGCCGGAGTTCGATCTCGACCCGGCGGCAGCCGGCGTCGCCCTGTACAGCACGCCTCGCCGGATCGCCTTGGCGTGGGCGCTGCAACATGGACCGGTGCTCCGGGCCGGACCGAGCCAGCGCTTGGCGTGGCGCCTCGACCCGGTCAGCCGGCTCCAGGGTATTGCGCCCTTCGCCGATTGGGGCCGGCCGCGCCCCACGGTCGTCGACCGCGATGTCTACTGGGTGTCCGATGGCTACCTGACCGTTGATCGCTTTCCGTCGAGCCGGACGGTAGCCTGGCGGGGCCGGGACGTCGGGTCGGTCCGGGCCGGTTTCGTTGGGGTGGTCCGAGCCAGGGGCGGGGAGGTCCGCGTGTATCTCCGGCCGGACGCCGATTCCCTGGCCACGGCGTGGGCCCGGCTCGCGGCCCCGCTGATTGAGCCGGCCTCGGCGCTGATGCCCGCGATTGGGGCGCAACGGGGCCTCCCGCCCGAGTTGCTTGATATCCAAGCTCAGGTCCTTCAAGGACCCGGCTGGCTCGGGCGCTCGGTGGCCTCCATGGGGCGCCAGAGCAGCCCGGTCAGTGAATCGTCCCGAAGCGGGCTCGCCATCGATCCCTATCGCATCCCGTTCGGAGGCGACGACGGCACCCGGGTCACGACCCTCTTGGTCGCGCCGGCGGGGCCCCGGGGCCTTGGCTGGGTAACCGTGGAGGACACGCTCTCGTCGGTTCCCGCGCCGCGGGAGCTCCAGCAGCGCTGGGACCGGTTTCCTTTCTTTCAACAAATCCGGGATTCGGTCCGGGCTGCCGGAGCCGACTACCTCCCCGGCGTAATCCGGTTCTCGACCCTCGGCGACACCTTGGTGGCGTACCAACCCAATTACGCCCTCGGCATTCCGGGACAGGGCGCCCTCATCCTCGTCAATCTGGCCGTCGGCAACCGGCTCGGAGCGGGGAGGACCTACGACGAGGCGTGGCAGAACCTTCGCGGAGTCGCCGCGCCGGCGGCGGTCGGGTCGGCCGCCGGACCGCGCCTGGAGCGGGCCCGGGAGTGGCTCGACCGGGCGGAGGCCGCGCTCAAACGGGGCGACCTTCAGGACTTCGGCCTGGCCTTCGGGTATCTTCGAGCCTTGCTTCGGCCAGCCGGCGTCCCGGCCCGCGACCCTAAGCCGTAAGTCAAGGCATTGTTTAGGCTTAAGCCACCGGCTACCTTTTCCGCCCAGAACTTGCTCGCTCCCCACTAACGCTTCATTCCCCGGGGGGAATGTGAACCTCCACGAGTACCAAGCCCGCGAACTACTCAAGGTTCACGGAGTCCCGATGTTCGATGGCGGGGTGGCCTCCACCCCCGACGAGGCCACTGCAATTGCGCGCCGGCTCGGCGGCACGGTCGTCGTCAAAGCGCAAGTGCATTCCGGGGGCCGCGGGAAGGCCGGCGGGGTCAAATTGGCCCAGACCCCCGACGAAACGAAGGAACACGCCACTCGCATTCTCGGCATGACCATCAAGGGCCTGGTGGTTGAAAAGGTCTTGGTGGTTCCCGCGGCCGACATCGTCACCGAATGCTACGTCGGGTTGATCATGGACCGCGAGTCGCAACGGCCGCTGTTTATGGTGAGCCCGGCTGGAGGGGTCGACATCGAGGAAGTGGCCGCCAAGACGCCCGAGCAGATTCACCGCCTGGCGGTCGATCCCCGGTACGGACTCCTTCCGCACCAGGCGTTAGGTCTGGCCCTCAAGTTGTACCAGAACTTCGACCAAGTGCGGGCGGCCGCGAAGATCATGGAGCAACTCTACGCGGCCTTTATGGCCAACGGAGCCTCCCTGGCCGAGATCAACCCGCTCGCGACGACCCCGGACGGCAAAGTCCTGGCCCTCGACGCCAAAATCTCGATCGACGACAATGAACTCGATCGGCGCCGGGATCTCGCCGCCCTGCGCGACGAAACCGCCGAGGCTCCGAGCGAAGTTGCCGCCCGAAAGGCCAACCTCACGTTCATCAAGCTCGACGGCAATGTCGGCTGCGTCGTGAACGGAGCGGGCCTGGCAATGGCCACTATGGACCTGGTCAAGTACTACGGCGGCGAACCGGCCAACTTCTTGGACATCGGCGGGAGCTCCAACCCGGAGAAAGTGGTCGACGCGCTCAAGATCATCACCGCCGATCCGGCCGTGAAAGTCATCCTGTTCAATATCTTCGGCGGCATTACCCGGACCGACGACGTGGCCAACGGTATCGTAACGGCCACCCGGCAGTTCAAGGTCGAGGTCCCGATCGTCATTCGCCTGACCGGCACCAACGAGAAGGAAGCGATCAAGATTCTCGAAGGGGTCGGCATGAAAGCACTGAACGACATGGATGAGGCCGTCAAGCAGGCGGTCGCGCTCGCCAAGGGGGCCAAATGAGCATTTTCGTCAACGCCTCGACCCGCTTGGTGGTCCAAGGCATTACCGGACGGGACGGGTCGTTCCACTCGAAGCAAATGCTGGCGTATGGCACCAACGTGGTCGCCGGGGTCACGCCGGGGAAGGGCGGCCAGCAATTTGAAGCCAAGGTCCCCGTATTCGATACCGTCGCCGAGGCCGTCCAAACCACCGGAGCAAACACCTCGGTCATCTATGTGCCGCCGCCCTTCGCCGCTGCGGCCATTGCGGAGGCCGCTGACGCCGGGATCGCCTTCATCGTCTGCATTACCGAGGGCATTCCGGTTCTCGACATGACGAAGGTCATGCCGTTCGTTCGGGACAAGGGCGCCCGGCTGCTCGGGCCGAACTGCCCGGGGCTCATTACCCCCGGGGTGGCCAAGGTCGGGATCATCCCCGGCAACATCTGCTTGCCGGGCCGCGTCGGTCTGGTGTCCCGAAGCGGTACCCTGACCTACGAGGTCGTCAACCAGCTCACCAAGCACGGGATTGGCCAGAGCACCTGCGTTGGAATCGGCGGCGATCCGGTCATCGGCACCAACTTCATCGACGTGCTCGCCGCGTTCCAGGCCGACCCTGACACCGACGCCATTGTCATGATGGGCGAAATCGGCGGAACGGACGAGCAGAAGGCCGCGGAATTCATTGCCCAGCAGGTGACCAAGCCGGTGGTCGGATTCATTGCCGGACAGACCGCGCCGCCGGGACGCCGGATGGGCCACGCCGGCGCGATCGTCTCGGGGTCGTCCGGAACGGCCGCCGAAAAGATCGCGGCGTTCAAAGCCGCCGGCGTCAGCGTGATGGAGCGTCCCGCCGACGTCGTTCAACTGATCCAACAGCGCCTGAAATAAGAGGATTCCATGGCTGGCCGATTGACCCTAGGAATTGTTAAGCCCGACGCGGTTGCCAAAGCCAACACCGGCAATATCATCGCCCATCTCGAACGGGCCGGTTGGAAGGTCCGGGCCGGGAAGCTGGCGCGGCTCTCCCGAGTCGAGGCGGAGGCGTTCTACGACGTGCACCGGGGCCGACCGTTCTACCAGGAGCTGGTCGACTTCATGACCAGCGGGCCGTGTTTTCCGATGGCGCTCGAGCATGACGACGCCGTCAAGGCCTTCCGGACGGCCATTGGCGCCACTGACCCCGCCGAAGCGGCCCCCGGCACCATCCGGAAGCTCTTCGCTGAATCCAAGGGGAGGAACGCGGTCCACGGCTCGGACAGCGACGAGAATGCGGCGCGCGAAATCGGGTTCTTCTTTACCGAGGCGGAGCGGGCCAATCTCTGGGGCTGAACTCCTTGTCCTAAACCTATCTCGCGGCTAGCTTTACGGGTTATGCTCCGGGTTGATATTCGAGAGATCCATCGGGGACCGGTCGAGACCAGCGGAACGGTCCCGGCCGCCGACGCCCTGTTCGAAGGGCTGGGTGTTTCATTGGCCGGGCCGCTTGCTATCGCGGGCACTCTCGAGATCACCGGTCGGGGCGACTATGTGTGGCACGGGCGCTTTGCCGGACGGGCCCAGACCAATTGCCGTCGTTGCCTGAAGGACCTCGAGGTGCCGGTCGAGTCGGCCGTGGCTGCGGTCTTTTCCGCCGACCCCGATCTCCAGGACGACCCCAGCGTGTATCCGCTCACCGAGCCGGTCGCCCATGTCGACGTGACGGCGGCGGTCCGCGAAGAGTTGGCGTTGGCGTTTTCGAAGTACCCGCTCTGCCGCGAGGACTGCGCGGGCTTGTGCCCCAAGTGTGGCGAAGATTTGAACCAGGGTCCGTGCACCTGCAACGAACCCAAGTAATCCCGAGGAGTTTATGGCCGTACCCAAGAGAAAAACCTCGAAATCGAGGAAGCGGATGCGCCGGAGTCATCATTCGGCCGCCGGCATGAAGCTGCAGAACTGCCCCCGGTGTAGCTCGCCCCGGCTCCCGCATCGGATTTGCGAATCGTGCGGGTACTACGCCGGCAAGAAGCGTCTCGAGGTCGAGGACTGAGGCAAGTGGTTCGCGTCGCGCTCGACGCGATGGGAGGCGATTGGGCGCCCACGACCGAGGTCGAGGGCGCAATTTTGGCGCTGAAGGAACTCCCACCCGGTTTTACCATTCAATTCGTCGGCCAAACCGCGCTGGTTGAGGCCGAGATCGCGAAACACTCGGGCTTCGACGCCAGCCGAATCTCCGTCGTCGAGGCGCCCGAAGTCATTGGCCCGGGCGAGCGGCCGCTCGAAGCCGTCCGCCGCAAGCAAAAAAGCAGCATCGTCGTCGGCCTGGGGCTCGAGGCCAGTGGCCAGGCCGACGTCTTCGTCTCCGCCGGCAACACCGGGGCCATGCTCGCGGCCTCGACCATGCTCCTTGGCCTCCATCCGGGGGTCGAACGGGCCACCGTCGGAGCCCTCCTGCCCACCGCCGACGGACCCGTCTTGATGTTGGACGCCGGAGCCAACCTCGACTGTTCGCCCCGGGAACTGCTCGGCTTTGCCTACCTCGGCACGATCTACATGCGGGACATTCAGCGCCGTCCCAGCCCGACCATCGGGCTGCTCAACGTCGGTGAGGAAGAGGGCAAGGGCAATGCCATCGTCAAGGAAGCCCACTTGTTGCTGAAGCAGGCCCCGGGCATCAACTACGCCGGCAACATCGAGGGCCGGGACATCCTGGGCGAGCATCACCGGATCGGCCGCGTCGATGTCGTGGTGTGTGATGGCTTCGTCGGCAATGTCGTCCTTAAGTTCTACGAATCGGTTCTGGGCCTGGTCCGCCTGTTGGCCACCCGGGAAGGCATCTGGGAGCAGCCCTCGACCCGGAAAGCGTTCCGGATGCTCGACTACTCCCAATACGGCGGATCACCGCTCCTCGGGGTCAAGGGCAATCCTATTATCTGTCATGGCAGTTCGAACGCCGACGCCATCAAGAACGCCATCCGGGTTGCGGTTCAGGCGGTCGAGAGCGAACTGTCGCAGCATATCGGCACCGAGTTCGCGTCCCACGCCCCGTCGGCAGAACCAGCGTAGATGCGAAAACCCATCGCCAGGATTGCCGGCATTGGGGCGGCGGCCCCGTCGACGGTCATCACCAATGCCGACCTCGAGAAGACCCTCGACACCTCCAACGACTGGATCGTCGAGCGGACCGGAATTCGCGAGCGCCGGGTGCTGCAGCCGAACGAGGCCCTGTCCGACCTCTTCGTGTCGGCCTCCCGGGAGGCCCTCGCCGCGGCGGGCCTCGAGATGGCCGCCATCGACACCATCATCTGCGGCACCTGTACGCCCGACCGGCGCCTGCCGTCGGCCGCCTGCGATGTCCAAGCCAAGCTGGGCGGCGGGACCGCGGCCGCGTTTGATGTCGTCGCAGCGTGTCCGGGGTGGCTCTACTCGTTGACCGTGGCCGAAGGATTGATTGCCAGTGGGGCGAGCCAACGGGTCCTCGCCATGGGCGGCGACCGGTTGTCGTCAATCGTCGATTGGCAGGACCGCAACACCGCCGTGCTGTTCGGCGACGGCGCGGGGGCCGCGGTTCTGGTTCCCTCCGTCGACAACCGGGGCATCCTCTCCACTTCGTTAGGTGCCGACGGCACCCTGGCCGATCTGCTGTACATCCCCGCCGGAGGTTCAACCGAGCCGCCGACCGAGGCCATCATTCGGGACCGGCGGCTCTTCGTCAAGATGGCGGGCCGGGAAGTCTTCAAAGTGGCGGTCCGCCGGATGGCGCAGGCCTGCCACCAAGCGCTCGGCAAGGCCGGGCTCCGGCCCCAGGATATCGACCTCCTCGTCCCCCACCAGGCCAATCTCCGGATCATCAACTCGACCGCCGGCGAGGTGGGGGTCCCGATCGAGAAGGTCGTCATCAACATCGATCGGTACGGGAATACCTCCGCCGGGACGATTCCGCTGGCCTTGGTCGAGGCCGAGCAGAGTGGCCGCCTCAAGCCTGGGATGGTGGTGCTGCTGGTCAGCTTCGGCGCCGGTTTCACCTGGGGAGCCGTGGTGGTTCGATGGTAACCGTCCTGCTATTCCCCGGGCAGGGCGCCCAGAAAGTCGGGATGGCCAAGGATTTGGCCGACCGGTTTCCGGCCGCCCGCCAAACCCTCGAGTCCATCGATCAAGCGTTAGGCTTTCCGCTCAGTCGGATCATGACCGAAGGCCCCGAGGATGCGCTCCAACAAACCAGCAACACCCAGCCCGCCATTCTCGCCCATTCCGCGGCCGTATTGACCCTGGTGGCCGGCCGGCTCGGGCCCGTCAGCGGCGCCGCCGGCCACAGCCTCGGCGAATACTCGGCCTACGTGGCCGCGGGGGCCCTGTCCGCCCTCGATGCCGCCCGGCTGGTCCGGCGCCGCGGCGAACTCATGCAAGAAGCCGGAAGCCAGCGGCCCGGCGCGATGGCGGCCGTCTTGGGAATGGCCAGCGACGAGGTCGTGGCGCAGTGTTCCGCGGTGTCAACGCCGGGCGACGTGGCCGTCGCGGCCAATCTCAACGCCCCGGACCAAACCGTCATCTCCGGCGATCCGGGCGCGGTCGACCGGGCCGGCACCGCCTGCAAAGCGGCCGGGGCAAAGCGGGTCCTCCCGCTCAAGGTCAGTGGCGCCTTCCACTCGCCGTTGATGGCCCCGGCGGTTCCGGGCCTGGCCGCCGCGCTGGCGGCCGTGCCGTTTGCCGACCCTGCCTTCCCCATCATGGCCAATGCCAGCGCCGCCGCAGTCACTACAGCCGCGCTGGCCAAACGCCGGCTCGAGGAGCAACTCACCGCCCCCGTGCGGTGGATCGAGTGCGTTCGCGCGCTCGCGGCTCTGGCCCCGGTGGTTCGATTCGTTGAGATCGGTCCCGGCAAGGTCCTCGGCGGATTGGTCAAGCGGATCGTCGATGACGCCGAGTATGTCGGTTTGGGGACGGCCGACGAGGTCGAGGCGTTCCTCCGATGACCGTCGCAATCGACCTCACCGGCCAGGTGGCTTTTGTCACCGGCAGCACCCGTGGAATCGGGCGGGGCATTGCGGCCGCGCTTCACCAAGCAGGCGCCTCCGTCGCGGTAGTAGGCCGAAATCCGGACCAAGCCGCCGCCGTGGCCTCGGAATTGGGGCCCCGGACGGTCGGGGTGGCCTGCGACGTGGCCGACCGCGCGGCGGTCGAGGCCGCGATCGCCGCGGCGGAAAAGGCCCTCGGACCGATCTCGATCCTGGTGAACAACGCCGGGCTCACCCGGGACAACCTGCTGATCCGACTGGCCGACGACGATTGGAACCAGGTGCTGGACGCCAACCTCAAGGGCGCCTTCTACACCACCAAAACCGTGATCCGCGGGATGATGAAACGCCGGGCCGGCCGGATCATCAACATCACCAGCATCGTCGGCATCACGGGCAACAAGGGCCAAGCCAACTACGCGGCCAGCAAGGCCGGGTTGATCGGCTTCACGAAGTCCGTCGCCAAGGAATACGCTAGCCGGGGGGTCACGGCCAATTGTGTCGCCCCCGGCTTCATCGAGACCGACATGACCGCCGCCTTGCCTCAAGAGGCCAGGGACGCGTTATTATCTCAAATCGCGCTCGGCCGGCTGGGGCAACCCTCCGACATTGCCGGTGCGGTGCTCTTCCTCGCTTCCGATCTTGCCCGCTACGTCACCGGTCAGGTGCTCGTCGTGGACGGAGGCATGGTCATTTAACGTAGGGGATGACATGAGCGACATGGTCGAGAAGGTGAAAGACATCATTGCCGAAGAACTCGGCGTCGAACGGGAGAAGCTCACCGACGGGGCGAGCTTCATGGAAGATCTTGGGGCCGATTCGCTCGACACGGTCGAGCTGGTCATGGCGTTCGAGAAAGAATTCGACATCGACATCCCGGACGAGGAGGCTGAAAAGCTCAAGACCGTCGGCGAGGCGTTGACGTATCTCCAGGAGAAGATGGGGAGCAAGTAAGTGAAGCCAGCACGCGTCGTGGTGACCGGGCTGGGGGCATTGACCCCAGTCGGTCTGACGATGGACGACACCTGGACCAATTTGCTGGCCGGAAAATCCGGGGCCGGGCCGATCACCAAGTTCGATCCGAGCCGGCTCCAGGTCCGGTTTGCCTGCGAAGTCAAAGGGTTTGATCCGCTCGTCTACATCGATCGGAAAGAAGCCCGCCGGTACGATTTGTTCCTCCAGTTGGCCCTCGGAACCGCCCATCAGGCCATTACCCAGGCCGGGCTGGAGGGCAAGTTCCCCGACCCGCTGCGAACCGGCGTCATCATCGGGAGCGGGATCGGCGGGATGATGACGTTCGAAGAGCAGTGCCGGGCGTATATCGAGAAAGGGCCGGATCGGGTCTCCCCCTTCTTCGTCCCAATGTTCATTCCCGACATCGCCGCCGGCATGGTGTCGATCCGCTACGGCCTCAAAGGGCCAAACTTCTGCACGGTGTCGGCCTGCGCCTCGTCGGCGCATGCCATCGGCGAAGCCTACGACCTGATTAAACACGGCAAGGCCGTGTGCATCGTCGCCGGCGGCGCCGAAGCGGCAATCACCGGGTTGGCCATTGCCGGATTCCAGAACATGAAGGCGCTCTCCACCAGGAACGAGGCGCCCGAATTGGCCAGCCGGCCCTTCGACCAAGGCCGCGACGGCTTCGTTCTCGGCGACGGCAGTGCCTCGGTCGTCCTGGAAAGCCTCGAGCACGCCATGTCGCGCGGCGCCACGATCCTTGGTGAGGTCGTCGGGTACGGCATGAGCGGCGATGCGCATCACATGACCGCCCCCGCCCCCGACGGCGAAGGGGCCCAGCGGGCCATGCGAGACTGTCTGGCCGATGGCGGGATTGACCCCTCCATGGTTGGGTACGTCAATGC
The DNA here is from genome assembly GCA_009692115.1 of Gemmatimonadota bacterium. Classification (NCBI taxonomy): domain Bacteria; kingdom Pseudomonadati; phylum Gemmatimonadota; species Gemmatimonadota bacterium. The sequence goes on along the minus strand of SHZU01000003.1, from coordinate 192,017 downwards.
CCACGGCACCTCCACGCCGTTGGGCGACGTCGCCGAGACCACGGCCGTCAAGACCGTCTTTGGCGACCATGCCTCCAAACTGGTGTTCGGGTCGACCAAATCGATGACCGGCCACCTGTTGGGCGCGGCCGGGGCGCTCGAGTTTGCCGTCTCGCTGAAGGTGGCAACCACCGGCAAAGTCCCGCCGACGATCAACCAGGTCACCCCCGACCCAAACTGCGACCTGTTTTCGGCCCCGAACGTCCTGATCGACCGCGAGGTCGATGTCGCCATTTCCAATTCCTTCGGCTTCGGCGGTCACAACGTGACGTTGGCGGTCCGGCGATTCCATCCCTGATTCCCCGAACCAAGGTCCAGCGCTCCCTCTCTGCCGCAAGAACGACTAGATTACTGTTCGCCTCACGTAAGTGTATTTCCTCAACGGAGATAGCATGTTTGCCGCGCCCGATCCGGCCCGCTTTAAAGACCCAGCGCTGCGGCCCATCGCTGACAAGGTGTTCGCCGGCCGCCGGCTTGATCCCGCCGATGGGATCGCCCTGTACCAGACCCATGACATCTTGAGTTTGGGGGCGCTGGCCGAGTGGGCCAACTACCAGAAGAACGGCGATCGGGTGTTCTTCTCGGCCAATCAGCACCTCAACCCGACCAACGTCTGTATCCTCCGGAACACCTGCGTGTTTTGTTCCTTCGCCCGGATGCCGAAAGAGGAAGGGAGCTACACCCGGAGCCTCGAAGAGGTCTACCACGAAGCCGAGGCGGCCAGCGGGGGCGTGACCCGCGAGTTCCATATCGTTGGCGGACTCCATCCCAAGCTGCCCCTGAGTTACTACGCCGATATGTTCCGCGGCCTCAAGGAGCGCCATCCGCACGTGCACATCAAGGCGCTCACGGCGGTCGAGATTGCCCACTTGGCCCGGATCGAAAAGACGACCGTGGCGGACGTCCTGATCCGGCTCCGGGAAGCCGGCCTCGACACCATGCCGGGTGGTGGCGCCGAAGTATTCAGCACCGCGGTCCGGGCCACCATCGCCGAGCGAAAGCTCACTGGCGACGAGTGGATCACGGTACACCGGACGGCCCACGGGCTCGGCATTCGGACCAATTGCACCATGCTCTATGGCCACGTCGAGACCGCCGCCGATCGGATCGAGCACCTGACGATGCTCCGGGATCTCCAGGGCGAGACCGGCGGTTTCCTGACCTACATCCCGCTGGCCTACCACCCCGACAACAATGAACTCGGCACCGAAATGGGCCGGGCGGGGTCCGCCACGACCGGCTATGAAGATCTCAAGAACATCGCCGTCGGGCGGCTCTACTTCGACAACATCGACCACATCAAGACCCACTGGCCGATGGTGACACCGTTCATGTCCCAGGTCGTCCTTCAGTTCGGATGTGACGATCTCGAGGGCACCGTGGTCTTCGAGCGCGTCTACCACGAGGCCGGCGCCCAAACCCAGATGCTGATGCCGTACCGCGCCTTAGTCGACATGATTCAAGGCGTCGGCAAACGACCGGTCGAACGCGACGCACTCTATCAACCGGTCCGGACCGACTTCGCCGAGGCCGCGTAGCCGAGTGCCGAGCGCCGAGCGCCGAGTGCTGAGATTGGGCCGAATCCCCTGGATCAATTGCTTTCCAATCTATGGCGCGATGGACCGCGGCATCGTCGCGCCCCGGTCGGAGTTGATTAGCGGAACGGCGGCCGAACTGAACGACTTGCTGGCGGCCGGCGAACTCGGCCTGAGTGTCGTATCGGCGGTCGAATACGCCCGGAACGCCGCGGCGTACCACCTGCTCCCCGATCTCGCAATCAGCTGCGACGGCCCGGTCCAGAGCGTGGCGCTGTTCAGCAAGCGGCCGGTGCATGAGCTCGACGGGGCCACGGTGCTCCGCACGGCCTCATCCCGGACGTCCATCCTGTTGCTCGAGTTGTTGTGCCGCCATCGATGGCGGGTCGCCCCGAAATTCGCCACGGTCCGGGCCGAGTCATCCGACCTGACCGCCCTCGCGGGCTTCCCGCATGAAGCGGTACTCGTCATCGGCGATGCCTGTCTGGTGCTGGCCTCCCAATCGGCCTACCCGTACATGACCGACTTGGGGCTGGCCTGGAAAGAATGGACCGGGCTGCCGTTCGTCTTCGCGGTGTGGGCCGCCCGGCGGGACACGGACCACCGGACCGCCCAGATCGTGCATCAAGCGCTCCTGGAATCGCGGGCCTGGGGCCTCGATCATCTCGACGAACTAGCGGACGCCGCGGCGTTGGCCACCGGTATTTCACGGTCCGTCGTGCGGGCCTACTTCGGCGATCTCGACTACGCCCTGTCCTACCGGCACCTTGCCGGTCTCACGGACTTCTTCCGGCGGTTGGCCCAAGATGGGTTGGTCCCGGACGGCTCGCTCTCGTTCATCACGGCCGCCTAAGCGTCAAGGAATTGCCCATGATCGTCGATCGTACCGACAGCGAATTCGAGCAGTATCTCGAGCTCTATGAGAAAGCCCCGCTACTCGAACTGGGCCGGTTGGCCGACGCCGAGCGCTATCGGCATCATCCCGAGGAAGTGGTCACCTACATCGTCGACCGCAACATCAACTACACCAACGTCTGCGTCGCCGATTGCAAGTTTTGCGCGTTCTACCGCCGGCCAAAGCACGCCGAGGGCTACGTGTTGCCGTTCGAGAAGATCGGCGAGAAGATCGACGAGTGTAAGGCAATTGGCGGCGTGCAAATCCTCTTGCAGGGCGGCCACAATCCCTACATTCCGTTCGACTGGTATCTCGAACTGATGCGGTACATCAAAGCCAATCATCCGATTCACATCCACGGCTTCTCGCCGTCCGAGATCGTGTTCTTCAGCGAGCGGTTCGGGTTGTCGGTGGCAGAGGTCGTTCGGCAACTGAAGGACGCCGGACTCGACAGCATCCCGGGCGGCGGCGGCGAAATTCTCGTCGATGCCGTCCGCGAACGGGTCGCCAAGAAGAAGGCCCAGACCGACGAGTGGTTGGGCGTTCAGGAGGAGGCCCACCGGCAGGGCATGAAGACGTCAGTTACCATGATGTACGGCCTGGGCGAATCCAACGCCGACCGGATCGAGCACCTGTTCCGGGTCCGTGACGTCCAAACCCGGACCGGCGGCTTCACCGCCTTCATCTGTTGGCCGCTCCAGCCCGACGGCACCGACATGGCCGACCAGCCGAAGACCGACGCCGTCACCTACCTTCGGACGCTGGCCATCAGCCGGATCATTTTGGCTAATGTGCCGAATCTCCAGTCGTCGTGGGTCACGATGGGGCTCAAGGTGGGGCAGGTGGCCCTGCGGTTCGGGGCCAATGATTTCGGCAGCCTGATGATGGAGGAAAACGTCGTTTCGGCGGCCGGGACGACCCACAGCGCCACCCTTCGAGAAATGGAGCGGGCCATCAGCGACGCCGGATATCAGGTCCGCCGGCGGCGGCAGGACTACTCCTTCATCGACGAGTTCGCGGCGGTCGGCTGACCGTGCTTCGGATCGGCATCGGATACGACTCCCATCGGTTTGTCGAGGGCCGGCCGTTGATCCTTGCCGGCCAGCGGATTCCCCATCCCGAAGGGCTCGCTGGGCATTCGGACGCCGACGCGGTGGCTCACGCCATCATCGACGCGTTGCTCGGGGCCGCCGCCCTCGGCGACATCGGCACCCTGTTTCCTGATACCGATCCCGCGTGGCGGGATGCCGATTCCATGCGGCTCCTCGACCTCGCCCGGGCCCGCTTGGCCGCGGAGGGGTTCCGCCCGGTACAGGTCGACGTCACCATCATCCTCGAGCACCCCAAGCTCGGCCCTCACAAGTCCGCCATGGCCGACGCGATCCGGAGTGTCCTGGGTCTGCCGGCGGGGCGGGTCAGCCTCAAGGCAAAAACCAACGAGGGCATGGGATTCATCGGCCGGGGCGAGGGCGTTGCCGTCATGGCGGTGGCCACGGTGGAGAGTTCGTGAGCGAATCGCTGTTCCATTCGCTGGCGCAGTGGCCGCCCGCCGTCGTGTATGGATTGATCGCCGTCTCCTGCGCCATCGAGAACATCTTCCCGCCATCGCCGTCGGATGTCTTCGTTACGATTGCCGCTTTCCTCTCGCACGATGGCACCTACCGGCCGCTCGCTATCTTCCTGACCGCCTGGGTCGGGAGTCTGGTCGGCGCCGTGGCCGTCTACGCCGGCGCCGCCCGGTATTCTGATCGGTTCACCGCGTCGCGAGCCGGGCGGCTGATCGTGCCCCCTGCCGCCATGGCCTTCCTGCTCCAGCAATACGGGCGCTGTGGCGCCGCCGGGTTGTTCCTGACCCGGTTGCTCCCTGGGTTCCGGTCGGTGGTGGCCCCGTTTGCGGGGCTCAACCGGATCGGACCAGCCCGATTTCTGATTCCCACCGCTCTGGCCTCGGCGGTCTGGTTCGGCACCTTGACCTGGATCGGCGCCCGCCTCGGCGACCAGTGGGAAGTCGTGATTCGGGTGCTCAACTCGATCTACTCCACGTTAGGCGCCGCCTCCGGCATCCTCGTGGTCCTTCTCGTAGCCGGGTTTCTCTGGTGGCGACGACGCACCCCGGTGGTGTGACCGACGAGCAGTCTCGGCGGTTCGCCCTCGAGGGGTTCCGGGACTACCTCGCGCTGGAGGCCGGTGCCAGCCGCCACACGGTCGACAACTACCTTCGCGACCTTCGGCATATGGTCGGATTTTTGGCGGGGCGGGGCATCGAACGGCCGCCGGCGGTCACCCGAACCCACCTTCGCGAGTTCGTCTTTGCCCTCAAGGACACCGGGGCCAGCCCCGCGACGATCCGGCGGCACGTCTCGAGCCTCCACACCTACTTCGGCTTTCTGATCGGGGAAGGGGCCACCACCGAAGATCCGAGCGACCGGCTCGAGACCCCGCGCAAAGGCCGGAAACTCCCGAGCGTGTTGTCGGTCCCGGAAATCGACGCCCTCTTGATCGCCCCGCCGATCGACGATCCGCTCGCCTGGCGCGACCGGACCCTGCTTGAACTCGGGTATGGTGCCGGGCTCCGGGTTTCCGAACTCTGCGACCTCCGGCTCGAGGACCTTTTTCTCGGCGACCATTTAGTCCGGGTCATCGGCAAGGGAGACAAACAAAGACTCGTGCCCATCGGCCGGAAGGCCATCTCGGTCGTAGCCCTCTACCTCAACTCGATTCGGCCCAATCTCGATCGCGGCCAGACCCGGGGACGACTCTTGCTCAACTTCCGGGGCCAGCCGCTCAGCCGGGTGGGGGCATGGGGAATAGTAAAGCGCACCGCCACGCGGGCCGGGATCAAGAAACGGGTCACCCCCCATACCCTCCGGCACAGCTTCGCAACCCACCTGCTCGAGGGCGGGGCCGACCTTCGGGCGGTCCAGGAAATGTTGGGGCACGCCGACCTGTCGACGACCCAGATCTACACCCATGTCGACCGAGAGTACCTCCGCTCCGTCCACCTCCAGTTTCACCCCCGCGGATAGTTTGAAACCCAGGTCACTGGGGCTACGTTACAGACTGTAACATTGAATCGCCGCTCACCAGGAGGTGCCGCATGGACATGAAATGGTATTGGGGAAAAATCGCCCTGAAGGCCGGGGTCATCTTTGGCGTCGGATACGGGATTGTCGGGATCGTCCGGGCTACCAAGCACCAAGTGATCCAGGCGGTGGAAACCAGTTCCGATCTCGCCATCACCATCCCGCTTCCGTTCCTCCCGTTCAACATCGACGGGATCAAGGCCGGGACCTTCCGCCGGGTCGTCCTCCATCGCTCGAACCCGGAGACGGTCGAATCGGTCGATGCCACGGTCCGGATGACCGACTCCAGCCAGCTTCACCAGCTTCGCGACTGTACGGTCACGGTCGATGACCCGTCTCGGTTGTCCGACAAGAGCTCGTTCCGCTGCGTAACGGCCGATAGCCTGATGACGCCGTTCGGCTCCCTGATCGTCAATACCATGCAAGACGGCGAATGGGCCCGGGCCGCGATGATCCCGCTGGTCCTCCCGCGGGATGTCGCCCGGCGGCTCCAAGGGCGGGACGTCCAACATCGGGCCGCGGAGTTGGAGGCGGAGCGGTTCAAGGCCATCGGCGACAGCATTCAAAGCTTGGCCACCGGGCTCCGGACCGCGGCATCTGATTCGGCTCGGGACGCGATCGAGAGCGAGATGAAGGCGCTCGAAGGGGAGATGCGGACCCTCCGGCGGTCGATGTCGGAGGCCGCCGCGGAGCGGACCGCCGACGTGCCGGAACCGGCGCCGAAAGCCCCCGAGGCCCCGCTCCCGGTTCCACCGGCCAAGAAGCCTCCCCGGTAGCCGCTAGGTTCGCGATCGGGTTCTGAACCAGTCTCAACGGCGGTAGCCTAAACTATTGCGCAACTAGGCCTTACATATTAGAGCCTGGGGTCACCGAGGACGCGGCACGACTTTTGACAACGGTCGGCCGCGTTCTTAGTTTGGAATATGCCCGTTCTCGGTGTCATTCCCGCCCGGTTAGCGTCGACTCGATTGGAGCGGAAGCCGCTCCAGCTGCTGGGCGGTCGGCCCCTGATCCTCAGGGTCTGGGAACGAGTTCGGAACCATCCCACGTTCGATGCGGTCGTGGTCGCCACCGATGTCCCGGAAATCCAAGCAGTCGTCGAGCGGGCCGGCGGGCGGGTGATCCTGACTTCACCTCGCCACGAGTCCGGAACCGAACGGGTGGCCGAGGTAGCCTCCCAAACTGAATTCAGCCGATTCGACGTGGTCGTCAATGTCCAGGGGGACGAGCCGTTTCTGCCCCACGCCGCGATCGACGGCGCGGTGGCCCGGGTCCTCGCCGGCGACGACATCGGAACGGCCGCCGTTCCGCTGCTCGCCTCGGAGGCCGACGATCCGGCCCGGGTGAAAGTGGTCTGCAACGAACGAGGGCAGGCGCTCTACTTTTCCCGGGCGCGGATCCCGTTCACCGCCGATCACGGCGATGGGCGCGCCGAGCGCGAGGGGCCATCATACTGGCAGCACTTGGGATTGTACGCCTACACGAAGCCGGGCTTGGCCCGCTGGGTTGCCGCCTCGCCGACGGATCTGGAACGATGGGAACGCCTCGAACAATTGCGGGCGCTGTACCTGGGAATGACGATCGGAGTGGCGCGGCTCGCGGAGCCGGCCCTCCCCGGGATCGATACGCCGGATGATTTGGCTCGCGCCGAGCACCATTGGACCGCCACTGCGACAGGGGACTAGGACCCGATGACCGCTGCGACTGGAAATACCAAGTTTGTGTTTGTTACCGGCGGCGTGGTGTCGTCGCTCGGGAAGGGAATCGCGGCCGCGTCACTCGGCCGGCTCTTGGTCGAGCGGGGCCTCAGCGTGACCCTCCAGAAGTTCGATCCGTACATCAACGTCGATCCGGGGACGATGTCGCCGTTCCAGCACGGCGAGGTCTACGTCACCGACGATGGCGCCGAAACTGATTTGGACCTGGGCCACTACGAGCGGTTCATCGACCGGTCGCTTTCCCAGCAGAACAACATCACGACCGGCCGGATTTACCAGACCGTCATCACCAAGGAACGCCGGGGCGAGTACCTCGGCTCGACGGTCCAGGTCATTCCGCACATCACCGATGAGATCAAGGCAGCCATTCGGCGGAGCGCGCCGGGGCATGACGTCGTGATTACGGAAATCGGCGGCACGGTCGGCGACATCGAGTCGTTGCCGTTCCTCGAGGCCATCCGCCAATTCCGCCAGGAAGTTGGGCGGGAGAACGCCCTCTTCATGCACCTCACACTGGTGCCGTGGATCGCCGCCGCGGGCGAACTCAAGACCAAGCCGACCCAGCACTCGGTGCGCGATCTGATGCAGATCGGGATTCAGCCCGACATTCTCATCTGCCGCAGCGACCATCCCTTGGGCTCGGAGATCAAACGCAAGATCGCGCTGTTCTGCAACGTGGACTTCGGCTGCGTGGTCGAAAGCCCCGACGTCACCTCGATCTACCAGATCCCGCTCAAGTTCCTCGAGCAGGGCCTGGACCGGGAAGTATGCGAACGGCTCCACCTCGAGACCAAGGAACCGGATCTCAAGCCGTGGCGGGACATGGTCGAGAGCATTCTCGAGCCGCCCGCTCGGGTCAAGATTGCGGTGGTCGGGAAGTACACCGACCTCCATGATGCCTACAAATCGGTTCAGGAAGCCCTGCTCCATGCCGGGATCCCGAACGAGGTCGGGGTCGACATTCAGTGGATGTCGAGCGATAAGTTTACCGACGCCAAATCGGCGGGCCAGCTACTCTCGGGCGTCCACGGCCTCCTGGTCCCGGGCGGCTTCGGCGTCCGGGGGGTCGAGGGGATGGTCGAGGCGGTCCGGTGGGCCCGAGAGAACCGGTTGCCGTACTTCGGGATCTGCCTTGGCCTTCAAATCGCCATCATCGAGTTCGCGCGGAACGTGTGCGGGCTCAACGCCAACAGCACCGAGTTCGAGCCCGACTGCGAAGTCCCGGTGATTTCCCTCCTCGCCTCCCAACGGAGCGTGAGCGACATGGGCGGCACCATGCGGCTGGGCGCGTACCCCGCGCGGCTCCGCGCCGGAAGCCTCGCGGCGGCAGCCTACGGGGCCACCGAAATCAGCGAACGCCACCGGCACCGCTGGGAAGTCAGCAACGCCTACCGCGATGTCCTCGCGGAGCACGGCATGCGCCTCTCGGGGCAGTCGCCCGATGGGGGCCTGATCGAGATCATCGAGTTGCCCGCGAGCCCTTGGCATCTCGGCTGCCAATTCCATCCCGAGCTCAAGTCGCGCCCGACCCGGCCGCATCCGCTGTTCGCCTCGTTCATCGCCGCCGCGCGGAAGCACGCCTTCGGAGAGCGAGAGGCGCCGATGAGCGTTCGCCAGGAATTGCTCGGCACCCCCAAGTGACCTGGCGCTTTCAGTCCCCGGAATCACCCTGCCTGATTGCGGGGCCTTGCGTCGTGGAGGATGCCGAGACGATGCTGGTGGTGGCTGAACGGTTGGTCCGCCTGGGCCGCGCCCTCGGCGTGGCGGTCTGTTTCAAAGCGAGCTTCGACAAAGCCAACCGCTCCCGCGGCGATGCGCCGCGGGGTCCCGGATTGGCGGCGGGCCTCGCGGCGTTGGCCCGCGTCCGCGACGCCTCCGGCCTCCCAATCCTCTCCGACGTCCACGAAGTCGATCAGGTCGCGGCGGTCGCCGAGGTCGCCGATGTTCTCCAGGTTCCGGCGTTTCTCTGCCGTCAGACCGACCTGCTCGTTGCCTGCGGACGGACCGGCAAGCCGGTCAACGTCAAGAAGGGCCAATGGATGGACCCCGCCTCCATGGCCGGCGCGGTCGAGAAAGTCCGGCTCGGCGGCTCCACCGAGGTGGCCACCACTGAACGAGGGACGTTCTTCGGGTACGGCGACTTAGTCGTCGATATGCGAAACTTCGATCGGATGCGGGCGGCCACCGGAGGGCCGGTGCTCTTCGACGCAACCCACTCCGTCCAGCGGCCGGGGCAGGGTGTGGCGGGCTCGAGCGGCGGCGCCCGGGACGCGATTCCCGGCCTCATGATGGCGGCCGCGGGCGCGGGGGTCGACGGATTCTTCCTCGAAACCCATCCCGACCCGTCCCGAGCCAGCAGCGACCGCGAGACCCAGTGGCCGCTCGAACAAGTCGAGCACTTGGTCAGCCGCGCGGTCGCGGTCTGGCGGACGGCCCGTGGAGTGTAGCGTGGATCCCGTCCTGGCCCGTCGCATCCGCTTGCTGGCCCTCGACGTTGACGGCGTCCTGACCGACAACGGCATCTTCCTCGGGCCGGTTGATGGACGGCGGGTCGAACTCAAGCGGTTCGACATTCAGGATGGGCTCGGAATCCGGCTGTTGCAAGGCACCCCGATCGAGGTCGTCTGGATCAGCGCGCGGGAGTCGGAGGCCACCCGCCTCCGCGCCGACGAGCTCAACATTGGAGCATTGATCCAAGACAGCGGCGGCCGGAAGCTCCCGGCCCTTGCCGCGTTGCTCACCGCGCGCGGCCTCGATTGGACGGAGGTGGCGTTCGTCGGCGACGACCTCGCGGATTTGAGCGTGATGGAGCGGGTCGGTTTGCCGATCGCAGTGGCCAACGCAACCGACGAGATCAAGGCGGTGGCAAAATGGACCACCATGCGGTCGGGCGGCCAGGGGGCGGTCCGGGAAGTGATCGAGGCTCTCCTCAAAGCCCGGGGCGAGTGGGCGACGGTCGTGGCGCGGTACCGGGCCGCGCGGGACGTCGCATGACCAGCGTGCTCGAGGCCGGCCGCCGGGTCCTCCGCTTGGAAGCGACTGCCGTGGCCCGCGCCGGCCAGATGCTCGGCACCGGTTTCACCACCGGCGTGGAGTTGCTCCAGGCGGCCACCGGGCGGATCATCGTGTCGGGCGTCGGCAAATCGGGGCTGGTGGCCCGGAAGATCGCCGCGACGCTGACCTCGACGGGGTCGCCAGCGGCCTTTCTCCATCCGACCGACAGCCTCCATGGTGATCTCGGTATCATCGGCCCGGGCGATGCCGCCATTCTGCTCAGCAAGAGCGGGGAAACCGAGGAACTCTTCGGCCTGCTCGACATGCTGGGGCGGAAAGCGGTCCCGATCCTCGCCATCACCGGCGGCCTCCAATCCACTCTGGCCCGGGCGGCTCGGGTGGTCCTCGATGCCGGGGTCGACGAGGAAGCCTGCCCGCACGACTTGGCCCCGACCACCAGTACCACGGTGGCTTTGGCGTTAGGCGACGCGTTGGCGGTGGCGCTCTTGGAGCAGAAGGGGTTCTCGCGCGAGGCCTTTGCGTGCCTCCACCCGGGCGGCCAGCTCGGGCGGCGATTGCTCCTCAGGGTCCACCATGTCATGCAGCCCCCCGGTATGACCCTGGAACCGGCCGATCCGATGCGCCAGGCGATCGAACATCTGGCCCACCAGCGCGGCATTGCGTTGGTGGTCAGCCAGGGCCGGCTGCAGGGCGTCATTACTGCGGGTGATTTGTCCCGCATTGCCGAACGGAACCCAGAGTACTGGGACCTCGAGGTTCGTCAGGTCATGACCGATGCCCCGAAAACCGTCGGCGCCGAGGAGCCGGCCATTACAGCGACCGGCCTGATGGAGCGGTTCGGCATCATGGCACTCCCGGTTACCGACGAGGCCGGGAGCCTCTGCGGGGTGGTCCACCTCCACGACCTGATGCGGGCTGGCGCGGTATGAGGGCGCTTCTCGTGGTTGTGGTCGCGGGGGTGGGCGCCGGGGCCTGCGCGACCGACGGCATTCGGCCGAACGCGGCCACCGCGCCGGCCGATAGCGCCGATCAGGTCATGCTCAAGATGAGCACGGACCTCTTCAACGAAGGAGCCCGCCAAAACCACGTCGTGGCCGAGACGGCCTACGTCTATCAGGCCGCCCAAAAGATGGACCTCCGCCTCCTTCAGGTCACCTTCTTCGAGGACGGCAAGCAATCCTCGGTCCTGACCGCCACACGCGGCATCTATACCATGACGAACGGCTCGCTCGACGCGACCGGCAACGTCAAGGTCGTCTCGACCGACGGGCGAACCCTGGCCACTCAGCATCTGATCTACGATAAGGTGGCCCTGCAGATTTCGAGCGATAGCGCGTTTACGTATCAATCACGCACCGAACGGATGACCGGGAGCCGGTTCCATTCGGACCTCGAGTTCAAGTACGTGGTCACCGATCAACCCAAGGGTATCCAGCGGAGCGGGGGCGTCATCCTCGAGGACAAGCGATGACCGGCCTCCGGCGAATTGCCCTCCTAGTCTCCGTGACCGGATTGGTCGTGGCCGGTCGGACCGGGGCCCAGGCTCGGAAGAGGGCCGCACCCGCCAACGACCGGTGCCGGCTCGAGATCCTCAACGTCGATCGCCAAGGAGTCCGAACCGAGCCGACGCCGGGCGTCGAGCATCTGTTCGCGGGCGGCAACATCCACGCGCAGTGCGTGGGCCGAAACATCCACATTTACTCCGACAGCGTCGCCTCGTACGGCGGCAACGTCGTCCAGTTCATCTCGCAGGGAAGCCGGGTCAAGTACCGCGACTCGACCACCAATCTTGACGCCGATTTCGGCACCTATTTCAAGGACGGCGAGCGGTTCGAGGCTCAGGGCAATGTCGTGCATCGGGACCTGAAGACCGGATCGACGATTTCGGGCGCCCGGATCGACTATCTCCGCCCGGTGCGGGGCATTCGCACCGAACTCGAGGTCCTCGGGTACAACCGCCCCACCGTGTCCTACGTGGTAACGGACTCCACCGGCCGAGTGCAGGCGCCGTACATCATCATCGGGAACACCGTCCGGACCGTCGGGAGCGACGTCATCAACGCCGGCGGCGCGGTGACGATTGACCACGAGAATCTCAAAGGGAGCGGCGACTCCCTCTGGCTCGACAGCGGCAAGAAGCAAGCGGGGCAGCTGATCGGCAAGGCGGCGCTCAGGAACCAGCAAGACACCACCGGCACCGGCCCGGGTTTCACCCTCACGGGACGGATCATCGACATCGGCTTGGCCCAACGGGAGCTATCCTCGGTCAACGGCAGGGACAGTGCCCGGCTGGTGAGCCGGGACGTGACCCTGGATGCCGACTCGATCATGATTCGGCTCCGGCAGCGACAGGCCGAGCAGACGGTAGCCTGGGGCAATGGGGTGCGGCCCACCGCCGTCTCGGCCGACTACCAGGTCCAGGGTGATTCGATCTTGGTCGAGAGCCCGAACCAGAAGCTGTCCAAGGTCATCGCGTTCGGGAACGGCTGGGCCGGCCTGTCGGGCGATACGACCACCGGTGCCCGGCGGGACTGGATCGCCGGCGACAAGGTCACGGTCACCTTCTTCGAACGGACTCCGTCGGGCCCCAACCGCCTCGCAATCCAGCAACTGGAAGCCGAACAACGGGCCCGGTCGTTCTATCAAGTGGCCCCCGAGCGCGGCCAAACCAAGGGATCCATGAACTACACCCGGGCTGACCGGATTCTCGTGACGATGCGGATTACCGCCGATTCCAACTCCGTCCAGCAGGTCGACGCGACCGGATCGGTCGAAGGCGTCCACCTCCAGCCGGCCGCCGGCCGCCGCCGCGACACCACGGCCGTTCGCCCGGTGCCACGATGACCAGCACCCTTGCCGGCCATGGCCTCAACAAGGCCTTCCGGAAACGCCGGGTGGTCAACGACGTTTCGATCGAGGTTCGCCAGGGCGAGGTCGTCGGGCTGCTCGGACCTAACGGCGCCGGGAAGACGACGACGTTCTACTTGATCACCGGTCTGATCAAGCCCGACAGCGGCCGGATCCAACTCGACGACAAGGACATCACCGGGCAGCCGATGTACCGGCGGGCCCGGAATGGAATCGGGTATCTTGCCCAGGAGCCCTCCGTGTTTCGACGGATGACGGTAGAGGATAATGTCCTCGCGATCCTCGAGACGTTGCCCCTGGGCCGGGCCGAGCGGCGCGACCGGCTTGAGCGGCTGCTAGATGAGTTGGGACTACACCACCTCCGGAAGAACCGGGCCTATACGCTGAGCGGAGGGGAACGGCGCCGGTTGGAAATTACCCGGGCTCTGGTCACTCAACCGAAGTTCATGCTGCTTGACGAACCGTTTGCCGGCGTCGACCCCATTGCCGTGCATGACATTCAGACCATCGTCGCTGATCTCAAACACCGGGGCATCGGCGTCTTGATCACCGACCATAACGTGGAACAGATGTTTGACATCGTCGATCGCGCTTACATCATGTACGACGGCGAGGTCCGCGCAGCCGGCACGGTCAGGGACTTGGTCCTGAACGACCAGGTGGCCACCCTCTACCTTGGCCCAACCATGACCGCACGGCTGCGCGAGCGCCTGGCCCGAATGGAGAGTACCTCGTGAGAACCGGACTTGCGCTCCACACGGGGATCCGTCAAGAGCTTCGGATCAATCCACGGCTGTACCAGGCCATGGACATGCTCTACATGCCGATGATGGATCTCCAGCAGCACTTCAAGCAGGAGTTGCTGACCAACCCGTTCCTCGAACTCCTGGAGCCGGAAGAAGAAGAGCAGGAGCAAAACGAACCAACAGCCGAGCAGGAAAAGGAAACCAAAGACAAGGAAGACGAGATTGACTGGGAGGAAATCCTCCTCAACGGATTCGATGTCGGCGGCACCAAGCAGCAATTCGAGGAACAGGAGTATCTGGAACCCGTGTGTGTCGAGCAGCGTGACCTGATCGACCATCTTCGGGAGCAACTCCAGTTAACGGACCTCACGCCCCGCCAACAACTGCTCAGCGAGGAGTTCCTCGGCAACATCAACGAGGACGGCTATCTCGGTGCGTCGCTCGAAGACATCCAGGGCTCCGTCAACGCACTCTTGGACTCGTACGTCGAGCCCGGCGCCGACCACGATGAGGCCGACGGGGTCGCGGGGGAAGCGGATCCTCCATCGGCGCCTCGTCCGCCGTCAATCCCATACTTCGAGATCTCGGAACTCGAGCACATGCTGGACATCGTACAGCGGCTCGATCCGGCCGGCGTCGGCGCGCGCGACCTCCGGGAGTGCCTCGTCTTGCAACTCCGGGACGCCGAGGAAGCCAACTCCCTGAGCTTCCGACTCGTGGCCGAGGCCTTCAACGATCTGATTGCCCACCGCTGGAACGACTTGGCCAAGCGCTTCGGCGTCGAGCCCGGCAAGGTCCAAGCCGCCGCCGACGGCTTGGCGCGGTTCGACCCGAAGCCAGGCCTCAAGTACTCGAGCCGCGGCGACGGCTACATCATCCCCGATTTGATCGTGGTCAAGGTCGACGGGAAGTACCATGTCAGCCTCAACGACAGCGGGGTGCCCCGGCTCCGGCTCAGCCGGTCGTATCAGGACGTCGCTCGTGACAAGAAGTCGTTGACCCAGGAGAACAAAGACTTCATCGCCCAGAAGATGAACAGCGCGAACTGGATGATTCAGGCCATCGAGCAGCGGCGCCAGACCATGCTCAAGGTCATGAACTTCATCGTCGATCGCCAACGAGCCTTCTTCGAGAAGGGCGTGGAGCACTTGAAACCGTTGACCCTCCGCGAGGTGGTCGAGGTCATCAGTATGCACGAATCGACCGTGAGCCGGGTGACCAACGGGAAGTACGTCCAGACCCCCCGCGGCGTCCTCCCGCTCAAGTTCTTCTTCTCGAGCGCCCTGACGACGGCGTCCGGCGAAAACGCCAGCGCGCGTTCGATCCGGGCCAAGCTCCAAAAGATGATCGGCGAAGAACAACCCTCGAAGCCCCTGACCGACCAGCAAATCGTCCATCGATTCAAGGAGCAGGGCATCCAGATCGCCCGGCGGACGGTGGCCAAGTACCGCGACCAGCTCGGGATCCTGCCCGCCAGGATGCGGAAGCGGGTATGAGCTCGACACTCGGCACTCGGGGCTCGGCGCTCGGCACACGGCCGGTGGCGGTGAGTGTGTTGGTTCCAGCAAAGGATGAGGCGGAGAATCTGCCGGAGTTTTGCCGGCTGGCGGCGGAGGCCCTTGGGGGGGGCGGCTTTTCGTTCGAAGTGGTGGTGGTGGATGACGGCTCGCGCGATCCGACCGCCGAGGTGCTGGCCGGGCTCCAGAGGCAGTACGACTTCCTTCGGGTCGTAACCCACCGGCGGCAGCAGGGCATCGCGGAGGCGCTTCGGAGCGGGGCCGATGCCGCGTCCGGCGATGTGCTCGTCTTCTATCCGGCCGACCTCCAGTACCTGCCGGCCGATATCCCCGCGTTGGTGCGCCCGATCCTCGACGGCGAAGCCGACATGGTCACCGGATCGAAGCAGGGCAAGTACGAGAAGGCCTTCGTCAGCGGCATCTACAACCGGCTCTGCCGCTTCCTGTTTGGCGTGAAGGTGGAAGACCTCAATTCGGTGAAAGCCTACCGCGCCGAGATCATGGGCATCGTCCCGATGCGGCCGGATTGGCATCGCTACATGATCGTGATCGCCGCGGTCGAAGGCTATCGCCTGACCTCCCGGCCGGTCCCGCTCTACCCGCGGCGCGCCGGAATCTCGAAGTTCACTTGGACCCGGATTCCCGTCGGGGTGCTCGACCTGGTCTCGGTGTGGTTCCAACTTCGGTTCGGCCGAAAACCGATGTTGTTCTTCGGGGTGTTGGGTGCCGTCCTCTTCTTGATTGGCTTCCTCGCCGGCATCGTGGCCCTGGTGCTCCGGTTCGGGCCCTGGCAGCTCGGATTCCGGCCCTGGCTCAACTTGGTCGAGATGATGGTCATCAGCGGCATTTCGCTGTTCGGGTTCGGGTTCGTCGCCGAGCTGGTGGCCGGCTCTCGAGAAGAAATGCGCCAGATCGCCCGCGATCTCCGCCGCGGCAACCCCTCGCCGCCCGCCTAACGAATGCGGGTGGTGTTCCTCACCCATAACTATCCTCGGTTTCCCGGGGATGTAGCGGGCGCGTTCCTCCATCCATTGGCCAGGGCCCTGGTCGGACGGGGCCACGACGTTCGGGTGGTGGCACCGAGCGACCAGGGCCGGGGCGGCTCCGACTCGGTCGACGAGATCCCGGTCACCCGCGTCCGGTACGCCTCGCCGGGCCGGGAGCGCTATGCCTACTCGGGGCGGATGCAGGAAGCGCTTCGGTCGCCGGCCGGTCTTTGGACCCTGCTCGGGATGATCCGGGGCTTGAGGCGAGGGGCCCGGGCTCAACTGTCAGACCAGCCGACCGTGGTCCACGCCCATTGGTGGTTCCCGGCGGGGCTGGCCGTCCCGGCGGCGTCTCCCTGCGTGGTAACCCTCCACGGCACCGATGCCAGGATGCTGGAACAACCCGGAGCGTCATGGCTGGCCCATCGGGCACTCAGGCTCGGCCGGGTCGTCACGGCCGTGAGTAGCGCCATCGGCGACGACGTGGAACGACGCACCGGCCGGGCCGTGTCTGCGGCGCATGTGAGCCCGATGCCCGTCGTCCTTAGCTCTCACCGGTCGGCCGGCGGCGGCGGATTGGTGTTCGTCGGCCGACTCACCAGTCAGAAACGCGTCGCCATGGCCATCGAGGCGCACGCGGCCCTCCTGACCGAGCATCCCGGTCTCCAGTTCACGATCGTCGGTGACGGCCCCGAACGGCCCGCCTTGGAAGCGAAAGTCCGGGCGCTCGGCACCGGCCACCGGGTCGTCTTCACCGGCATGGTTGAGCCCCAGGCGGTGGCGCGGACCATGGGACATGCGGACCTCTTTTTGTTTCCCGCCGAGCGCGAGGGGTTTGGCCTCGCCGCTGTCGAAGCGCTCGGGGCTGGCGTCCCGGTCATTGCCTGCCGCGACGGCGGCGGGGTGTTGGACATCCTGCGGGAGCCGGGCGCCGGAATGATCGTCGACCCCGGGCCGACCCGGATCGCCCAGGCCGTGGGTATCCTTCTCGGCCAGCCCGGCGCCCGCGCTGCCGCATTGCGGGCCGGCGAGGCCTGGCGGGCCCGCCTCGATCCCGACACCATCGCCCGCCGATGCGAGGCGTGGTATCAGGAGGCGCTCGGTGGGTAGCCGCCGCTGGCGGTGGATTCAGGCGGCCGTGGGGCTGGCCATCGTTGGGTACGCCCTCCGGTTCTTGATCCAGAACTGGGTGACGATTCGAACGACCCCGCTCGAGTGGCGGATTCGGGTGGTCCCGATCGTCGCGAGCCTCGGGCTCGTCCTCGCCACCTACGGCCTGCTGATCGAGTCCTGGCGGCGAGTCGTGAACGGGTGGGGCGCCGAGATCGCCTGGTGGTCGGCGGCGCGGGTCTGGGTTCTCTCCAGCATGGGGAAGTACCTTCCCGGAAAGCTCTGGACCATTGCCGGCCTGGGCGTGCTCGGCCGGGAACAGGGGGTTCCGGCATTGACGGCCACGGCATCGGCGATCGTCCTGCAACTGGTGTCGATCGCAACCGGCGCGTTGACGGTGGCGGTGACGGGGACAGCCGCGCTCGAGCGCGAGCACCCGGCGGTTCGGTTGGTGCTCTGGTCGTTGATCGGGGTGGCCGCGGTCACGTTGGGCCTGGTCCTCCGGCCCGCGCTGTTGAACTGGCTCCTCCGGCGGCTTGGCGTTGACGCCACAATCGCAACGCCGGACCCCAAGGCAATGGCCATCGGAGTGGTGGCGAACGGACTCGCGTGGACGATGTACGGCGTCGCCTTGTACTGGCTCGCTGCCGGCCTCTTTGTCGACTCCAGGCTGACATTAGTCCAGGCAATCGGTGCCTTCACCGCATCGTACCTGGCCGGCTTCCTGTTTCTGCTCGCACCCGGAGGTTTTGGGGTCCGGGAAACGGTATTTTTCTTGGTCACGGAATCGGCCTTGGGGCCCGCCCAGGCGCTGGCACTGGCTGCGGTGTCCCGGGTCGGGATGACGCTCGCAGACTTGCTTGCGGCGGCGCCGTTCGTGTTGGCTCGGAGGAGGGTACATGACGGAACCTGAACGGCCCCGGCTCGATTTCGAGCCACCGTGGCCAACACTCGCGGCGGGACTGATCTTTCTCGTGGCGGGCCTGACGCTCTGCTGGCCGATCTTCACGGGTCAGTTCTTGGCCGGCCCAGACTCCGACCAGTTCATTGCAGGGTACAGCTTCCGGCATTTCGCGGCGGAGTACCATCGCCAGTTCGGGTCGGTGCCGCAGTGGAATCCGTACTTGTTCGGCGGCATGCCGTTCGTCGGCGCGGCCCACGGAGACATCTTCTATCCCACGGCCTGGCTCCGCTGGTTCCTTCCGACCGACGTGGCGATGAGCCTCGGATTTGCCGTCCACATCGTCTTGGCCGGATGTTTCATGTACGGGCTGCTCCGGACGTTAGGCCTGTCTTGGGCCGGTGCCGTAGTCGGCGGCCTGGCCTATGAAATGACCGGGATCGTCATCTCCTTGGTGCATCCTGGTCATGACGGCAAGCTCTTCGTGTCCGCCGCGGCTCCTCTGCTGTTTTCGGGCATCGTCTGGGCGGTCCGGGACCGGCGGACCATCGGCTACGCGGTCGTTGCGTTGGCGACTGGCCTCGCCCTCCAGGGCCACCCGCAGACGACCCAATATCTCCTGGTGGCGGGCGCGCTGTGGGGTGCCTTCTGGCTCTTTGGCGCCGAGGGCCCCAAGGGAACATCCGACAAGGTTCGGGTCATGGCCGGATCGGTCGGCGCCCTCGCCCTCGGCATCGGCCTCTACGCCATCTACGCCCTCCCCATGGCGGCGTATGTGCCGTTCAGTCCCCGGGCAGCCGGTGGCGCCAACACCGGATGGGAACACGCGATTCAATTCTCGCTCCCGGCCGGCGAGCTCGTCGGGGTCCTCCTCCCGAAAATCTACGGCGGGATGACGAACTACTTCGGGCCTAACGGTCTCCGACTCCACTCCGAGTACCTCGGCCCGGTCATCCTGCTCCTCGCCGCCATGGGACTGGGCGGTCCGGACCGACGCACGGCTCGGCGGGCGTTCGTCGCCATCGGGATCGTGTTCTTGTTGGTTTCCTTGGGCGGGAGCACGCCGTTCTTCCGAATCTGGTACGCGATCATTCCTCTGACGAGCCGCCTTCGGGCGCCTGGCCAGGCTTTCTTCTTGGTGGCCATGGCCCTCGCGTTCTTTGCCGCGATCGGGGCGGAGCGGCTCGTACGGGGTGCCGCGTCGAAGCGGCGGATCGCCGGCGCGACGATCGCCCTCGGCGTGTTCGGACTTCTCGCCGCCGCCGGGCTGCTCCAACTCGTATCCGAGGACATGGCCAGGAGCCCGGGCTACCAGGGATTCATCGAGGTGGCCATCGCCAACGCGTCGGCGCTCCAGGCCGATGGTGGCAGGCTCCTTCTCGTGACGGCCGTCGTCGGCGCCCTGGCCCTCGCACTGATCCGATTCCGGCTCCCCTCATGGGCGGGGCTCGGGTTGCTCCTCGTCGCAACGTGGATCGATCCGTGGGTCATCGGGCGCGAGTATTTCGTCTTTTCGCCGCCGGCCCGCGTCACCTACGCGGCCGATCCGGTCATCCAACGAATCCAAGCCACGAAACTCCCGTACCGGGTGTTTGGGCCGGAGGGGGGCAATCCCTACCGCCGATCCTGGCTCATGTCGGCTGGGATTCCAACCATGCTCGGGTATCACGGCAACGAGCTCCGAACCTGGGACGATCTCCTCGGCGGCAAGAATGATTGGGGGAATCAGCTCAATCCCAACCTCTGGAAACTCCTCGCGATCCGGTTCGTCGTCCTCACCGAACCCCAGAACCTGCCCGGATTCCGCCAGATCCTCGGGCCCGAGAAGACCTTCTTCGGAACGGCGTACCTTTACGAGGCCGACACCGTCCCGCCGTATGCCCGGGTCTACGCCGGCGCCGCCAAGGTTCCGGAAGCCCAGCTGGTTCCAACGCTGTCGGATCCCCGGTTCCCGATCGAACAACTGGCCCTGTACGCCGACACCACCTCCGTCAGCCCGGCCCCGCTCGACAACAGCGTCCCAGCCGCGTCGGCCCTCAGGGCAGAGGTGGTCGAGTGGCGGGCCGGCAAGATGACCGTGGCGGTAACCGGAACCAGCCCAGGCCCGGAATACCTCGTGGTCGCCGAGAATTGGTATCCGAGTTGGCGCGCCACCATCGACGGGAAGCCCGCCCCGGTGCTCCGGGCCCAAAACACCTTGCTCAGTGTGGTCCTGCCGCCGGGGGCCAAAGAGGTCATCTTGGAGTTCGACGGGGCCGAGTACCACCGCGGGAAGCTGATTTCCATGCTGTCGGTCCTGGGCGTGCTGGCGCTCTTCGCCGCGCCGGCCCTGGCGCGCAGGAAGCCCCGCGATGCCTGAGCGGTTCCTGGTGATTCTCCCAACCTACGACGAGAGCGAGAACATCTCGCAGATCGTGCCGGCCATCCTCGAGCAGGATGACCGGCTCGAAGTCCTGGTGGTCGACGACAACTCGCCCGATGGCACCGGACGCCTGGCCGATCAGTTGGCGGCGGCCATCGCCCGGGTGCACGTGCTGCATCGGCCACAGAAAGAAGGCCTCGGCAAAGCGTACCTTGCCGGCTTTGCGTGGGGCCTCGAGCGGAAGTTTGACCGGCTGCTCGAAATGGACGCCGATTTCTCCCACGACCCCAAGTTTCTCCCCAAACTCCTCGCGGCCGCCGACTCGGCCGATCTGGTGGTCGGATCGCGGTACAAGAGCGGCGTCAACGTCATCAACTGGCCGATGTCCCGGCTCCTGCTGTCATACTGTGCCAACATCTACGTTCGGTGGGTCACGGGGCTGCCGCTGACCGACGCCACCGGCGGGTTCAAATGCTTCCGGCGTGAAGTGCTCGAGGCCCTTCCATTCGAGCGGGTCCGGTCGAACGGCTACGCCTTCCAAATCGAGATGAGTTTTCGGGCCTGGCGGAAGAAGTATCGGGTGGTCGAGATCCCGATTGTCTTCACCGACCGGGTCGAGGGCAGCAGCAAGATGAGCAAGGCCATCGTTCGCGAAGCGGCCTGGATGGTCTGGTGGCTGTGGATCGCCGACCGATTCGGGCGGCTATGAGCTCCCGGTTCTACAAGATGTCGGGGTCGGGAAATGACTTCGTGGTCGTGGACGGCCGCGAGCACCATCTGGCCGACTGGACTCCGGAGCGGATCCGCCGGGTGTGTGACCGGCGGCGGGGCGTCGGAGCGGACGGCGTCGTTCACCTGTCAGTGGCACAGGACGGGGCCATCCGGATGATGTACTTCAACGCCGACGGGTCCCCCGCCGACATGTGCGGCAACGCCGCCCTCTGCTCCACTCGGCTGGCGGTCCGACTCGGGCTCGCCAACCCCGAGCATATCGCCCTCGCCACTGATGCCGGCCGGTTGGAAAGCCGCTGCGTTGGTCCCGGATTCTTGGCCGAGTTGAAATTCCCTACGGCCAACCTGCCGGTCCCGATCCTGATCCCGCTCCACCCGGGCGAGCAGCGGGCTTTTCAGGGAACCATTGGCGTGCCGCACACCATCGTCTTCGTCGACAAGGTTGCCGCCGTCGACGTCGAAACGAGGGGCAGGGAATTGCGCCATGCCCCGATCTTCGGCGGGGCGGGAAGTAACATCAACTTCATCGGCCCCACTGGGGACCGAACGACCCCCTGGGAGATCCGGACCTACGAACGGGGCGTTGAGGCCGAAACCCTGGCGTGCGGCACCGGAACCATCGCGGCCGCCCTGGCCGTCGGATCCGCCGGTTTGTCGGAGCTCCCGATTCAGATCAGGGCTGGGAGCGGATGTATCTATTCGGTTGCGGCCGCGCTCGATGGAACCCAGGCAACCGACGTCTGGCTCTGCGGCGAAGGGCGGCTAGTCTTTTCCGGGGAATTCGAGCCCGGCCTCAGCGGATAAACGCCACCTCGGCCTCGTTGGTCACCAGGGCCAGTCCGAGTGGCTCGATCAAGGACCCGGACCGGTATCCGAACCGGTGCTGCAGGCGAGCAGGAAGACCAGAAGGCCGGGCGCGGCGCTAGCCGGAATCGAACGGGGCAGCATCGGCACCGACTTATCCACCCTTATCCACGTTGACACTTAACATAATACATCTTATACGACGTTAGCGATAGCTACCATGCCATGGCCGACCCGAAAAGGAACGGCTCCCGCCGGACCTGTGCGGGAGCCTCAACTGCCTACAGCGCCAACCGCCCTTACTTACCCCTGGTAATCTCCGCCAGCCGGACCTCGGCCTCCGCCACGCCGGCCGTTTCGCGCGGGTAGGCCTTAATCAGGTCCGAAAGGACCGTAACCGCCTCGGCTTCCTTCCCCGCCAGCCGGTAGGTCCTGGCGGCGTTCAGGAGCGCATCCACCTTGCGGAAGACCTCCGGCGCGAGATCGGCCGCCTTGAGGTACTCGGCCGCGGCCTCGGACGGCTTCCCGGTGTTCTCGAGAGCCATCCCAAGGTGGGCCCGAGCGGCGGCGCCATGAGCCCCCGGGGGGTTCGCCGCCACCAGCTTCCGAAGGTCGTCGACCGCCAACTGACTTTGGCCGGATAGCATCCGGACCTGGTTCAGAGCCAAGGACGCCTCGTACGCCGCATCGGTACCCGAATAGTTCTGGCTGACCTTCTGAAACCCGGTCGATGCCTCCGGATAGTTTCCAGCCTCCATCGAATTCCGAGCCTGATCCAGGGCGTTCAGGGCCTGGACCTGCTTCCGGCGGCCGCTTTCCACCACGTACCAGCCCGCGAGAGCCAGGACGAAAACGACCCCTGCGGCGATACCGACCGCCCGCTGGTGGGTCTGAAACCAAGCGAGAATTGGATGCTCGGCGGCCCGGACCGGATCAGTTGCAGTTGTGCCCATCAGCGAATTGCCTATGAAGGAGTAAAGAGACGTCCAAGATAACATGCCCTCGAGAGGATTCGAACCTCCGGCCAACGGTTTAGGAAACCGCTGCTCTATCCACCTGAGCTACGAGGGCCAAACCTGAACCGGAATGGGTTGACTAGGGCCCGCCGGACCAACCGCTACAAACCAACCCATTCCTGCTAGTTAGGATGAAGTGAACGACGTAACCTGCAATAAGTCAGCAGGTTGAGCTGTCGCGCTCATGTTATTTCTCTGGCCGCCAGCCGGGCCCGAACCACCTCCAGAACCATCGGCAGAACCGAGATCAGGATGATGGCCCCGATCACCATCCCAAAGTTGTTCTGCACGATCGGCAGGTTGCCGAAGAAGTACCCGAGCCAAATAAACCCCAAGACCCAGAGCAGCCCGCCCCCAACGCTATAGGCAAGGAACCGCGGGTACGGCATCGCTCCGACCCCCGCCACAAAGGGCGTGAAGGTCCGAATG
The DNA here is from genome assembly GCA_009692115.1 of Gemmatimonadota bacterium. Lineage (NCBI taxonomy): Bacteria > Pseudomonadati > Gemmatimonadota > Gemmatimonadota bacterium. The sequence continues at coordinate 168,261 of SHZU01000003.1, read as the reverse complement.
ATCGGTACAAAGCGGGCAATCACCACGGTCCGGCCGCCATGGCGGTCGAAGAACCGCTGGGTCCGTTCGAGGTACTCCTTCTTCATGAAGCGGAACTGACCGGAAAAAGCCCGGGGGCCGATATAGCGGCCAATCCAGTAGTTCAGATTGTCGCCCAGGATCGCGGCCCCCATCAAACTGGCACAGAGGATCCACGGATTGAGGTTCCCCAGCCCGGCAAAGGCCCCGGCGGCGAACAGCAGCGAGTCACCCGGAAGAAACGGAGTAATAACCAGCCCCGTCTCGCAAAACACGATCAGGGCCAGGATGACGTAGGTCCCCGTGCCGTATTGGCTGATCAGGTCGCCGAGGTGGCGATCGAGATGGAGGACCAAATCGATGGCAAACCGAAAGAAGTCAATCACGGCGGCAATCTAGTAAAGGGGGCCTAGGAGCGAAACCCGAATTGGCCCAACAGGGGCACAAATCGGACGTCGGACAGCGGGGTAACTTGGACCGGACCGCCGGTCTTCTCGACCAGCGTTAAGACCTGGTCGTCCCGGTCGCCGATCGGAATGATCATCCGCCCCCCAGGCGCCAGCTGCTCGATCAGCGGCTCTGGTACCGAGGGCGAGGCTGCCGCCACGACGATGGCATCGAACGGCGCCAGGGGACGCCAGCCCATGGTGCCATCTCCCACGAGGATCGTGACGTTGGTGATCCCAAGGTCCCGAAGCACGGCGCGGGCCCCGTCGGCCAACGAGGGCACCCGTTCAATCCCAATCACTGATCCCGCCACGATCGAGAGGAGCGCGGTTTGGTACCCCGACCCAGCCCCGACCTCGAGGACCTTTTCCCGCCCCGTGAGTCGGAGTTCCTGGAGCGAGCGGGCTTGAACCCACGGCTGCGAGATCGTCTGGCCGGCCGCGATCGGGAGCGCCGAGTCCTCGTAGGCCCGATGCCGGAGTCCATCCGGCACGAACCGGTGCCGGGGAACCATGCTGATGGCTTTCAGCACCGCTAGGTCCCGAATCCCCTTGGCCTGGAGCTGTTCAATCAGCTGGAGCCGGTACCCCCCGTAGCTGTCGGGAACGTCTAGAGCTCGAGTGACCACGACCCCACCGCCTCCATCAAACGGTAGTTGGTGAGATCCATATGCAGCGGGGTGACGGAGATATACCCGTCCTTTACCGCGGCGTGGTCGGTGTCCGGTTCGCCGGTCCAGGTCACTTCTCCGCCCCCGATCCAGAAGACCTCACGGCCCCAAGGATCACTCATCCTGGTAATGGAACTCGAGAAGAACCGGCTCCCCAGTTTGGTGACCTTGACCCCTTTGACCTCCGACGCGTGGCGCTTGGGAAGATTGATGTTCAGCAGGGTTTCGGCGGGGAAATCCGGCATCGCCGTAATCCGGCGAATCAACCGGACCAAGGTGTCATGGTAGCTGGCCATCAAATCGGGGTCGCGGCTCGCGAACGAGAACGCGATCCCGGGAATGCCCAGGGTCACCGCCTCCATCGCGACCGACACGGTGCCGGAGTAGAGCACGTCCTCACCCATGTTGGCGCCGTGATTGATGCCGGCGAAAACGAAATCAGGCCGTTCGGGCATCAGCGCCCCGACGGCCAGGAGGACGCAATCGGTCGGGGTCCCGTCGACTTGAAACGCCCCGTCGTGGGTCCGGGCTGGCCGGAGCGGACGATGGAGGGTGAGCGAGTGGGACGTGCCGCTTTGCTCTCGGTCCGGAGCCACCACGGTCACGGTCCCGACCTCGCGGCATGCTCCGGCTAAAATCCCGATCCCCGGGGCCAGGATCCCATCGTCATTTGATACCAGAATTCTCATTGCCAGAATTCCACGTCGGGGGATGGTGCTGATCGGCGCGGCGTGCCGTCGAGCGTTGCCAGAATGTCGTCGAGGGCCGAGCCGACCTCATCGAGGGTTTGGTGCGAGGCCACCCGGGAGGCTTGCTTCTTGAGGTCGCCGGTGCGCCGGAATTGTTCGACCCGTTGCCGGGCGCCGTCGATGGTGTACTTCTCCGCATACAGCAGGTGCTTGACCAGCAAGATCATTTCCACTTCGCGACTCTTGTAGACCCGGTTGCCGGACCGGTTCTTCGCGGGACTCAAGAACCGGAACTGACTTTCCCAATAGCGCAGCACGTGCGGCTTGAGGTCGGTCAGGGCGCAGACCTCCCCGATCGAAAAGAACTCCTGGGTCGGCCGGGGACCGGTCATGTCCACTGCTCCGGCTTGAGGGTTCGTTCCATCAGGTCCGCCATAGCCTGTCGCGGGGCGGTGCCCGCAAACAGAATGTTCGCCACCTGCGTGGTAATCGGCAGCTCGACCCGGTGGCGGTCGGCGAGTCTGACCGCGGCTTGGGCCGTGTTGGCGCCCTCGGCCACGGTACGGTGCTCACCGCGGTAGGCCTCGAAGCTGGCCCCCTGCGCCAGGGCCACGCCTAAGGCCCGGTTCCGGCTCAGACTGCCACAGGTCGTCAGGATCAAGTCACCCATCCCGGCCAATCCGGCAAAGGTTCCCGGATCGGCGCCGAGGGCCACGCCCAAGCGGGTCATCTCGGCCAATCCCCGGGTGACCAACGCCGCCCGCGGGTTGTTGCCCAGCCCCAAGCCTTCGAGGATCCCGGCGGCGATCGCAATCACGTTCTTGAGTGCCCCGGCCAACTCGGTGCCGACCACGTCCCGGTTCGAATACACCCGGAAGTATCCAGTGGCGAACAGCTGCTGCACCGCTTCCGCCGCGCCCCGGTCGTCGGAGGCTGCCACCACCGCGGTGGGCTGCCCCTGAAATACCTCCTGCGCAAAGCTCGGTCCCGACAGCGCGACGAACCGGTGCGGCGGCAGCGTCGTCTGGGCAACCTCCGACATCAGGCCCAGGGTATCGGTCTCGATTCCCTTGGTGGCGCTGACCACGACTGCATGCGGATCAAGGGCGCTCGCGGCCTGGGTAAAGACCTGACGGGCCACATGGCTTGGCACCACCGAGACCACGAACTCAGCACCCCGCACCACGGCGTCGAGATCCGAACTCGCGGTCAGCGAGGCCGCCAGTCGGGCACCCGGCAAGAACATGGCGTTCTCATGGTGGCGCTCGATCGACTCGACCACCGCCTCTTCGTAGGCCCAGAGCCGAACCGGGAGTCCCTTCCGAGCCAGCATGTCAGCGAGGGTGGTGCCCCAACTGCCGGCTCCGAGCACCGCGACCGGCTTCACGAGATGCCTCGCTTGCCAAAGCGGTTTTCGGTGCCCGCCAGGAGTCGAGCGATGTTGGCCCGGTGCATCCCGATGATGAACAAACCGAGCAGCGCGAAAACCCAGACGGTTGGCCGGAGACTCGGATGGAGGAGATAGGCGCCGATTGGGAGGACCACCGCGGCCAAGACGCTGCCGAGGGAGACGTACCCGGATACCCGAACCGCAATGATCCAGGTCACCAGCGAAACCGCGGTGGCCCAAGGAGCGAGCCCCAACATGACGCCGGCCGCGGTGGCCACACCCTTACCGCCTCGAAAGCCTACGAAAACACTATAGACATGGCCGATGACGGCCGTGAAGCCGAGCGCCAACGGGAGCCAGCTTGGCCCGCCGGCCCAGGGGCCGAACACCAAGACCGGGACCACCCCTTTGGCCAGATCGAAAAGCCCAACCGGAATCGCGTAGGCCCACCCTAACGATCGGTACAGATTCGTGGCGCCGAGATTCTTGCTGCCGATCTCCCGGAGGTCGACTCCCTTGGCCAGGCGGGCTACTAGGTAGCTGGTCGGGATCGCCCCGAGCAGGTAGGACGCCAGAAACCACGCCGCCACGGTCACCGGTCTCGGCCCTTCCGCTCCCGGAATTTGAGCCGGATCGGCACGCCCTCGAAGCCCCAGGCCTCGCGGAAACCACGGAGCAAATAGCGCTGATAGTGCTCCACCACGTCATCGGGGCGATTGCTGACGATCGCAAACACCGGCGGTGCCACGCCAATCTGGGAGGTGTAGAGGAGCTTCACTTCCTCGCCTTCCCGCTGCGGCGGCTGATTCTTCGCCACCAGCGCCTCGAGGACCCGGTTCACCTCGGAGGTCGTAACCCGCCGCAGCCGGGCCTCGGCCACCGCGATGACCTGATCGAGGACATTCCGGGCCCGCTGGCCGCTCAGCGCCGAGACGTAGACGAACGGAACCCATTCTAAAAAGGGAGCCTTTTCCACCACGATCGCTTGGCCACGGACGGCAGTATTGGTTTCCTTGTCTTCGACCAGATCCCATTTATTGACGGCGATGATCAACCCGGTCCCACGATCCCAGGCCTCGGTCGCGATCCGAAGGTCTTGGTGGTGAACCCCGAGCGTGGCGTCGATCACCAGCACGCAGACGTGAGCCTCGTCGATCGCCCGGCGGGTCCGGACGGTCGAGTAGAACTCGATATCGTCGTCGACGCGGGATTTCCGCCGGAGGCCGGCGGTGTCGATGAATCGAATCGGCTTCCCGTGATAGGTCAGCAGCGAGTCGACCGCGTCCCGCGTGGTCCCCGGAACCGGCGACACCACGTACCGGTCTTCACCGAGCAAGCGGTTGGCCAACGAGGACTTGCCGACATTCGGGCGACCCACGATCGCGACCCGGATTTCCTCCTCCGACGGGTCGGCCTCTTTCGGGGGCAACCGTTCGACGATGGCATCGAGCAAGTCGCCGCTGCCCTTCCCGACCGACGCGGAGACCGGCACGAGCTCGCCCAGCCCCAGGCCGTAGAATTCGGGGTCCGGCATCACCTTCGGCATGGCGTCGAGCTTGTTCACCACCACCATGACCGGCCGCTTCGTCCGGCGGAGATGGTGCGCGATGGCCTCGTCGATCGGATGCAAGCCGGCCAACCCATCGACGACGAAGAGGATCAAATCCGCTTCTTCAATGGCGAGATCGGCCTGGCGACGGATCGCCCGGTCCATCGAATCGTCCGAGTCGGGGACCATGCCGCCGGTGTCCACCACCCAAAACGACCGGCCATTCCACTCCGCGTCGCTGAAATGCCGGTCCCGGGTGGTGCCGGCTTGATCGGACACGATGGCCTGGCGGCCACCCACGAACCGATTGAACAGGGTCGACTTGCCGACGTTTGGCCGGCCGACAATTGCTACCGTTGGTTTACTCATCGAGGGCGTCCACGAAGTACTTCGAAAGCCGAATCGGCATCGTGGCCGCGGCCACCAGCTCGGTCAACGGCATGTTGTCAATGAACAGCTGATCATCATTCAAGGCCTCGCCCGGGAGCAGCGCCAGATCGAGCCCCGGCCGACGCTGGAGGGCCGCCAGAAAATCCCGCCCGGGCAAGAGACCCGCGGTGGTGACCCGGGGGCCGAACAGGGTGTTTTCGATCGGGATCAGATCGATGGTTGCCCCCGAGACGCGGGTCAGCGGTTCGAGCACCTGGGGCATCAGCGCCCCCATCGAGATCCCGGTCAGGACCCCGACCCGCTTTCCCTTCCACTGGGCAAACGCCGGGGCGGATTCGGCGATCTCCTGCTGGAGAAACCGGACCGCACCAACGCCGTTCTCCACTTGCTCGAAGGCCCCATAAAAAGATGCCGGCGGGAGATCCAGCTCAGCCCGCAAATACAGCTCGTCGGCCCCATGAACCCAGGTCATGCCCCGTTCGGTTTGGGCGCGCCGACCCCACCGTTCCACCATCGCCACGGCGTCCCGGCACTCCGCCACGGTCGGCTCGCGACAGAGGCTGTGTTTGCTGAACTCCGTCAACCCGACCGGCACCACCGAGACACTCAGCACTTCGGGCCCGAACTCGTACAGATCCCGGAGCGACCGATCGAGCACCGGGCCGTCGTTCACCCCGGGCGACATCACGATCTGGGTGTGGAACTGAATCCCGTGATCGGCAAACTGGCGGAGTTGAGGGATGATGTCGGGGGCGGTCGGGTTCCGAAGCAGGTATCGGCGCGCCACCAGTTCCGTGGCGTGGACCGAGACATAAAGGGGCGACAGCCGGTACGCGATGATCCGCTCGACGTCCTTCGGCTTCAGGTTCGTCAAGGTCGCGAAGTTGCCATACCGGAAGGACAGCCGGTAATCGTCGTCCCGAATGTAGAGGGCCTCGCGGAGCCCCGCGGGGTTCCCGTCGACAAAGCAGAAGTCGCAGCGGTTGGCACACCGGCGGATCCGGGGTGGCTCGAGCGTCAGGCCGATCGGGTCGTCGAGATCACGTTCCACCTCGAACTCGATCTCCTCGCCGTCCGGCTGCCGGATGTGGAGCAGGAACTCCTCGTCAGCCGTATGGTACTCCCAGTCCAGGAAGTCCTCGAGCTCGTTGCCGTTCACGCTCACCAACTCCGACCCGGTCACGAGCCCGAGCTGATCGGCAATCGAGCCCTCCACCACCGTCGCCACACGAATCACAAGAGAGCCCCATCTCAGGAAAACACCAAATCAACCGGGGATAAAGATGGCCCTAGTGGCTTGTTTTATCAAGACTTAACCCACTGCATCTCACCTCATTTCTAAGGCTTCTTCCCGGCTCCGAGTTGGGTAATGGCCCGGACCGCCGGGTTGGTAATCTGCCGCTCCACAGTGATGGCGTAGACACTCTCTCGGACCGCCTCGGTGCCGCCGAAACGGCGGACCCCGGACCGCCTGGTCACATCCTGATCGACCAGCGTGGGGGCGGCGAAGGCCCCGAGCCCCTCCACACCGAAGATCTTGAGGACGGCGCTATCGTCGATTTCCGCGACCACCACCGGGACGATCTCCTGCGCCGCAAACCAAGCGTCGAGCCCCCGACGAAGCGAGGTATTGCCGGTCGGCAGCAGCATCGGCGCACCATGCAGGCTCGGCGGAAACCTGCGCTTGAGGGCCGCCGCCCTCTCTGGGACCGCGAAGAAGCTGACCCCGCTTTCGACGACCAAGTGGCTGTAGGTCCGGACGTGGAGGCTCGCGGGGGCCGGCGCGTCGGCGAGCAACCACCCTAACTTGTCTTCGTGGACGATCATCCGGACCCCAGGCGCTTGGTCGAACGCCGGCCGGAGGAGGCGGTGCACCAGGAGTTTCGGCAGGGCGTCAGGGACCGGCCCTGGAGTTCCTGACCGGCTACTTGATCGAGAAGTCCCTCTCGATCGACAACATCTTCGTATTCGTAATCCTGTTCAGCTACTTCGCGGTGCCCCGCCAATACCAGCACCGGGTGCTATTCTGGGGCATCCTGGGCGCCTTGCTGATGCGGGGTGTCTTCATCGGGGTGGGTGCCTACGTCCTCGAACAATTCCATTGGATCTTGTACCTCTTTGGCGCGATCCTGATCCTTACCGGGATCAAGATGATGATGCGGCAGGAATCGCACTCGCCTGAGAACAACCCCGTTCTCCGGTGGATGCGCCGCGTCTTGCCCTTGACCGATCGGTACCACGGCCAAAGTTTCTGGATCAAGGAGGGTGGCAAGTGGTTGGCAACGCCGCTCTTCTTGGTCCTCGTCATGGTCGAGCTGACCGATCTGGGGTTCGCGATCGACTCGATCCCGGCGATCTTTGCCGTCACCAAGGAACCGTTCCTGGTCTATACCTGCAACGTGTTCGCGATCCTCGGCTTGCGGTCGATGTACTTCCTGCTGGCGGGCGTGGTGCACCGATTCGTGTACCTCAAATACGGACTGGCGGCGGTCCTGCTGTTCGTTGGAATCAAGATGATCCTGATTGACATCTACAAGATCCCGACCGCCCTCTCGTTGGCGGTCGTGCTGAGCACGATCACCGCGTCGATTGTCGCTTCCCTGGTCAAGACCCGCGGTGCGGTCGGGGAGTCGGTACCGGGGCCCGGGAACTAACGCGCCCGCCGGGCGTATTTCTCACCCCTGACGACCGCGGCGTCGGTGACGTAGGCGATGACCGCGTAATGGGGAAAGTACCGATCCGCAACGTGGCTGATGATCCGGTCAGCCACCTCATCCGTCACGATCGTTTCGACTCGGACGTTGGTCCCCGGCAGATCGCTGGCCCGCATGCCGCGGGACCCTTCGCCCCGGCCTTCGACGATGGTCCAGCCTGTGGCCCCGAGGTGACGGAGATCCTTGACGAGTTGCGACTCCAGAACCGGCTCGGCCACGATCGTCACCAACTTGAGGGACGTGGTTGCCATCGTCAGGTCATCCTTTCCGCAACCCACAACGCGGTCCAATAGTAGAGCGGAATCCCGGCGATCAGGTTGAACGGGAACGTGATCGCCAAGGCCGCCGTGAGATAGTACGTCGGGTTGGCATCCGGCAGGGCAAGTCGAACCGCCGGGGGTGCCGCGATATAGGAGGCGCTCGCTGCCATGGCTCCAAGTACCGTGGCGCCGCCGACCGACAGGCCCGCCCAGCTGCCCAACAGCACGCCGAGTACGCCATGGACTATCGGAACAACGGTGCCGAACCCGAGCAGGAACGGCCCGATCCGTCTGAGGTCGCCGAGCCGGGCACCGGCCACGACCCCGAGTTCCAGCAGGAACAGCGTCAGCGCACCAGGGAAGAGTCCTTCAAAAAACGGCTGCACCGGTGCCAAGCGTTCGACCCCCACTGCCGCGCCGATCACCAAGCCGCCGAGCAGCAGCACCAGGGTTTTGCCGAGGACGATCTCGTGGAACACCTGGCGAAGGGGTCGATCGCCCCGACCGGGGCCCGTAATCCCGAGGGCCAGCCCAACCACCAAACCGGGCACCTCCATGATGGCCAATAGAGCCGGAAGAAACGGCTCGGTGACATCGCCCCGCTGCTCAACCAGGCTTTGCGCGGCGATAAACGTGACCGCCGACACCGAACCATAGTGGGCGGCAATCGCGCCGGCGTCCACCCGCGACAGACGGCCCGCCAGCCGAAGAACCGCGAAAGCCACCACGGGGGTTATCAGCCCGAGGGCGAGGGCCGCGCCCGTTGGGGCCAGGAGTTGGTCCACCGGTGCCTGGGCGATTCGGGCCCCACCCTTGAGGCCGATCGCCAAGAGCAAATAAGTCGAAAGCCCGTCATAGACGTCCTTCGACAGGGAGAGGTTACTCCCGAGCCGCTTTGCGACCACGCCGAGGGTGAAGGCCAGGACGAAGGGAGACAGCAGATTGGCGGCCAACAGATCGGCGGTCGAGGTACCGTTCATTCCGGCTGGGGCCTCACGAACGGAAGGTGGATACACCAACGGCCGCCGCATAGATGCGACGGCCGTTGTTCGCTTGAGAGCGGGCGACCGGGCTCGAACCGGCGACATTCAGCTTGGGAAGCTGACGCTCTACCAACTGAGCTACGCCCGCATAGGATGGCGGAATAATGGTTCCGCCATCCGGGCCATGCAAGTGCCCTACTTGCTGCGATACCGCCAGCCGGCAATATCAGCGCCCTTGGCATCGACGCTGATCTTGTGGACGGTCCCGGCCGGAAGAATCGGCAGGACGACGTTCTTGGTATCCACCACGGTCCCGGCACTGGTGACGAACTCGACGACGAGGGAGACGGAATCCGGCTTGATGGTCTTCCCTTGGGCATCCGTCGGCGCCCGCCCGGTGGCGGTGCCCTCGAGCTTGACGTTCGAGCGGCCGAGCTGGAAGCCGGTCATCTCGATCGTGACTTGGAGGCCAACCAATTTCTCGGCGGCTTTCAGGACGTCGGCGTCCTTCTTCAAGCCTTTGTAGCCCTGCCCCTGGAGCCGGTAGACGTCCTCGTTCATCGGCTCGAGCTCGATCAATTTCGTGGCCGTCTTGACCAGGTTCTCGTGGTCCTTGAGGGCCAGATACGCGTTGGCAAGGTTGTAGACGGCATCCCGGCTGTACGGGTTGCGGGAGACGGCCTTATCGAAGGCGGTCGCAGCATCGGCATACCGTTCCGCGTTGAACGCGGCAACACCAATGGCCAGAATGTCCTGGGTGTCGAGCGAGTCGAGATTCTGCTTCGACATCTCCTCGACCATGGCATTCTCGAGCGAATCGGCGCTGGCCGCCATCCCGGCGGCTCGCAACGACTGCGACAGGGCCTTCCGCGCATCCATGTTGTTCGGTTCCCACTCCAAGTACTGCCGCAGGACCGGCACCGCTTCTGTGTGCCGGTCCAGTCGCTGATACATCAGCGCCAGGTTGAGCCCGTTGGAATTCCGGTCGCCAATCATCGAGGTGTCACCGGCCGCCGCGATCTTCATGGCCTTGGCGAAGTAGACGACCGCGCTGTCGTCTTTCCCGGCATTGGCAAACAGCACGCCGAGGTTCGACGCGACATGGGGCATCCCCGAAAAGAGCCGGTCGGCGTCGCGGAAGAGGACGATCGCACCGTCGATGTTGCCGGCTTTTTGAATCTCGAGACCGGCGTTGGCCAACTGGGCCCAGTTGTTCTGGCGAATCTGGTCGATGTCGATTTCGCACTGGGGTTGGAGTTCCTGCGCCTTCCGCAGCGTGGAGTCGACCCCGCCAACGTCGCCCTGCATCAGATAGACGCGGGCGAGGTAATACCAAGCCGCCGCCGAGATGCCCTGAGCTTCCTTGGCGATGCCTTGAAGAATCAGATCCTTGGCCTCGGCGAGCTTGGCGGCTCGGTCGGCCTTGGGATCGTAGGCCTTGCGAAGGGCATCGAGGCCTTTTTGCACACTGCCCTGGGCCTTGAGCGGGCAGAGGGGTACCGAAAACTTGGCAGCCTGCAGTTCGGCGAGCTTGGGCTGCAACACCGGCCCCTGGGCGTACGCCGTGCCCGCGATGGCGGTCGCGAGTACCCCAGACCAAATGCGCTTCATGGTTGTGACTCCTTCGTGGGGGCGAATGCAGACTCCTCCGCCCGGAGGGCCTGTGCTTGAACTCTGCGGAACACCTGATACGCCGGTTGTCCGGACCGTTCGGCCGCGGCAACCACGTCGTCGAACTCCGGCTTAAGCTGGGCCCCGGCAGGCCCGTGAATGGTCTTGATCCGAAACTGCTCGCCGTCGCCGGTTTGGAGCACCCAATGATCCCGGCGGAGCGTCGAACGAGCCGCCGTCCATCGGCGAACTCCGGCCGTCGGGCTGTGGGTAAAGAACGCGCCCGTAACCGAGCCAACCAGATCCGACGGGGTAAGCGCCTCCACCCGAAACCCGGTGCGGCCCTTCTTCATCTGGATCGGCCAGGTCTGGACATCCATCGCCCCGGCCGCGACCAGCGCGCTGCGGAGTGGCTCGAGGTACTCGGGACTCAGGTCATCGAGGTCAGTGGCGATGACCACGACATCTTCCGCCCCTCGATCGGCGGGTTCTCCGATCACGATTCGGAGCGTGTTGGCGTAGCCCGCTGGGTCTCGACTCCCAGCCCCCCAACCGGTCTTGACGGTCGACCATTCGCCGAGCGCCGCCGGCGTGGCGAGGACCCGGAGGAGGGCTGCGCCGGTCGGGGTGGTGGCCTCGCCTTGAATCGGCCCATCCGGCGCCACCGCCAGCCCCTCGACCAGCAACGCGGTGGCTGGGGTTGGCACCGGCATCAGGCCGTGAGCGGCCCGGACCCAGCCACTCCCGAGCGCCACTGGGCGGGTCCGAATGTCGGTGATCCCGAGTTGCTCAAACCCCTCGACCACGCCAACGATGTCGACCAAGGCATCGAATGCCCCGACCTCATGCAAGGCCACCGACTCCGCGGCAACGCCATGAATCCGGCCCTCAGCCTCTGCCAACAACCGGAAAACCTCGGTGGCTCTTTGCTTGGTAGCCGGGGACAATTCCGCCCTGGCAATCATCTCGAGCAATTCGCCCACATGCCGGTGGGCGTCGTGGCCGGCTTCGTGATGATGCCCGGCGTCATGCGGGTGCTGCGGATGGTGGTGGTGATGGGCCGGGCGCTCAGGCCCGCTCGCTGGCTGCCCATCAATGACGTCTCCAGGCCCCTCGGTTGCACCATTGACGGTCACGGTCACCTTGGTGCACTGCATCCCGCATCGCATGACGGCGTCGATGGTGATCCCAACACCCGTAACCCCGAGCCGAGCCGGAAGGCCCTGGAGCCACGCCGGCGAAGCACCGAGTTCGATCAAGGCGCCGAGCAGCATGTCCCCGCTAATGCCAGCGGCCGGGTCGATCAGGGCGAACCGTTGAGACGACATAGACTTACAAATATCGCCCCCGATCGGGCTCTCGGCAACCGCCCTACCGATAGAGCCAGCCGGCTCCGGTATTGAAAAGCAGCACCTGATCGTCCGCCCGGATGACGCCTTGGGCTTTGAGCTCGACCGCGGCGGCCAGCGCGGCACCGCCCTCGGGGGAGAAGTCGATACCCTCCCGGCTCGAGCCCCGGGCGGCCTCCCGGCCGAGCTCCTCGTCGGTGACCGAAACCGCCCCGCCACCACTCTGGCGGAGCGCCTCCAGCATCAGGCGATCACCAAGGGGGCCAGGCACCCGGAGGCCACTGGCCACGGTCCAGGGGTTTTCCCAGGCAACACATTCGTCGGCACCGGTGGTGAAGGCCCGAACGACCGGCGCGCATCCGTCAGACTGGACGGTGAACATTCGCGGCAATGTTCCAGTCACCCAGCCAAGGGCGGCCATTTCTTGGAAGACTTTCCACATCCCGATCAAGCCGGTTCCGCCGCCGGTCGGATAAATGATGACATCGGGTAGCTTCCAATCAAACTGCTCCGCCAGTTCGAGCCCCATCGTCTTCTTGCCTTCGATCCGATATGGCTCTCGAAGTGTCGAGAGATCGAGCGCCCCCGACTCTGCCGCAAACGCCCGGCTGGCCTTGCCGCAATCGCCGATATGCCCGTCGAGGAGTTGGAGATCGGCACCGAACGCGCGGATTTGGGTCAAGATCGGAGCCGGGGTAGTCCGGGGTGCGTACACCCGAACCGCCACGCGGGCCCGGGCCCCGTAAGCCGCCGCGGCTACCCCGGCATTCCCAGCGGTCGGCAAGGTGAACGCGGAGGCACCCGCCAGAGTGGCTCGGTGGAGGGCGGCACAGAGCCCCCGGGCCTTGAAGGAGCCGGTTGGATTGGTGCCCTCGTCCTTGACCCAGAGGCTCCGAAACCCGAGGTCCCGCTCGAGCCGATCGACCCGAAGGAGCGGGGTATCTCCCTCCCCCAACGTCAGGGGGGTCTCTCCCGCGGCCACCGGCAAGAGGGCGCGGAACCGCCACATCCCGCGGCCACCAGTCGGATGATCCCGATCGGCCAGCGCGGGCCTCCGCTCGGGGTAACGGACCAGCCAGGGCTTGCCGCAGGCGTCGCACACGCTCGGCAGCCCTTCGGGGCCGCGAGTGACGCCGCACTTCGAGCATTCGAGATGCCAATCAAGCATTAGAGCCGCTCAGGTCGATGGGGTCTTCAGATGTTCGAGAATCCGTTCGGCCAGCTTGGTAGAGAACCCCGCCAAGGTACTGATCTCGGCCGCGTTGGCCGACTTGACGCCCGCGAGGCTCCCGAACCGCTCGATCAGCGCCCGCCGCCGGTTTGGCCCAACGCCGGGAATGGTCAGGAGCGCGGAGGTGATGGTCCGGTCGGTCCGCCGCTTCCGGTTGTAGGTGACCCCGAACCGGTGGGCTTCATCGCGGGCCCGCTGGAGCAGTCTGAGGGCTGTGCTCCGCCGAGAGAGGCGGAGCGACTCGGCGGCGCCGGGGACGAAGATCTCCTCTTCCTTCTTCGCGAGTCCGATCAGTGGAATCGCGGCCAGGCCGAGCGCCGACATCGCGTCGAGGGCCGAACTGAGTTGCCCCTTGCCGCCGTCAATGACCACCAAATCCGGGAGTGGCCGCTGCTCCTCCACCCGGCGGCTGAAATACCGGGTCACGACCTCATGGATGGCGGCGAAGTCATCCTGCTGGCCCGGCCCCTTGATCTTGAACTTCCGGTACTCGGCTTTCTTAGGACGCCCCGCTTCGAACCACACCAACGACCCCACGGTGTCCCGGCCTTGATTGGTGGAGATGTCGACACAAATCAAGGTCCTGGGTACCGTCGCCATGCCTAACGCCCGTCCGAGGGCATACACCGGATCGTCGGACCGCTCATCGGTTTCGAACGACTCGAGCTTGAGGCTCTCGAGCAGGTGCTGGGCGTTCCGGTCCGCGAGATCGAGCCATCGTTTGCCGGTGCCCCGGATCGGCGTCGCGAACTCTGCATCGGCAAACACCGCCTGCACGGCGTCGAAGTCGGTGGGCGGAAACGGGATCTGGACTCGCCGGCTCCGGTCGTCCGCGTGCAAGTAGTAGCGGATGAGGAAGTGTTCGAGGACGGTACCATCGGCGACATCCTCGAGGTTATCCAAGATCCGATGGTCGCGTGCAATCATCCGGCCGTCCCGGACCCGGAGCAGTACGCAGACGACGTCGTCACCGTCGCGGGCATAACCCACGACATCGGCATCGCCGCCAGCAAGGAGATCCACGGCCGCGGGAGCATCGACCTGTTCGAGCCACTTCAAGGCATCGCGGAGATCGCAGGCCCGCTCGAAATCCTCGCCGCCGCTCGCGGCCAGCATCATGTCCCGGAGCCGTGAACGGACGTCGCCGGTCTTTCCCTCGAGAAACCGGATCACCTCGTCAATCATGGACCGATAGTCCGCCTGCTCCTGCCGGGCGACGCACGGGGCCTTGCAGCGCCCGATGTGATAGTCGAGGCAGGGTCGCTCACGCCGGGACGCCGGCAAGTCGTCGCTGCAGGTCCGGACTGTAAAAATTCGCCGAATCAAAGCGAGACTCCGCCGCATGTCGGCCACATCGGTGTACGGGCCAAAGTAGCGGGCACCCGGCAGATCGCGGCGGCGGGTCACCAGAACCCTTGGAAACGGCTCTTTCATCGTCACGGCAATCGACGGATAGCTCTTGTCGTCTTTGAGGCGGACGTTGAAGCGGGGTTGGTGCTCCTTGATCAGATTGTTCTCGAGCAGCAAGGACTGGGTTTCACTCGCCACGACGATGGTCTCGACATCGACAATCTGGCGAACCAGCAGCTGGTTCTTGAGGCTTCCCGAATGATCGGATGGGAAGTAGCTCCGGACCCGGCTTCGGAGATTCTTGGCCTTGCCGACATAAAGGACCTGGCCGGTCCGGTCCTTCCAGAGGTACACGCCGGGCCCGTCCGGCAAGGTCTCCAACTTCCGTTCGAGCAGATGGTCCGGCCCGGTCATCGGCGGATCCGGGCAAGGAAGTCCCGGACCCGCCCCACGCCCACGACGGCCGTGACACCGAGATAGGTCAGACCGAAAACACCGAGCACCAGGGCGGCCGTACGAAACGGGGCCCCGGGTGGCACCGCCACGGCCACCAGCCAGCCAACGGCCGTCGCCACGAGACCGGAGGCCCAGAGTTTGGCATGGGCCACCCGATCAACCGCCAGCGATCCGATCGTGCCCTCGAGCGACCGGCGCAGCAGCCCAAACTCGAGGGTGCCGCCGATGGCCGCCGCCAGCCCGAGGCCCGCCGTGCCCCAGCGATCGTCAATGCCGAGGAGTCCGGGGCCAAACTGCGAAGCGGCATACCCGATCACGACCCCAACCGCGAGGCGAATCGCGGCAAACCGAAGCGGTCGCCGAGTGTCGCCTAACGCGTAGTGGGCCGAGCTCAAGATCCGCCCGGAGGCTTGGGGCAAGAGCCCGAGCGAGCTGGCGGCCAGCGTCCCCCACACCCACCGGGCATCCTCCGCCCCGAATCGCCCAGTTTGGAATACCAAGCCTGCCACCAAATGTCCGAAGAAGAGAAAGGCGAACACCGTTGGGATCACGAAGAACGCCACCCGGTCGGTGCCCGCCATGATCCGGGCCCGGAGCGCCTCCGAGGGCACCGACGATCCGGCAGCCACCGACATGGCCGGCAGCTCGGACGCGGCTACCGACATGCCGAACAGACTGATCGGGAGCGTGTAGAGAGCCTGGGCGTTGGTGAGCGCGGTCAGCCCCCCCGCCGGCAAGAGGCTTCCGATGATGGTATCGAAGTAGGCGCTGATCTGGCCAACGCCGCGACTCAAGAAGGCGGGACCAAAGTTCCGGAGCACGACCCCAACCGAGGGGGCCGTCCGGTCGAGGCTCGGTCGAACCGAGCCCGCCAATCGCAGGGCCGTCGGCAACTGCACCAACAGCTGGAGCGCGCTCCCCGCCACCGCGCCCCAGGCCGCCCAGATCACCAGCCGCTCAGGGGCACCGCCGGCCGCCGCCAGGGCCGCCCCGATGATGGCAAGGCTCCACACCACGGGCGCCGCATAGGACAGAAAGAACCGGTGGTGGCTGTTGAGGATCCCGAGACACCAGGCCGACAGGACCAGAAGGCCGATGCCCGGGAACAGGATCCGGACCAGGGCCACGGTGAGTTCCCTGGTCGGCCCGGAAAACCCCAGGGCCAGGATATCGACCAACCAGGGAGCGGCCGCGACCCCGACCGCCACCAGCACCAGCACCACGGTGCCTAACAACCCGGCGACGGCCCCCGCGAGCCGCCGGGCCCCCGCCTCATCGCCCGACGATCGAAGCCTGACATACTCCGGAATGAACGAGGCGGAGAGGGCCCCTTCCCCAAAGAGATTCTGGAGAACATTAGGAATCCGGAACGCCGCATTGAACGCGTCGGCGACCGCGCTTTGGCCGAGGTAGTGACTGAGGACGCGTTGGCGGACCAACCCAACGACGCGGCTCACGAAGATCCCGGCCGCGACCACCGCCGCGGCACCGCGGCGCTGGGTGGTCAGGAGTCGGTTCGGGGTGGCAGGATGGATCGGTTCGGCGCCGCCTCGATCAGCTTTTGTAGAAACTGGTTCTCGTCTCGAAGCGCCGCGACGGACCGGCCGAGATCATCGACCTCGGTTTCGAGCACCTCGACCTTCTTGGCCAGGGCGGCCAAGTCGGGTGGCGGGTAGTTTGGTCCTTCGAGACGACGGGCGAGCGCCTTGCCGATTGGCGAGTCGACCAACACCACCGCCACGGGAATCAGGAGGGCCGCCAGGATCATCAGTCCGAGAAACACCATGGGTCCGAGTCTAGGCGGGAGGCGCCCCACCTTCAAGGGCGCGCCGGTACCACGTGACGATATGGTCCGCGAGCGCGGACAAGAAACCGAAACCATACCGTCCGGCAAAGGCCGGAAGGCCCACAATCCGCTCCTGGGGAGCTCCCGCCGGCCGAATGGCGGTTCGCGCCCGTTCCCACTGCGCCAGGACTTCGCCCTGCCGGCGTTTTTGAGCCTGCAGGAGCCGCTTCTCGAGGTCGGCCAAACCGCTCTCCGCCCCACCCCGGCTGGCGGTCGCGGGCCGCTCGAGCGTTGGGTCGATGGCCCTCGCCACGGCCACGATTCGTTCGTAGGCCGTGGCGATCGCTTGTTTGGCGTCGGCGAACGCCGGGTCGAAATCGGGTGGAACGAGCCCGCGAAGAACCCGCCGCTCAACCTCAGCTCCGGCCTCGGAGACCAGTGCGACCGTCGTGCCGAATTTCTCGAGGCTCCGCTCGACCCGCGGCTCGACCAGCACACCGGACCATCGCGGGATGGCGGCCGGCTTGGGGACGCCCAGGGCTTCGTACAACCCGCCGGCCAGGGCGAGATACCGAAGCTCCCCGGGACCGGCGATGTGGCCGACCGTGGGCAACAAGGCGCTCTCGATGACCGGGCGGAGCAGGACGTTCGGCGACAGCCGGATCGGCTCTTCGCGGGCGATTCGATCGAGATCTTGGTCCGACACGACCTCCCCGCCCCGCCGGGTCCGAAACCCGCCCGGATCGAGCACGAGGCGGTCGCGGCCACCGGGCCCGTCGAGAAAGGCCAGCGTGGCGCCGTCGCCGACTTTGACGCTCACCGTCTGACCGCGAGTTTCTAACTCGGCGGCCTTGGCCACCAGCAGACGGTCGAGCTCCTCCGCCCGATGGATGGCCGCCACCAGGGTTGGAACCGCGGCGCCTTTGGCGGGAGCTCCCGTCGGGTCGAAGCAGATGACTCCCAGGGGACGGAGGACCTCGGCCAACGCCCCACCGAACGCCGCCGCGAGCGTGCTGTCAGGCCGGTAGTGGCGGGCCAACCACGCCGAGGTCTGGTCTCGGGCCAGTCCCGGGGGAAGCGCCGCCACCATTTCGGCCATGAGCTCCGCCGCCTTGGCCGGAACCGGCTCCCGGAACATCGGCCGCTGGGGCGCCTCCGCCGGCCGCGGGTCGAGCGCCGCCGCGACCAAGGCCCCGTCCGGCCCGAACCAATGGGTCCCGGCGGCTTCCGGGTAGTCGTGATCATCGCCGGCCAACCAAAACACCGGGACGACCGGGCGGTGCCACCGTTCCTCCAACAACACCGCCAGCGCCCGAGCCGACAGGGCCTTGTGAATGGTGTAGAGCGGGCCGGTAAACAGGCCGGGCTGTTGACCCGTGGTCACCACCAACACCTCGGGATGGCGGAGCTTGTCGCGGACGGCCTCCGTGCCACCAACGAATCCGGAGAGAAGCGCAGCGGCCACGCCACCCTGCCGCGGCTCGGGCCATGCCGGCGCGGTGCCTAACGGCGTATCGAAGAAGTTCAGCATGCCGCCGCCTGGGCGAAGAGAATGACTCGGGGCCGGTCGGGGCCCGGCGGCCCCCCGTGATAGTCCCCAAACTGATGGCGGACCCGGCCGCCGGCCTGCTCGATCATGGCGATCAACTCGGCCGGCGGATACAACCGGACTCGCTCGAGAAACTGACGACCGTCCGGGGTCGTAATCGTCTTGATCACAAAGCGGACGCCGTCCTTCAACGATCGTTCGATGACCACCGGCATGCCACCCAACGTCGTTTCCTCCCAGCTCGTCAGCGTCGCAATGACCTGGGTGGTATTGAGGTAGTCGATGACGAACCAACCTCCCTGACGCAAGGGCTTGATCATCTCCCGCAGCGCGGCCACATGCTCACGATCATGCTCGAAGTATCCGAAGCTGGTAAACAGATTGACCACAAGCCCGACCGAACCCGGTCGAAACGGCAACGCCCGAAGATCGGCCCGCACCAGCGGGACATGGGCTACCTCCCGGGCTCGCTCCAGCAAATGAGCCGAGAGGTCGGCGCCGATCGGCCCAAAGCCGCGATCCCGAAAGGCGAGCGCATGGCGGCCGGCTCCGCAACAGATGTCCAACACCCGGCCCGGGGGCTGGTCCGGAAGGGTCCGTTCGATCAGGGCCACCATCTCCTCCGCATCGAGGCCGTCCCGATGGGGGTAGAGCTGAAGGTACTCCTCGCCAAACCATTTTTGAAACCAATCGCCCATCGGGTCCGATCTACTTGTGATACGGTTCGCCACGAAGAATCGTCCAGGCACGATACCACTGTTCGAGCACCACCAGCCGGGCCAGTTGATGCGGCAGGGTCAGCGGCCCAAGGCTCCATCGGTGATCCGCCCGGGCGAGCGCGGTGGCATCAAGCCCGGTTGACCCGCCGACGACCAGGGCGAGCGGCCGTGCCCCCTCCCGCCATCGACCGAGATGGCTTGCCAGGCCTTCGCTGGTCCATCCGGTGCCGGTGCGGTCGAGCGCGATGACGACGGCGCGCTCGGGGACCTTGTCCAACAGTCGCTTCGCTTCCGTCCGCCGCTGCTCGGGGGGCGACGCGCTGGCCGGTGCCTCCCGCACCTCGCGGGTCACGACATCGCCATAGCGGCGAAGGCGCGCGAGGTAGTCATCGCACGCCTCCTGCAACGACGGCCGGAGCTTCCCAACCGCGATCAGGGTGGTGATCACGGCAACCAGCCACTACGCATGCATGCCGCGGAGCCGGTGAACTTTCGCGACCCGGTCGATGGCGACCATGTACGCCGCGATCCGCATACTGACGCCGTGGGTGGCCGCCATCCCGGCGACTTCATTGTACGACTCGACCATGATCCGTTCCAGCCGGGTGTTCACGGTCTCCTCGTCCCAGAAGTATCCGCCCCGGTCCTGAACCCATTCGAAGTAACTCACCGTGACGCCGCCGGCGTTGGCCAGGATGTCGGGAATGACCAAGATGCCCTTGTCCTGCAGGATTTGGTCGGCCGTGGCCGAGGTCGGGCCGTTGGCCCCTTCGCAAATGATCTTGGCCTTGATCGTTCCGGCGTTGTCGTCGGTAATCACGTTCTCAAGCGCCGCCGGTACCAGGACCTCGCAGTCGAGCGAGAGGAGTTCCTCGTTCGTGATCCGATCGGCACTCGGGTACGACTTCAGCGACTTGTGTTCCTTCACGTGAGCGATCAGGTCGCTGACGTCGAACCCCTCTTTGTTGTAGATGCCGCCGTCTTTGTCGCTCACCGCGACGATCCGGAGCCCGAGATCTTGCATCAGCTTGGCGCTGATCGAGCCCACGTTGCCGAACCCTTGCACGACCACCCGGGTCCGCTGGTCAATCGGCATATTGAGGCCCTTCAAGGCCTCGCGGGTGACGAGCATGCACCCCCGGCCGGTGGCCTCGCGCCGGCCTAACGACCCGCCCATCTCGACGGGCTTCCCGGTCACCACCGCCGTCACCGTGTGGCGCTTGTGCATGGAGTAGGTGTCCATGATCCACGCCATTATCCGCTCGTTGGTGTTGACGTCCGGTGCCGGCACGTCCGAATCCGGGCCCAGAAAATCGATGATTCCCGACGTGTACCGGCGGGTCAGCCGCTCGAGCTCCACCATCGACATCGTCGAGGGATCGCAGAGGATGCCGCCCTTGGCGCCACCGAATGGCAGGTTGACAACGGCGCATTTCCACGTCATCCATGCCGCCAGGGCCTTGACCTCGTCGAGGGTCACCCCCATGTCGAACCGGATGCCGCCCTTGGCCGGCCCGCGGGCCGTGTTGTACAGAACGCGGTAGCCGGTAAACACCTCAACCTGGCCGTTGTCCCGGAGAATCGGGCACGCCACGATGAGTTGCTTCTCCGGGTGACGCAGCACACTGTACACGTTGTGCTCCAGGTTCAGCTTCTTGGCCGCGATGTCGAACCGCGCCATCATCGATTCAAAGGGATTTTCCCCTCCGAGGTGCGTATCTCGCTCCGGTCGGATATTCCCACTTGTGGCTGTCATCCGCGCTCCAGTTTCTCCCTTCCAAGTCGTGAAGGATGATAAAGTTACACCAGTTGTCCGGGGCTGTGGAGGCGGTCGAGCCGGGCCACGATCTCAGCCTCGCCTTCCTCCCACGTTACCACCAAATCGGCGACCAAGGGTTCCGGAATGCTGGCCGGCCACCGGTCCCTGAGCTTGACCGCGTCCTTCTCGGTCAAGACGACAAAGTCCGACTTTCGAGCCGCCCGGGCCAGCCAGGCCACGTCCTCGTCGCGAAAGTCGTGATGGTCCCGCCACGTCGCGACCTGCACCTGAGCCCCCGTGGCCTTCGTCTGGGCCACGAACGCCTCCGGGTCAGCGATGGCTGACGCCGCCACCACCCGTCGCCCCGACAAAGCATCGGCCCCGTAGGCCTTGCCACTCAGCATCCCGACGTACCGGGCTGTGCCGAGGTGCACGACGCTGACCGGCCCCGCGATCAACGGCGCCAGATCCCGGGCTACCGTCAAGGCCGCAGCCAGGTCGGCACGTTTCCGGGTCACGATCAACCCCTCCGCCCGGCGGGCCGATCCGATCGGCTCCCGCCACGGTCCCGCCGGCAAGCACCATCGAACCGCCCGGGCCGACTCCGCCGCCACCAGCAGCAGGTTGAAGTCGCGGCGGACATCACGGCGTTGGAAGGCGTCGTCCATCACCAGAACCTGGGCACCCCGGGCCTCCGCCAACTCTCCTCCGGCGACTCGATCGGGATTCGCCACCACCACCGCCCCCGGCACATTCCGCTCATGCAGCAGCACTTCGTCGTGCCCGTAGCCGCGGAGCAGGATGCCGGGCGTTACCCCCCGGACTAGAAAGTGTTTCGCGATCCAACCGGCGATCGGGGTTTTCCCGGAACCACCGACCGTCAGGTTGCCCACCGCCACCGATGGCAGCGGCAGGCTCCGAACCGGGAGCCAACCCCGGTCAAACCCAATGTTTCGCAATGCAACCGCAGACCGCCAAAGAGCCGACAGGGGTGCCAACCCGGCCCGCGCCAGTTTGGCATCGACCCGCCGACTCGTCCAGAGCCAACGAATCAGCCGGTGGCCGTCGCCCCGCCGTCCTGCCATGAGATCTCCTGTTCCACCAGGGTAAGCCGAAACGCAGCGTCCACCGCCGCCGTCTCCAAATCCGAGCCGGCTCGGACCTGAAACGGGTCACCGTACCCGATCCGCACCCGGGCGAACGGCCGGGGCACAACGAACCGGTCCCAGGACCGGAGCCGCCAGCACCGATCGGCCTCCGCGTGGATGGGCAGCACCCAAGCGCCACTCCGGGCGGCGGCGGCCAAGATACCCGGCTTCACCACCCGACGAGGCCCTCGGGGACCATCGGGCGTAAAGGCGACGGTGGTACCAGCCTCGAGGGCTCGGACGGCGCCCAGCAGGGCCCGGGCCCCGCCCCGGGTGCTCGACCCAAGCAGACAACGATACCCCAACCGTTCGGCGTATTCGGCCAAGTAGCGGCCATCCTGCGCCTCACTGACGACGATCGCAATGTCCTGCCGTCGGTGGTGCCACAGCAATGGCAGGAGCGCCTCGTGCCAGAGGAGAAACAGAAAGCCCCTCCCGTCGTGCGCGGCGGTCCGGTAGGACTCCGTCCCTGCCACCTCGACCCGCCAGCTCGCCGCCACGGCCGAGACCAGCGTCCCTGCCGCGATCGCGGTCGCCTTCGGTGAGAGGGGCCACTTCATCCGATCAGATCGGCGGCCATCGCCGCAACCCGGTCGGCCGCCCCGGCGCCGCCCAGCCGTTTCCGGACCTCGGCCAATCCGAGGAGTTGGGCCCGGGTGTCCGGATGGTCGCGATCTAACAGTCGGCGGACCGCCCCGGCCAGCCGATCGGCCGTGACATCTTCCTGGACGAGTTCCTCCACGACCGGTCCGTCCACGATCAGATTGACCAGACTGATCCACTGGACCCGCATCACCCGACGGGCAAACCAAGCGGTCAACGGATGGACCCGATAAGCCACCACCATCGGGGTGTCGGTCAATGCCGCCTCCAGCGTGGTCGTCCCCGACTTGGCGATGACCGCATCGACGGCCGCGAGCACCATCGCTGGATTGGTGCGGGCCAACCGGAGCACCCCCGCGTCGGGATAGTGGCCCTGGGGAATCGCCGCCACCAGTCCCTGGTCCGCAAAGCCCCCGTCGATCAGCGACCGGCCCGCATCCCGAAAGGCGGCCCAGTGCCGGTCGACCTCCTGAGGCCGGCTCCCGGGAAACAAGCCGACGACTCGGGCCCCGGGTGGTATGCCTAACGTGGCCCGCGCCTCCTCCCGACCGGGCCGGACCGCCGCTTCGACCAGCGGATGCCCGACGTAGTCCGCCTTGAGCCCCAATCCCCGGAAGAATGCCTCCTCAAAGGGAAAGATGACGGCAAAGCGATCTACGGCCTTCCGGAACCGCTTGGCCCGTTGCGGGCGCCAGGCCCAGAGTTGGGGGACGACATAATAGAGGACCGGGACACCCGCCGCCTTGGCAGCTTCCGCCACCCGAAGGTGGAATCCGGGATAATCGATCAGCACCACGAGATCGTATTGCCCGGTCCGGAAACGCCGCGCCATGGCGTGCAGGAGGGCGACATGAGCTGGGATCTTGGCCAAAATCTCGACGAAGCCGATGACGGTGTACCGGTCCATGGGCCAAAGAATGGTGGCCCCGGCCGCGGCCATCTTGGCCCCGCCGAATCCTTCGATGGTCGCGCCGGGAAACCGGCGCCGCAGGGCCTGCACGACCGGCGCCCCATGGAGGTCGCCCGACGGCTCCCCGGCGGAAATGAAGACCCGCGGCGTCACCGGCCGGCGACCGCTTCGCTGACCTGGAGGGCCAAGGCCAAGGCCGCCCGCCCCTCGAGGGCGGTCACCACCGGGTTCGGGTCGCCCCGGAGAAACCGGACGAAGCTCTCCAACTCGGCGCCTAACGCGTCCCCTTCGGGCGCCTCGAGCGGCACGACCTCCGCGACATCCTCGAGGTTGCTGGCCGGGCCGGCGGGGCGATCCCCGCGGAGCCGCATGAAGAGACCGGTCCCCGCCGCCAGGTCGAGGGACAGATACCCATTCGGCTGAAACAGGCGGAGCTTGCGGACCCGGTCCCGCGCCACTCGCGAGGCGGTGATATTCGCCACGCCACCGCCCTGGAATTCGACCCGGGCGTTGGCCACGTCAATATGGGGGCTGAGCACCGCGACGCCGCTGGCCCGAACATCGGACACCGGGTCGCCACGGGTCAGGTGCAGCACCAAATCGAGGTCGTGGATCATCAAGTCGAGGATGACCGCGACATCGGAACCCCTGGCCTGGAACGGGGCCAATCGGGTGCTCTCGAAGTACTTGATGTCGCCAAGATACGGGGCCGCGGCCCGCACGGCCCGATTGAATCGCTCGACATGGCCCACCACAAGCGGCACGCCACGTCGCGCCGCGGCAGCAATCAGGGCGTCGGCTTCGGCGATCGTGACGGCGAGCGGCTTTTCCATCAGGACCGCTTGGCCGCGCTCCAGCGCCCGGAGACCCACCGCGGCATGGACCGGCGTCGGAACGGCGATCGTGACGGCCTCGGTGTCCTGGAGGAGGGCGTCGAGGTCAGGGTAGAACCGGGTGCCGACGCTGTCGGCCACCTCCCGGCCTCGGGCGGCATCCAGATCGTGGACGCCCACCAGTCGGGCCACGGTCGACGTGGCCAGATGTCTCGCATGGTGGCGGCCTAACGCTCCGACCCCGATCACCCCAATGGGGATCCGGCTCATGTCAGGAAGGGATGCCCCGATTGGAGCGGCCGACGAAATCGAGGAACTGGCGGACCTCCGCGAGGTCTGGGTATTCCGCCCGGACCCGCTCCGCCGCCTGCGACAGGTTCAAATCCGAGTTGAAGAACAGCCGGTAGACCCGCTTGAGCGCCCGAACGGTGTCCTCCGCCAAGCCTGCCCGCTGCAACCCGACGCTATTGAGGCCATAGAGTTCCACTGGATTCCCGACCGCCTTGACGAACGGCGGAATATCCTGATTGACCCGGGAGCAACCCCCGACGAACGCGAGAGCCCCGATGGTCACGAACTGATGGACGGCCACCAGCCCGGACACGATCGCCCGGTCGTTGACCGTGACATGCCCAGCCAGCTGGGTGCCGTTGGCGATGATGACGTGGTCGCCGACGTGGCAATCGTGCGCCAAATGGACATAGCTCATGATAAAGCACCGCGACCCCACGGTGGTGACGCCCGAAGCGGTCGTCCCCCGGTTGATCGTCGAATACTCTCGGATGACCGTGTCCGCCCCAATCTCGACCCAGGTCTCCTCGCCCTTGAACTTGAGATCCTGCGGATCGCCGCCGACGACCGACCCGGTCCCGACGACGACGCCGCTCGCCAGCCTGACATTCCGTTCGAGCGTGGCCCGCGGTCCGATCCGGCTTCGATCACCCACCGTGACGCTCGGCCCGACGATCGCGAAGGGCCCGACCTCGACGCCCTCACCGAGCACCGCCGTGGGATCCACCACAGCGGTCGGGTGGATGGCCGTCACGGCCGGCGCCAGGGTCATTTGTCGACCACCATGGCCATCATCTCGGCCTCGCACACGACTTTGCCCTCGACGTAGGCCACCCCTTTGAGCCGGCAGGTCCGCCCCCGGAGTTGGACCATTTCGACCTCCTGCCGGATCTGATCACCAGGCACCACCGGGCGGCGGAACTTGATGTTATCGAGGGTCATGAAGTAGACGACCTTCTCGCCGGGCGAGTCGAATTCGTCCATCAGCAGCATCCCGCCGACCTGCGCCATCGACTCGACGATCAACACCCCCGGCATGACCGGATGGCCGGGAAAATGTCCTTGAAAAAACGGCTCGTTGATGGTGACGTTCTTGATCCCCACCACCCGTTTCTTCGGTTCGATTTCGAGAATCCGATCGACCAAGAGAAACGGATAGCGGTGGGGAATAACCGAGAGAATCCGGCTGATATCGAGGACCCGTCCCCCGCCCTGCGCCGCCGTCCGCACCAGAACCTTGGCCAACGCCACGTTGCCCTCGTGACTGGGTCGGGTCGCAATGACATGGGCCCGGACCCGGCCGCCGGTCAAGGCGAGGTCGCCGATGACATCGCCGATCTTGTGCCGCACGAACTCATCGGGCCACCGAAGCGGGCCGTTGACGACCCCATCGGCGGACAACACGACCGCCGACTCGATCGACCCCCCTTTGAGCAGTCCCTTGGCCCGCAGGGCGTCGACTTCGTGGGCGAAGCCGAAGGTGCGGGCGGGGGCCAATTCCCGCCGGAATGAATCGGGCGTCACGTCGTGAGAGGCCGTCTGCCGCCCGATCGACGGGTGGTCCCACTCAATCGTGGCCGTGACCCGAAGGCCCTTAGCCGGCGACACCACGTAGTTCGCTTCGCCGACCGTCAGCGTAAACGGCGCGGCGACGGTGAACACGGTCGGCTCACCCTCCTGGACCGCGACGCCCCCGGCCAAGAGCGCCTCCAGAAACGGGGAGAATGACCCGTCGAGGATCGGGGCTTCCGGCCCGTTGACCTCGACAACCAAGTCGTCAATTTCGAGCGCGGCGACGGCCGCCAGGAGATGCTCGACCGTGTGAACGGTCTGGTCCCCATGCCCGATGGCCGTGCGGCGCTCGGTAGCGTCCACTTGATCGACCCGGGCCAGGAATTCCGGCGCGCCGGCCAGATCGACCCGGCGGAATCGGATGCCGCTGCCAGGTGCGGCGGGACGGCACCGCACGGTGGTGACCACGCCCGTATGCAGGCCGGTACCGGAAAGCTCGACGGGTGCCGCCAGGGTGCGTCTCGACATAGTCTCAGGACCGATCGTGAACGAGCGTTTCCAACTCATCGATAATCGGGGCGAGCCGGTACAAGGCGGCCTGCGCCCGCAGGAATTCGCGGTGCGGACGGGCCGGAAACCCGCTGACGTCGGCCCCCGCCGGCACCTCGGAAATCACCCCCGCCTTGGCCCCGATCCGGGCCCGGTCGCCGACGGTAAAATGACCCCCGACCGCGCTGTGGCCGGCCAAGATCACGTCGTCGCCGATCCGGGCACTGCCGGCCACCACGACGCCGCCCATCACCAGGCACCGCTTGCCTAACCGGGAGTTGTGCCCAATATGCACGAGGTTGTCGATCTTGGAGCCGTCGCCGATGACCGTGTCATCGACGCTGCCTCGATCGATACAGCTGTTGGCTCCGATCTGAACGTCGTTCCCAATCCGGCAGCCTCCCACATGGGGAATCGGCTGATGTCCGCCCCGATCCGACACGAAGCCGAACCCGGCCCCGCCGAGCACCGCCCCGGCCTTCACGACCACACGCTCACCGATCGACACCCCGGCATGACAGACGACCCGCGCCTCGATGACCGAGCCCTGCCCGACGATCACGCCGTCCTCGAGGACGGCGCCGGCGCCCACCCTGACACCGTCCCCAAGTTCGACGCCGGCCCCGAGCATCGCGTACGGTCCGACCCAAGCCGTGGGGGCCACTCGGACGCCCCGGCCGAGTGAGGCGGTCGGATCGATGCCCGGCGCCGGTGGCGGGGCCGGAAACAAAGCCCGTACCGCTATGGCCATGGCCCGCTGCGGGTCGGCGACGGCAATCCGGGTGCCGGGCCCCGTGGCGGGCTGGTGAAATCCGATCGGGACCAACACCACGCCGGCGGTCGACGCCGCGAACTGATCGGCATACTTCGCTGACGTCAGGAATGAAAGCGCACCGCCGTGGGCCCGGTCGAGCGGACCCACGGCGCGAATTTCGACGGACTCATCCCCCTCAAGGCGGCCACCGACCAACGAGGCTACGGCCGCCGCGGTCAGGACCACCGCGGCATCGGGCACCCTAGTTCGACTGCCCCTGCGCCAGCCGTTGAGCAACCCGAAGGGTGATGTCAGCGGACTTGTCGTACGACACCACGCTCGCCGCCGCGTCACTCGACAGGTCGATAATCATCAGGTAATTCCCTTCGGCCCTGATCCCGTCGATAATCGACTTGAGCCGCTCTTGGATCGGACCCATCAACTCCCGCTCCTTGTTCCCAACCCGGGCTTGCAGACCCTGGAGTTTGGCTTGCAGCGAATCGCCCTGCGCCTGCAACGCCTTTTCCCGGGTGGTGCGCGCGGACGGGGTCATCAGCGCCTGTTGCTGCTGATACTGGGCGACGGCCGAATCGAACACCGCCCGGAGTTTCTGGGCTTCGCCGGTGGCCGTTTCGTTGTCCTTCGTCCATGTGCTCTCGGCTTGGGCATAGCCCGGCATACCCCGGAGCAGCGCCTGAGCGTTGATGAACGCGATCTTGCTCCCGGTCGCCGCCGGTGGCGGTGCCTGGGGCTGGGGCTTGAGGGGCGTGGCCTGGGCCACGGCGGATCCGGCTCCGATCGTGATCGTGAGCGTGAGCGTGAGCGCCAGCATCACCAGGGCATTGCGAACAGACAACATCGTATCCTCCAAAAAGACCGTCGTCCCGAAGGCCGGCGGGTTAAAAGAAATTGCCCAAGCGGAAATGCAGCTGCCAGCCGGGTTTGGGCTTACCGGTCTGATCGATCCGATCCAGGCCATAGCCTAGATCGATCCCGATGGGCCCGAGGGGCGAAATCAACGCCACCCCGGCACCCACGCTGCGGAACAAACGGGTCGGATTGAATTGCCGGGCCCGGCCGTACACGTTGCCCGCGTCCGAGAAGATGTTGACATAGAACTGCTGGCTCAATCGGGCGCCGGCCTCGATCGTAAAGGCGGCATAAGCCTTCCCGAAGGAGCCCGGCTGGACCTGCGAGCCGCTGGCCGTCGGATCAAACCCAAGCGGCGTAATCGAGAACTCGTCGTAGCCACGGAGCGGAATCCCGTACTGCACGCCGCCCAGCGAATACAGCTCGTAGAAGAACGGGCCAACCTCACCAAAGACAAAGCCGCTCTTGGCTTTGAACCCCAGGGTAAACTGGATCCCGCCGCCGAAGTTGTCTCCGCCGGTCCGGCCGAGCGGGGTAAACCAGTTCCCCTCGAGGTCCACTTTTTGATACTGACCGCTACCGCCGAGAAATCCGCCGTTGAACTCCCCCGAGGTCGTGATCGAGCTCCCGCCCACCGGGAACGGCAGGCCGACCCGGGTATCGCGGACCAAACTCAGACCTAACGAGGAACGGCTGCAACTCTCATCACAGCGGAACCGGTCGGCTAGGTCGGCGGGCGTATCGGTAAACCGGTTCCGCTGGAACCCGTATGACGCGAACACCCTGGTGTAGCGCGACCCGAAGAGCGGAAAGCCGAGTTGAACGTTGGCGCCTTCGCGACGAATCCGGCCCAAGTCACCGACCGTATAGCGCTGGCGACTGTTGAACAACGTGAGGGTCCCTGAAATCCGGCTATCGCGAATGGCCGGATCCGAATAACTGAGATTGAAATCGTTGATGTTCCGGCCAAACTGCCACTGGATCTTGCCGCGCTTTCCCTTGCCGAACAGGTTGGGCTCCTCGAGCCCCAAGAAACCGCCGACCCCCACCCCCTGCCCGACGGAAGCCCCGAAGTTCACGTTGCCGGTGTTCCGCTCGGTGACTCGGAAAATCACATCGACGTCGGTCCCGTTCTCGGCCGACTGCACGTCGGGCGCCGGCAACGGCTGCTCAAAGAAGTTCAGGTTCGACACGTTCTGATACGACCGAATCAACAGATCTCGGTTGAACGTCGCCCCCGGCACCAACACGATCTGTTCGCGGATGACCCGTTCGTGGGTCACATCATTGCCCAGAATGATGATCTTGTTAATCGTGGCAGGCTGCCCCTCAAAAATCCGCCACCGGAGGTCCACCAGCGGCTTCCCGTCGGCACCGGTTCGGCGGACTTCCTCGGGTTCGACTTGCGAGGAGATGTATCCGTTGTTCGAGTAGAGATCGCGGACCTTGCCCGTGGCGGTCTCCCAATCGGCCTTGCTGAACGCGGCGCCGACATCGGTGCCGCTACCCGCCACGACGGCAAGGCCGAACGGAAAAAACAGACTCAACTGATCGGCCGAAAACCGACGGTTCCCGACGACATCGAAGGCCCCGACCACGTACGGCTTGCCCTCGTCGACGGTGATCTTGAGGATCGCCTTCCCCGGCGTACTGTCGGTCACCAGGGTGTCGCGAAGCACCCGGAGATCGACATGCCCGCGATCGGCATACCACTGCGGGATCCGGTTCCGGACGTCGTCCTCGACCTTGTCTTCGGTGTACTCGCCCTTGCGGAACCACCAGAATCCCTCGGGCCTGGAAGTCATCCCGCCGATGACCGCTTGGTCCTTGAACTTCTCGTTGCCTTCAATCACCACTTGGCTGATGGCAACCCTGCCGCCTTCTTTGACCACGAAGGCGACCTCGACCGCATTGGCCGAGTCGCGCGTGGTCTCCTCGACGGACACTTCCGCCGCGAAGTAGCCTTTCTTCTTGTACAACGAGTCGATGGCGGCCATCGATCGCGCCACCGCCACGCGGTCGATCGCTCGCCCCTCGAGGACCGCCACTTTCTTGCGAACACTCGACTCGTCGAGCTTCTCGACCCCCCGAACGCTCCACCGCTGCAGCACCGGGCGCTCTTTGACGAAGATCGTCAGCAAGTACCCACCGGTGTCAAGCTCTTTGCCATCTACCTGCACGTCGTCGAACTGGCTGGTCGCGTAGAGCGCCGTGATCGCCCGTTGGATGCTTCGATAGTTGAAGGGTTGGAACAGCTGGATACCGGTAAAGCTGATGATTTCCTCCGCCCGGAGCCGAGCATTGCCCTCGACGGCAATGCTGTCGACCGAGGGCGGCGCGGCAGGCACCGCCGGATCCTGGGCCACGGCCCCGCGGGCCATGGCCGAAACCAGCCCGATGACCACGACGGCTGCAAGGCCATGCCGCCAAAGGCGTACCCGTTTCCTCACCACCCGCTCCGTCATCTTACGGATGGGTACCGGAGAAAGCCCGGAACATGAGTCGGTCCCCTTCAGGGGCGATGTCGACTTCGAACTCCTCGCCCCGGGTAATTTCGCCAGACAGGAGCCGCTCTGAGAGCGGATCCTCGATGTATTTCTGGATCGCCCGCTTCAGCGGCCGGGCGCCGTAGTTCTGATCATAGCCCTTGGTCACCAAGAAGTCGGCCGCGGCGGCCGTCAAGCGAACCTCACGACCCACCCGCTTGTCGAGGTCCTTGAGCAGAATCGCCACCACCTTGACGATGTGCTCTTTGTCGAGCGGGTGGAACACGATCACGTCATCGACCCGGTTGAGAAACTCCGGGTTGAACACCTTGCCGATCTCTTCCTTCACGGTTTCGGCAATCTTGGCGAACGAGTGCGCCCCCCCGGCCTGGTGAAATCCCAGCGACTTGTTCTGGGTGATGTCCCGGGCGCCGACGTTCGAGGTCATGATCACGACGGTGTTCTTGAAGTCGATGATGCGCCCGTAATTGTCGGTCAGATGACCCTCATCGAGCACCTGAAGCAGGATATTGAATACATCCGGGTGAGCCTTCTCGATTTCGTCGAGGAGCACCACTGAGTACGGCTTCCGACGGACCGCTTTGGTCAGCGTACCGGAGTCTTCGTAGCCGACGTATCCGGGAGGCGCGCCGATCAGCCGCGACACCGAGAACTTCTCCATGTACTCGGACATGTCGACCCGAATCAGGGCCGCCGGGTCGGAGAACAAGAACATGGCGAGCGAACGCGCCACTTCGGTCTTCCCGACGCCGGTCGGTCCGGAAAAGATGAAGGAGCCAATGGGTCGACGGGGGTCCTTCAGGCCGGCCCGCGACCGCCGAATCGCTCGGGACACCGCCGCAATCGCCTCTTCCTGGCCGACCACCGACTTGTGGATCTCGTCTTCCATCCGCAGCAGCCGCGACGTCTCCGCTTCTTGAAGCCGAGTCAGCGGAATCCCAGTCCACCGGGACACGATGAACCCAATGGCTTCCTCGTCGATCACCGGCCGCCGACTCTGGCGGTCACGCTCCCACTCCTCTTGCTTCAACCGAATCTTGTTTTGGAGATCGCGCTCGGAATCCCGAAGCGCCGCGGCGCGCTCGAAGTTCTGGTCGCGAACGGCGTTCTCTTTTTCCTGATTGACCTTGTCCAGCTCGGCCTTGAGCTGTGACAACTCCGGCGGAGGAGCCTGGGTGGCCAACCGGGCCCGGGCGCCCGCCTCGTCGATCACGTCGATCGCCTTGTCCGGGAGAAACCGATCGGTGATGTACCGCTCGGACAGTTCCGCCGCCGCCTTGAGCGACTCGTCCGGAATCACCACGCGGTGATGGTCTTCGTATTTCTTACGGAGGCCCTTGAGGATCTCGATCGTCTCGTCGACCGATGGCGGATCGACGACCACGGCCTGGAACCGGCGCTCGAGCGCCCCATCCTTCTCGATGTACTTGCGATATTCGTTCAGCGTTGAGGCGCCGACACACTGCAACTCGCCACGGGCCAACGCCGGCTTCAACATGTTCGACGCATCGATGGCGCCTTCGGCGGCCCCGGCCCCGACCAGGGTGTGCAACTCGTCGATGAACAGGATGATGCTCTTGTTCTGGGCGATTTCGTTCATTACCGCTTTGAGCCGCTCCTCGAACTGGCCCCGATACTTGGTTCCGGCAATCACCGCCGCCATGTCGAGCGACAGCACCCGATGGTCGCGCAACACATCGGGACAGGTATTGGTCGCGATCATGATCGCGAGCCCCTCGACGATGGCCGTCTTGCCGACTCCCGGCTCGCCGATCAGTACCGGGTTGTTCTTCTTCCGGCGGGCCAGAATCTCCATGACCCGCTGGATTTCCTTGTGGCGTCCGATCGTGGGATCGAGTTGGCCTTCGGCGGCCAACTGCGTCAGGTCACGGCAGAAATGATCGAGCGCCGGCGTCTTCGACTTCTTCTCGGATTTCTGGGCCGGGGAACTCGGCGGCGGCGAGGGCGCAACGCCCGACGATTGGGGCGGCATTTCACTGCCAAGCAACCGGAGCGTCTCCGCCCGGGACTGCTCCAGCGTCACGCCGGCATCCGTCAGCACCTGGGCGGCAATGCCCTTTTCCTCGCGCAGCAGCCCCAGCAACAAGTGCTCGGTGCCGACGTAGGAATGGTTGAGCTCCCGGGCCTCGGTCATGGCCAGCTCGAGAACCTTTTTGGCCCGTGACGTATACGGCAGATCCGGACCCGGCGCCGAGGAGGCTTTGCCCTTCTTGACCGTTTCCTCGATCTTCTGCTGAACTTCCTCGAGATCGACACTGAGATTGGTCAAGACCGCGGCGGCGACACCCTCGCCCTCGCGAATCAGACCAAGCAGAATGTGCTCGGTGCCGACATATTCGTGATGGAGCCGGGCGGCCTCCTCCCGAGCCATCTGGAGGACCTTCCGTACCCGGTCAGTAAAGTTGTAACCGTTCATGTGACCTGTCCGCGTCGGACTTCATCTTCCAGCGTCCGACGGACGAATTCCGCCCGCCGGATCGACATCGCTTCGGGATCGAGTTCCCGCCCTGCCAACGCCCCTAAGTGAGCGGGCTGTGCGAACACCAACAATTTATTGAGCGCATACATTCCGACGCTTGGAATCAGCTTGAGGCTCACACCCAGACGCACGCCGGACAAGAGATTCATCGTTTCCTCGAAGCCTAGTGATCGGGCATACCGCAGCAGTCCAAATGCCCGCCAACACTTGTCTTCCAGTACGGCCGTCGCATCCCGGAGCAGCACTTGCCGAGCCCGCTCCTCCACCGTCATCACATGCTGAACGATCGCCCGCAACTGATCCAGCAACTCAGCTTCCGTCTTGCCAAGCGTGGTCTGATTCGACAATTGGAAAAAGTTGCCGACCACCTCGCTGCCTTCCCCGTACAAACCCCGATAGGTCAGGCCCATCTTCGTCAAACCGTGCAGCGTCTTGTTGATTTCCTTCGTCAAAACCAGCCCGGGAAGGTGGATCAAAACCGATGCCCGAAGCCCAGTTCCGACGTTCGTCGGACACGAAGTAAGGTAACCGAGATCTGGGTGAAACGCGAAGGCAAGTTGTTGCCCCAGTTCGGTGTCCACGCTTTCGATCCGTTCAAAAATCGGCCCAAAATCGGCCCCCGAAGCCAACCCCTGGAGCCGAAGGTGGTCCTCCTCGTTGACCATCACCGCCGAACTGTCCTGCAGGAGCAATGCCCGGCCAGCCAGCCCCTTGGTTTGGTCGTCGTTGCCGGCCAGTTCCCGGCTGATCAGGTGCCGCTCGACCAACATCTGGCGATCGGTGGGATCGAGTTGGTCGATCCGGAAGGTGACCGCCCGGCCCAGGGAGGCGGTCCGCCCCGCCGCCGCCAGGACCGACTGGAGAACGGCCTGTCGGTCCTGTCGGTCCATCCGGGTACTGAACCGGGTTCCGGCCAGATTTCGGGCCAATCTGATCCGGGTCGATAGCACCATGTGGCTGGCCGGCCCGCTGGCGTCGAGCCAGCCGAGCCCGCCGTCCGGCAACAGGTTGAGGTCAATCATCCCCGCTCCTTCAGCCGGTCCCGGAGCGCGGCGGCCAGCTCGAATTGCTCCCGCTCGACCGCTTGGCGGAGCCGCTCCTTGAGTTCGGACGTTGCCTCAGCTGGGACTGGCTGCACTGCGCCAGGCGCCCGGTATGCCTTCCCCGTGTGATGCGTGGAGCCGTGGAGCCGTCGCACTAATTCCCGGAGCGGTTCGCCGAAGGCGTCATAGCAATCGGCGCAGCCGACCCGCCCGGTTTCCCGAAACTCCGCGAGCGTGCTCCCACACCGGCCGCAGGTGGCCTCGACCACCCGCCCCGCGGATGCCGACGTCGCGGTTCCGAGCGCAGCCAAGAGCCCGCCAAGGGGCGTTTCGGCCACCGCGGCCGGGGTCTGAATCCCCTTCGCGGCAGCGCACTGGGCACACAAATGAATCGTCTTGACCTCGCCGGCCTCAATGTGAGTCAAGTCGACGACCCCTTTGGCCTGACCACATCCGCTGCATTGACTCACAGAGCGGCCGGTCGCTCGGCGGATCGATCGAGCTCGGTGAGGCGTCCGCCCTCGAGCCGAAGCACCCGGTCGGCCTGGGAGGCCAATTCGCTGTTGTGGGTGGCGACGACCAGCGCGGTGTTGAACCGCTCCCGAAGCGCGGCCAGCACCTCATGCAGCACCCGGGCGTTCGCCGGATCGAGATTTCCTGACGGTTCATCCGCGAGCACCACGGCCGGCCGGGTAACCACCGCCCGCGCCACCGCGGCTCGCTGCTGTTCCCCTCCGGACAGCTGAGCCGGGTAATGGCCCAGCCGGTGTCCGAGTCCAAGTTGATTCAGAACCTCGACCGCTCGCCCCGTCGCCTCCGCCTCGCTGACCCCGGCGATGACCAGCGGCATCATGACGTTTTCAACGGCCGTGAAATCCCGAAGCAGGTGGTGAAACTGAAACACAAACCCGACCCGTTCGTTCCGCACCCGGGCCTTCTCGACCGGCGTGAGCGAACCGACCGAACGTCCCTCGAGGTGCACCGAACCATGACTTGGCCCATCCAACGCCCCGAGGAGGTGCAGCAGGGTGCTCTTCCCGGCGCCGCTGGCGCCGACGATGGCGACGAACTCACCGGCGGCAACCGCCACCTCGAGCCCGTCCAGCACCGTAATCGGCGAGCCGTCACCCCCGAGGTAGGTTCGCCCGAGTTCGCGGGCCTCGAGAATGACGGTCATTCGTGACGAATCGCTGCCACCGGTTCGAGCCGCGAGGCGGATCGGGTCGCCGGGATCGTGGCGGCCAGGGTAATCGCAAAGCTCACCAAGACGACCAGCGCCACATCGAGCGGTTCGGTGTGCACCGGCAGGTGATCGATGAAATACACCGACGGGTCGATCCGGATCAGCGCTGATCCATCGAGGATGAACCCCAGGACCAAGCCGGCGACCAGACCCAGGCCGGTCCCAACGACCCCAATGACCGCCCCCTGAGTCACGAAAATTCGCCCAATCGACCGCGAGGTCAGGCCCATGGCCAGGAGGATACCGATTTCCCGGGTCCGCTCGCCCACGATCATGGTCAGAGTGCCGAGGATGTTGAACGCCGCCACGATCGAAATGAACGTGATGATGAGACCCATGCCGATCTTCTCGAGTTTCATCGCGCCAAACAGACTCTGGTTCTGATCCTGCCAGGCCGACGTTCGGTACGGATAGCCGAGCCGGTCTTCAAGCCGCCGCGCCACGGTCTGGGCCCGCCACGCGTCGGTAACCCGGACCTGAATCCCCGAGACGGCCGTCCCAAGACCGGCCACGCGCTGGCCGACGTCGAGCCGCACCACCGCAAACTGGTCATCGTACTGGTACATCCCGGTGTTGAACGTCCCGGTGACTTCGAAGACCCACGGCCGCGGGGTTCGAACGCCCAATGCCCGGTTGATCTTCCCGATGTCGCCGGCCGAAAACAGAGTGACGATGTCCCCAACCAGGACTGATTGCCGCTCGGCGAGGCGATAGCCCAAGATGATGCCACCGTCGACGGTGTCGGATGTGGGGGTGAACGACAGCGCCCCGCCGGCCACCGCCTGGGGAAGTGTCGTCACCGCCACCGCCCCGGTGTCCGGATCGAATCCAACGACATCCACACCGGCCGGGTAGTTCGAGCTATTGATGAGCAGCCCTTTGACGAGCACTTCGGGGGCCGCCGCCACCACCTCGGGATCCTGCCGAACCGAATCGAGCACCGCCCGCCAGTTGTCGACCTTGAGGTTGGCCCCGTAGGTCAACACATGAATGTGGGGGTTGCCGATCAGGATCTTGTCCCGGAGATCGTCGTGGAGCCCGTTCATGACTCCTAAGACAACGACGAGCGCCGCTACCCCGATGGCGACGCCACCGGTGGCGATCTTGGTGTTGAGGCTGGTAAACCGCGAGGACGGGCGCCCCCGGAGATACCGAACCGCAATCGTGCGCTCGACCGCGTTCGGCCACCATCCCTGCCGCGGCGTCACCCGCCGCCTTCCTCCCCGGACACCCGCTCCGGGCGCATGGCCGGAAACAAGATCACATCACGGATCGACTCCTGCCCGGTCAGGAGCATGACCAGTCGGTCGATCCCAAGGCCAAGCCCGCCGGTTGGCGGCATCCCGTATTCCAAGGCCCGCACGTAGTCCGCGTCGTAGAGTTGCGTCTCGTCGTCACCGGCCGCTCGTTGTCGGACCTGATCCTCAAACCGGGCCCGCTGATCGTCCGGATCGTTGAGTTCGCTGAAGGCATTGGCGATCTCCCGGCCATTGACGAAAAGTTCAAAGCGCTCCACGACTCCCGGCTTCGACCGGTGCTTCTTGGCCAACGGCGAGATCATCACCGGATGCTCGGTAACGAACGTCGGCTGGATCAAATGTGGTTCCACGAATGTCTTGAACATTTCGTCAATCAGCTTGCCGCCGGTCATGGCGGCCGCCGCCTCCCTCGTGGCGCCCGCCTGGACCAACCGATCCCGCATCGCGGACTCCGACGCTGTCAGAATATCAACCCCGGACCGCTCGGCCACCGACTCGGCGAACGGGAGCCGCGGCCACGGTGGCGTGAAGTCGATGGCCCGGCCCTCCACGTCGATCGTCGTGCTTCCCCGGCAATGCTCGACCAGACCGGGAATCATCGCCTCCATCATGGCCATCATGTCGGTATAGTCGGCGTAGGCCTCATAGAACTCCAGCATGGTGAATTCCGGATTGTGAGTCCGGTCCATGCCCTCGTTACGGAAGTCGTGGCCGATCTCGTACACCCGATCGAACCCGCCCACGATCAGCCGCTTTAAATAGAGTTCGTCGGCAATCCGCAGGTAGAGCGGCATGTCGAGCGCGTTGTGGTGGGTGACGAACGGCCGGGCCGCCGCGCCACCGTACAAGGGCTGCAGAATCGGCGTCTCAACCTCGAGGTAGCCTCGATCGTCCATGAACCGCCGGATAAATCGAATGGCCGCGGCCCGAGTCACGAACACCTGGCGGACCTCGGGATGCACCGCCAAGTCCGCATACCGCTGCCGGTACCGAAACTCCGGATCATGGACGCCACCGAACGTCACGACCTCACCGGTCTCCGACGTTTGGGCCTTGCCTCGAGGCAGCGGCTTGAGACTCTTGGTCAGGATTTCGACCGCCGAGGCCTTCACGGTGACCTCCCCGGTCCGGGTTCGGAACAACTGTCCCGAAACGCCCAGGAAGTCATCGAGGTCCACCAGCTTGGCGACCGCATACTGGTCACCGAGCTGATCCTGGCGAATGTACACCTGGACCTTGCCGGTGTGATCTTCAAGGTGGGCGAACATGGTCTTGCCCTGGGAACGGAGCGCCACCACCCGGCCGGCGACCCGAACCACCGGGCCCGCGTCGGCCATCTCGTCCTGGTAGGCCGCCACAGCAGCCGAGGCGGTATGACTCCGGTCAAACCGATAGGCGTATGGCCGAACGCCCAGCGCTTCGAGTTGAGTCCGAGTGTCGCGCCGGGCCTGCTCGACGTAATTCCGTTCGTCAGCGCTGGTCATCCGATCGACCTTCCAAACCGCTTGAGATAGGCCCGGATGAAGGCGTCCAAATCGCCATCCATGACCCGCTGAACGTCGGAGATCTTGAGCTCGGTCCGATGGTCATTCACCATAGTGTACGGCTGGAACACGTACGACCGGATCTGATTGCCCCATGAGTTGTCCGTCTTGGTCGCTTCCACTTTGGCACGGGCCGCCTCCTGTTCCTCCAGCTTGAGTTGGTAGAGGGCCGAGCGGAGCATCTTCATCGCGGTTTCTTTGTTCTTGTGCTGGCTCCGCTCCTGCTGGCACGACACCACCGTCTTGGTCGGCATGTGGGTCAGGCGCACCGCGGAGGACGTCTTATTGACGTGCTGTCCGCCGGCCCCCGAGGCCCGGAACACATCCATCTTGATATCTTCGTCCCGGAGGTCAATTTCGATCGTATCGTCGATTTCCGGATACACGAAGACCGACGCGAACGAGGTGTGCCGCCTGGCTTGGGAGTCGAACGGCGAAATCCGAACCAGCCGGTGGACGCCTTTTTCCGCCTTCAAGAACCCATACGCATATTCACCGATGATCTCGAGCGACGCGGACTTGATCCCGGCCTCTTCGCCCGGTTCGATGTCGAGCACGTTGACCCGATAGCCGTGCTGTTCCGCCCACCGTCGGTACATTCGCGTCAGCATCTCAGCCCAGTCTTGCGACTCAGTACCCCCGGCCCCGGGATGGACCGTCAGCAGCGCGTCCCGATGGTCGTCCGCGCCCTGGAGCATCGACTTGAGCTCGAACGACTCGGTGGCCCGCTCCAGCGCCGTGATCTCGCCCTCGAGGTCCTCGGCCAGGTCGGGGTCCGGCTCGATCGCCAGCAACTCAACAAGACCCCGAGCGTCGGCGAGCCGGCGCGCGATATCGGCCGACGGGCCGATCCATCCCTTCAGGGACTTGACCTCTTGCACCACCACGCGAGCCCGCTCCTGGTTGGCCCAAAAGCCGGGCATCAGTTGGTCGGTCTCGAGAACCGCGAGGCGCTCCGTCTTGGCAGGCAAGTCAAAGAAAGTCTCGAAGTTCGGTCATCCGCCGGTCCAACGTCGTCAAGCGCTCGGCAGTATCGGCCATGGGAATACTCTCCGGTTTCGAGAAAGAAGCGAGCCGGCCTTCCGTGGGACCGGAGGGCCGGCTCAAACGAAATATAGGGGGAAAGGGCGATGGTTTCTACGGGAAAACCGGACTGCCCCCGGCCAGGATCTCATTCAATGCTTCGTGGAAAAACGGGGTCGACTCGGCCACGTCCTTGCCCACTTGGTCGACATACTCTTCCCA
Organism: Gemmatimonadota bacterium; assembly: GCA_009692115.1. Taxonomy (NCBI): domain Bacteria; kingdom Pseudomonadati; phylum Gemmatimonadota; species Gemmatimonadota bacterium. The sequence continues at coordinate 128,530 of SHZU01000003.1, read as the reverse complement.
ACTCTTCCGAATTTCTTCGTCGAAGAGCCGCTTGAGCGAGGCGTTTTGGAGGCCTTCGCGCCGCTTGGCGGGGTGGTAGACAACCATGTCCGAGATCAGGGCCCGGGCCAGCCGTCGGGCCTTGGCGGCCGGATCCTGGCTGAGGAAAGGATTCCCCCGGGGCTTCTTGGCCCCGGGATCCGCCGGCGGGGCCGGACGAGGGCTTGGATTCGAGGTCGGACGCAATGCCGGCCAGCCCGACGGTTGGACGAGGTTCGGCGGCAATCGCAGCGGTTCGGTCGGCTCGGGCCGCCACACCGGAGGCGCCACAGCAGGACCCTCCGGTCGCGGAGCGATCAGGGAGAGCGGCGCCAACAGCGGTGCCGGCACCGACGATGCGACCTCGACCCGGGCCGGCGGTGCGACGGCCGGGGCAACCGGCGCCGACGCCGGAGAGGATCCGGTCGCCACCACTGGTACCGGATCGGCCGGTAACGGCGGCGCGCTGCTGATGGGGATGGCGACCGGGTGGCGGACCCAGAATACCCCGCTTCAGACCGAGCAACGGGCCCGGACACCGGCCGCGGGAACTTTAGCCGGGTCGACTCGGAAAACAGTTTGGCAGGCGGTGCAGGTAACGTTCATTCCCCAGTCCCCTACTTCTCGTCGCTACGTGCCTGCCGGAGATCAACCACGAAAACAGAGCCAGGCAGGGTCTTGGCGTAGCTCTTCATTTCAGTGGCGAGTTCGCTCACTTCAGCCGGGTGAGCAAACGAGCGGTGGCGGTTGGTGACAATGCCGACGGACAGCGTCATCAAGGGTACCCGGTGCAGTGGCCCTCGACGGTCCTTGCCGAGGTAGTACCCTGCCCGCCGGTCTTGCTCGTTGTACTGATATGGGACCAACGTGTCAAACACCGACAAGATCTCGGTGCACACCAGGCTAATCTCGGATGCCGGGATGATGAAGATGAAGTCGTCGCCGCCGATATGCCCGACGAAGCCCCGCGGGCCGAGGAGCCCCTTGGCCACATCGTGAAGAATCCGGGACAGCATGTAGATGACCCGGTCGCCGTCATTGTAACTGTACCGGTCGTTGTATTCCTTGAAGTGATCCAGGTCGGCGTAGCACACCGCGAAGTCCAGGGTCGCATCGAGCCGGCGCCGGATTTCGCGGTCAATTTCGGGAGCGCCGGGCAGCCGGGTCGAGGGGTGGACCGAGACGTCCCGTTGGCTCCGAACCAGGAGGGCGTCCAGCCGGGCCCGCTGTTCCTCCGGCGGGAACACTTCGGTGAGGATCTCCTCCGCCCCGGCCGCGAACCACTGTCGCGTCCGGTCCGGGTGGTGCTGGGTGGCCAGAACCAGGGTCGGGACAATTGCGGTAAAGGAATCGCTCTTCAGACGCCGGACCAACTCCGGGCCCATGCCGTCGGCGGCATCGCCGTCCACCACCAGGAAGCAGGGGTGCCCCCGGAGAATGATCGACTCGACGTCGTCCGGCTGGTCCAGGATCTCGATGGGGAAATCCTTCTCCGTGGCCCATGTCTGGACCAACTCGGGGACCGGCTTTCCCGCCAGGCCAAACATCAAGATGGTCGGGCGATTCCTCACCCGGGTCTCTTTCGTAAAAGGTTATGGCTTAGTAACTTAGGACCACCAGTCACCCAAGTCAAATGAAGAAAGCGGCGGCCGCCATCATGGCATAAACCGCTAGCAATTGGGCCCCTTCGAACCAATGGGTCTCGCCGTCCAAGGTGATAATTGCAATCACGATGGTCGACACTGCGAGCGCCGCGACATCGAACACCGGGAAGACCAAATTCATGTCGGTGCCCAGGAATAACCCGACAAACACCAGGACCGGTGCCACCAAAAGTGCGATTTGTGTGCTTGATCCAAGGGCGATCTGGAGGGCCAGGTCGGTCTGACCCTTCCGGGCCACCACGATGGCCGTGGCATGCTCCGCGGCGTTCCCGATGATCGGGATGATGACCAGCCCGACGAAGGTCTGGGTCAGACCGAAGGTGGCCGTCACCGACTGCACCGAGTGGACCAGCAGCTCGGATTCGATCACGATCCCGGCCGTGGCCAGCGCCAGAATCCCAATCGCCGGCCCAACCCGCCACTTGGGCTCGATGGCCGGATGATCGCCGCCGCCGAACAGGGCTCGATGGGTCTTGAGCGAGAACAGGAGCGACAAGAGGTACGTGGCGATCAGGATGACCGACACCGCCTCGGACAAATACAATTCAGCGGTGGCGTTCGGCGGCCCATGCGTGGCATGAAACAGCGCCGGAAAGACCAAGCCAATCACCGCGAGGGCGAGCATCGCGGCGCTCATCCCGGCATTGGCCCGGTTGAACTTCACGATCGGCGTTTTGGTGCCGGCAGCAATGAACGAGAGTCCGAGAATCAGCAACAGGTTCCCGAGAATGCTGCCGGTAATCGAGGCCTTGACCAGCTCGATCAGACCGGCCTTGAGGGCTACGATCGCGATAATCAATTCGGCGGCGTTGCCGAACGTGGCGTTGAGCAACCCGCCAATCGTCGGGCCGGTCCGTTCCGCCAACGATTCAGTGGCCTCACCCATCAAGCCCGCCAGCGGCAAGACCGCGACGCACGCCGTCACGAAGACGAGGATGGGGGCCGCGTTCATCATGCTGAGACCGACACTCGCGGGCACCGCGAGCAGCAACAGGAGCGACCACCGAAACCGCCTGGGCGGATCCGGCCTGGCAATCCGGAGCGGCCGAGGATCCCGTTCCTCAGGCTCCGGAGCCCCCCGGGGCGGCCTCGGCTGAGAGGGGGCCGGTCCCCCCCGCGGCGGCCTGGGTTCCCGGGCAGGCCGGGCCGGCTTGGCCTCGGCCGGCTTTGGCTTGGGCTCGGGCCGGTCCGGCGCCTTCCGTTCGGGCCTCGGGGCCGCCGGTGCGGGCGGCGGCGTTCCGAGCGCCGCCCGAAGCGCCAGCAATGCCGTCCCATCGCCCTTGAGCAGCTGCGCCATTCGGCCCTTGGGTTGGGCAATCAAGACCTGGAGCAGGTCCCGCTCTTCCACTGCGGCCCGACCGTCGGCCGCCGCCGAGGCCTTGGCCATTTCGAGGGCCCGCTCGGCAAACCGGCTGACGGACAGTCGCGCCGCCGATTCCGACTCGGAGGCCTGTCGGAGGCCATCCATCAAACCGGCCCGGACCACCCCAAGATCGAGGCCGGTCTTCGCAATGAGCGTGGCGGCAAACCCATCGGAGTCCTGCAACAGCCCCGCCAGGAGGTGCTCGGTGCCAACGAAGTTGTGGCGATGACTGGCGGCTAGGTCCGTGGCGGTGGCCACGGTTCGTTCGAGCAGGGAGCCTTCGGTCACAGCGGGCGGGCCTCGTCGATCAGCATCACGGGAATATCGTCTTCGATTGGGTAGACCAGCCGGCAGGCGCGACAAATCAGCACCTGCTCGTCCGGCCGGTGCTCCAGGTCCCCTTTGCACTTCGGACACACCAAGATTTCCAGCAATTCCGGCGCGAGGCTCATCAAGCGGTCTCCATCATGAATGTTCTGGAAATCCCAAACGGGCGAGCACCTCGCTCGACTGACGCCAATGCGGCACCACCTTGACCCAGGTCTCGAGAAACACCCGCCCGCCCAGCAGTTGTTCGAGCCGGAGCCTCGCATGCTGGCCAATGGATTTGATCGTGCGGCCCCCAGCCCCGATCAAGATCCGTTTTTGGGACTCGCGTTCGACGAAAAGCGTCGTCCGAATGTATATGGGGTCGGCGGCTTCGCGGAACTCCTCCACCACCGAAGCGAACGAGTAGGGGACCTCGTCTTCGAGGTGCTGGAAGGCGGCTTCGCGGAGGTACTCCGTGACGAAGAACCGGACCGGCTGGGTCCCGAGATCGTCCCCTGGATACTGCCACGGCCGCTCCGGGAGATGCCGCGCGAGGATCGCGGTGAGGACGTCGAGTCCCTGCACCGGTTCGGTCGAGACATACAACTGCCCTGCCACCCTCTTGGCCGGCGGAACGACATCGGCCTTGGTGTATGCCACCACGACCGGATGGGTTGGCCGGACCCCACTCGGCAGCAAGGTCACCAAATCAGGCGCGGGAAATTCGGCTGCGGGATGGAGGTGCAGGATCACGTCAGCCCGCTCGATCGCGGCAACCGCCAACGCCACCATTCGGCGCTGCAGCAAGTACGACGGGTCCAAGAGGCCCGGCAGATCCTCGAAGATGAACTGATTCTCGCCTTCGGAGCGCAAGCCGATCACGGGTTCGCGGGTGGCTTGGGCCTTCGGGCTCACCATGGCCAGCCGGTCGCCCACCAGGGCGTTCAGAAGCGACGACTTGCCGACGTTGGGCCGGCCGGCGATCGCAATTCGACCGCATCTCGTCATTAGTTTGGGGCCTTGGGCCATTCCGAATGCCTATCCTTGTCGACAGCCAAGGATAACCCGGTCGCCCCTCACTTGATCACCAGGATCCGCTGGTTCACCGGGTAGAGCCACTCCACCCCCCGGCCGGTCACGACCGCATCGTCTTCGAGTGGAATCCGGAGCTTCTTCCTCCCCCCACTCGAGGATCGACGTGTAGGCGAAGAACTCGATCGAGAACAGATTGGTGGCCCGGATCGGAAAGGTCAGCCGAGCCGGGTTGAACCAGGCAATCGTCAGAGATGGTGAAAAATGTACTGTCCCCGCTAACATGAAGTCTATGATTCGGGCGGTGACCGCGATCGGGCTCCTTGGGGCAGGCTTGGCATGGCCCGGGGCCACGGACGGGCGGGCCCAGACTCGGGTGACCGTGGCGGCCCAGGCCATCGGCCTGGTCCACCGGGTTAATCCAACTGCCGAAGCCCGGATCGGATCCGCGTTCCAACTGGTCCAGCCGATGATCGCCGCAACCGTCCGCCTGGGTCGGGGGTTCGGTGCCCGAGCCACGGTCAACCTGGAAGGACTCACCATCCCGAACGGGGAGCTGACGCCGGGCGCCTGGGGTGAAGGATTCGTCGACCGCCGCCACCCCCACACCTATTGGCACGAAATCATCCTCGAAGGAGCGTCCCGCCTGCCGTGCGGCCGTCGACTCCAATGCCGGGTCGGTGGTTTTGCCGGCAAGGGATTCGTTCCCTTTGGTTCCGCCGACCCGATGACCCGACCCTTTGCGCGCTATCCAACCAACCACCACTTGGCGCAAATCCTCGAGCGGGCCGTTGCCGGAATCCAGTTGGGAGTCGGTCCGGCCCTGATCGAGGGGTCAGTCTTCAACGGAGACGAACCGGAGCGGCCCGGCCAATGGCCCCGGATCCGAGGCCGATTCGGCGATTCGTGGTCCCTTCGCGCCACGATCCGGCATCGGGATGTTGCCGAGGTGGCGGCCTCGTTGGCCGGCGTCAGCTCCCCCGAGCACCGGCCGGGCGCCGGAGCCAATCAGGCCAAACGCCACCTCGGCCTGACCGTCCGGCCGGCCGGACCCGCGCTGGCTGTTTTCGGCGAATGGGCTCGAACCTCGGAGCTCGACGGGTTCTTCGTCTACGACACGTGGCTTACGGAGGTAGCCTGGCGGACGACGGGCCTCCAGATCCAGTATCGCTTCGAGACGACCGACCGGCCGGAGGAAGAACGGATCTCGCCGTTCCGATCCGCCCGCCCCCACCTCGAAAACAGCATTCTGGGCATGTCTCGTTGGACCTCGCACACGATCGGCGCCACCGTCCCGGTGGGCCGCTTCCTCTCGAAAGGCTGCGTCGTCACGTTCGGCGAGGTCACGGCCGGCGGGGTTCGGTCAACGGCCGGCACCGTATTCGATGTCGCCGCCACCTACGGCAAGACCACCTTCACCTCGCTGAGTATCGGGCTCAAGGTTTCCTGGGCCGACCACCGATCTATGGGCCGGTATGGACTGAGCACGCCGGCCGATCACGGCCACGGGTGCCGTTAGGGTTTCGGGCCCAAGACCACGCTGCGGTAGTTAGCAATCGGTACCGACCCAAGCGAGATCATTGAGTCGACGAACCGACCGACAACGAAGTCCGATCCCTGACGGCGCTTGGCTTCCAGGTAGATCGACCGGAGCTGCCCGGATCTTCGATTCGGGCGGATCGAACTCCGGGAGATCGAGCCCACCGACTGACGCGGTGGTGGGTTAGGCGGACCTGACCGGCAGGGTGGTCATGGTTCGGATCGCCTCATAGAGGACGATGCCGGCGGCCGTGGCGAGGTTGAGACTTCGGACGTGGCCCGAGGACATCGGAATGGTAAAGCACTCGTCCGGATGCTTCTCCAGAATCCGGGCCGGCATCCCCTCCGTCTCGTTCCCGAAGACGAGACAGCTATTGGGCCGGTACGGGGCCTCCCAATAGGGGCGGTCCGCGTTGGCTGAAAAGTAGAGACAACGACTCCGGGCCATCGCGTCGCGAAAGGCGAACCAGTTGCGATGGCGCCAGAGGTCGACGTGCTCCCAATAGTCGAGCCCGGCGCGCTTCAGGTCGGCGTCTTCAATCGAGAAGCCGAGCGGCTCAATCAAATGAAGACTGGTATCGGTGGCGGCACAGAGCCGAGCGATATTGCCGGTGTTTGGCGGAATCTCCGGTTGGATCAAGGCGATATGTAAGGCCATGCGATCGGTCACCCTCCGCGGGTGTGCATCTCTCGGCGAGGATCGGCCCGAAGGCCTTCGATGGCGTGGAGCACGCCACGTCCTGCCAACGCCACGCGCTGTTCGGCCCCGCGATCGGTTCGCGCCGCCCAGGTCGCCGACACGAGCGCCGCGAGGTCCGCATCGGTGGCCCCGTCGCGAAGCGGTTGGCGGAGATCGACGCCTCGATCGGCGTAGAGACAAAGGTACCAGGTGCCGTCCGCGGTTACCCGGCTCCGGTCGCAACTCCCGCAGAACGGGGCCGTCGTCGAGGCAATGACGCCGAACCGGTGTCCGCCCGGCAATTCAAAGGTTTCGGCCGGAGCCTGACCACGGCCATCGATTGGAATGGGCGGACCGAAGTGTTTCGCCACGAGGTCCAGAATCTCCGCGCGGCTCACCACTTGGTCGCGGTCCCACCCCGTGGCGCCGCCGACGTCCATGTATTCGATGTACCGAAGCTCGATGCCGCGTTCGATCGAAAACTCGAGCAGCCCGACGACTTCATCCTCGTTATACCCGCGGATGATGACCGAATTGAGCTTGACGGACGGGAAATGCCGCCGGGCGCTGTCGAGGCCGGCGAGAATCGCCCCATGCCGGTCGGTTTTGGCAAAGGCTTTGAGACGGGCGGGGCTCAGGGTGTCGAGGCTGATGGTGACGCGGCCGAGTCCCGCCTGCCGAAGCGCCTTGGCTTGATCGGCGAGGAGAATGCCGTTCGTGGTGAGCGTCACCTCGCCGATGGCCGATCGGGCGGCCACCAAGCGAACCAGCGCCGGGAGGTCATGCCGAAGCAACGGTTCCCCGCCGGTCAGCCGCACCTTCCCGGCGCCGAGGGACGCGAAGATGCCGGCCAGCCGATCGAGTTCCTCGAAGGAAAGGATCGAACTACGGGGGAGCCAGACATAGTCGGCGTTCGGCATGCAGTAGCCGCACCGCATGTTGCAGCGGTCGGTGACCGACAGCCGAAGGCTGCCTAACGGCCGGGCGAACCGGTCAAGAACCGCCGTCATGCCGACACGATCCCGCCGGGCACTGTCGGGTCCACCCAGGCCTCGGTCCCATCGAGATAGCGCTCTCGTTTCCAAATCGGAACCCGGCGCTTCAGTTCTTCGATGACATACCGGCAGGCGGCGAAGGTCTCGTCACGGTGGGCCCCGCCGACCGCAACGACGACGGCGGCATCCCCAATCGCGAGGACGCCCAGACGATGGCGGACCGCGACGGCCACCGGCCACCGGCCTTCGGCTTCGGCCACGATCGCCGCCAGCGCGGCATCCGCCATGGCTTCGTAAGCCGTGTATTCCAATTCGACCACCGCGCGGCCGCCATGGTGATCGCGCACCAACCCGACAAAGCTGGCGACGCCACCCCGATCAGCGGCGCCGACCGAGGCCATCAGACCTGCCACGTCCAACGGGGCCATCTCTAAATGTGACACTCAGCCGCCGGCCATTGGAGGAAGCAGGGCCACCTCGTCAGTGGCCGCCAGTCGGTGTTCGAATCCGGCCTGAGTCAGGTTGACGGTGACGAACGGACGCTCCGGCAACGAGTTACCTCCGGGCAATGTTCTGAGAACCGCCACCAGATCGCCAACCGTCGCGGCGTGATCGAGCGAAACAGGCAGGCGCGAACTCCCGAGCAACTCGGCATAGCGGGCGAAGAGCAGGACTTGGACTGAGGCCATGACGGATAATGGGTACATGATCCGAAACGGGCAAGGAACAAAAAAGCGAGCCGCCCGAGGCTCGCCTTGGAGACGACAGTGGTGCGTTACTCGCTAATTGTTATCATCGTCGTCGTCATGCGACGGCGGCAACGGTCCGCCGTCATGCTCCTCGGCGACCAAAGCTCGTAACTCCTTACTAGGCTTGAACACCGGCACCGGCCGGGCGGCCACTTCGACGGGATCACCGGTGCGCGGATTCCGCGCCATGCGGGTCTTCCGGCGTCGGATCTTGAAGGTGCCGAATCCGCGCACTTCAATGTTGTGCTGATCTCGAAGCGCCAGTTTAATGGCGTCAAGAAAGGCATCAACGACGCGCGCGCAATCTTTCTTCGAGATCAGCGGGCCCGCCGTTCGAGCCATGGCGGCGGTCACCTGCTCAACCAGATCGGCCTTCGTCATTCTCCCCCCTCAAGGGTCATGCCCCCCACCTTCGGGCGGCTTCTTGCGATCCGATAGTAGGGGCTTAACTGTTGTGTGTCAAGGGGTTGCGTCCCTGCAACGGCCGGGAGGCCATCAAGTCAAGGAACTCGCCGAAGTGCGGGAAAGCATCATGGGGCCCCGGGGCGGCCTCGGGGTGGTACTGGACCGCAAAAACCGGGAGGTGCCGATGGCGCACGCCCTCGACCGTCCCATCGTTCAGATTGAGGTGGGTAACCTCGAGGTCGGGCGCTCCGGGGACCCCTTCGGCGGTGCCCTCGACGGCAAAGCCATGGTTCTGGGACGTAATGAGGACCCGGCCGCCCTTGAGATCCTTGACTGGGTGGTTACCGCCCCGATGGCCATACGGGAGCTTGACCGTCCGGCCGCCGAAAGCAGAGCCCAACAACTGATGTCCTAGACAAATCCCGAAAGTGGGAAGGCCGGTGTCGGCCAACTCCCGAATGGTTTTGATGGCGGAGCCCAATGCCCCCGGGTCGCCGGGGCCGTTCGAGAGGAACAGCCCATCGGGATTCCGGGCCAGGATGGCCTCGGCCGGGGTGTCCGAGGGCACTACTGTAACCCGGCAGCCGGCCGCGGACAGCATCCGAACGATGTTCCGCTTCATACCGAAGTCGATGGCCACGACGTGGGGTCCCTTGCCGCCTCCACCTTCACCGTAGACTTCCCGGGTCCCGGCGGTCGAAGCCAGGTCCAAGCCAACCATCGTCGGCGACGCGGCGAGTGCCGCGATGAGTTCGGGGCTCGGCTCGGCGCCGACCGCGATGACGCCCCGCATCGCTCCCCGCTCTCGGATGTGCCGCGTCAACCGCCTGGTATCGACCCCTTCAATGACCGGGATGCCCGCCGCGGCCAGCCATTGATCAAGGCCGCCGGTGGCCTGCCAGTTCGAGTAACTCCGGGCCATTTCCCGGACGACCACACCCGCCACCTGCGGGCGCCCGGATTCCATGTCGCCGTCATTCACCCCGTAGTTGCCGATCATCGGGGCCGTCATCACGACGATCTGACCGATGTAACTCGGGTCAGTGAAGGTCTCCTGGTACCCGGTGAGGTTGGTGGTAAACACCACTTCACCGAAGCCAGGTCTTTGGTCGTCCCGAGCGGTGCCGGCGTACCAGGTGCCATCCTCGAGCAATACGAAAGCGGGGCGCTCCGTCATCGAAGCGCCCCGTCACGACAGTCAGTGTGGATCATTAGTCTACTTGGTGGCCGCGGCCGGGGTCGCGGGGGCTGGAGCCTCCGCCGTGGATGCCGAAGGGGCCGCGGCTCCGGTCGTTGCCGGGGCCTGGTTGAGCGGCGCTGGTGCGATCGCAGCTGGAGCGTTTCGGAGGCGTTGCTGAACGTCCGTGGCTCCGACCGCACTGCGCGAGGCGATCAAGGACAGCACCAGCGCCAAGGTCATGAAGATGCCGCCGGTCCACCACGACAGAGTGTGGAGAATGGTGACCGCTTGACGGCCGCCCATGACCAAATCGGTGGTGCCGCCGCCAAGCGAGGCCATGCCCCCGCCTTGTCCGGCCTGCAACAGGACGACGACGGCGAGAAGAAGCCCGTCGATCACTAGCAACGTTAGGATGAACCCGTAGAGCATATTGGCCTCGGAATTAGCTAGTGAAGATAGCCGCTGGCGGCAGCCTACGTCAAGATTTTGAGCCGGGCGGCGAGGTGCCCGATACGAGTCGGCGCCAGCCGGCGGGGTCGAGACTCGCTCCACCGACCAAGACGCCGTCGAGCTCCGACTCGGCGAGCAGGGCGCCGACGTTGCCCAAATTGACGCTGCCGCCGTAGAGCACCTCCGGGGCCGGGTGCCCGTGGCCTCGCAGATCAGTCCGGATGGCCGAGTGAACCGCGGCGGCGGCGGCGGGGGGGGCGTTCTTGCCGGTTCCGATGGCCCATACCGGCTCATAGGCCACCACGACCTTCGCGAGGTCGGACGCGACCAGTCCGTCGAGCGCGCCGTGCAATTGACCGAGCACCACCTCGAGCGTCGTCCCGGCCTCCCGTTCGGCCACCGTCTCCCCGACGCAGAGCAGCGGCGTCAGGCCGTTCCCGAGCACTGCCCGAAGCTTCCGCGCCGTCTCGGGCACGGTTTCCCCAAAGACGTGGCGCCGTTCGGAGTGCCCGATCAGCGCGATGCTTGCCCCAGCAGCCTTCGCGAGCCCGGCGGAGGTCGCGCCGGTGAAGGCCCCCTTGGGCTCCCAATACACGTCCTGGGCTCCCACCGCGATGTTGGGGTGACCATTGAGCGCAACCGCGACCGCCTCCAGACTCACGGCACTCGGGAAGAACCAATAACGGGCGGCGGGATCCGGTTCGAATCCCGCAAGGAACGTGGCCAGGTAGTCCCGCGCCTCGGCTGGCCCGAGGTGCATCTTCCAGTTCGCCGCAAAAATCCTTCCCCGAGCCATCAGGCCTCGTCCAGTGCGGCGACGCCCGGAAGGACCTTGCCTTCGAGAAACTCAAGGGCCGCACCGCCGCCAGTGGAGACATGACTGACTTGGTCCGTCAATCCGGCCTGGGCCACCGCCGCCGCGGAATCGCCGCCGCCCACCACCGTGACCGCTCCTCGCTTGGTGGCCTCCGCCATCGCCAAGGCGATCCCCAGGGTGCCCTGGTCGAACGGAGGCGTTTCGAAGACGCCCATCGGACCGTTCCAGATCACCGTACCGGCGGCGTGGATCCGGGCGCTGAAGTCCCGAACGGTTGCCGGGTCGATATCGAAGATCGCAAACCCGGGCGGAATCCGGTCGCGGGTTACCGTAATCGTCGTGATCCCGACCTTGAGTAGAGGCGCCACGACCCCGCCCCGCGGCAGCACCAGTTTGTCGCCGGCCCGGTCGAGCAACGCCTTCGCCAACTCGACCCGGTCCGGTTCGATCAGGGAGTTCCCGGTTTCGAGTCCCATGGCCTTGAAGAAGGTGCACGCCATGGCCCCGCCAACCAGCACTTGGTCGACCTTGGGGAGCAGCGCTTCGATCAGATCGATCTTCCCGCTAATCTTGGCGCCCCCCATGACCGAGATGAAGGGCCGCTTCGGCCGAGTCAACGCCTCGCCGAGATAGTTGAGTTCGGTCTCCATCAAGAACCCGGACACGGCCGGCTTGAGGATCTCCGCGATCCCAGAAGTCGAGGCCTGAGCCCGATGGGCGGAACCGAACGCATCATTGACGTAAAGTTCGCCAAGGGCGGCGAACTGCCTCGAGAGCTCAGGATCGTTGGTTTCTTCGCCGGGATAGAAGCGGGTGTTTTCCATCAATGCCACACCGCCCCGCGCCAGTCGCTTCGTGGCACCGACCGCGGCCTCGGAGGCCGGATTCTCGACGAACGTGACGGTGGCCCCGAGCGCAGACTCCAGGGCGCGGACGCACGGCCGGATCGTATATTTCGGATCCGGCGCCCCCTTGGGCCGGCCAAAATGCGACAGGAGGACGACTCGCGCGCCCTTGGACCGGAGATACTCAATGGTCGGCAGCGACGCCCGGATCCGGGTGTCGTCGGTCACCTTACCGTCCTTGACCGGGCAGTTGAAATCGACCCTGACTACCACCCGCCGACCGTCAAGGCGGGCCGGGTCGAGTGAGGCCAACGTCCGCTTCATGCGCCGAGCGCTCCGATGTACCGCATCAGGTCGACGCACCGGGCCGAGTAGCCCATCTCGTTGTCATACCACGACGACACGTGGACCATCGTCCCGTCGATGACTTGGGTCGACAGGAGATCCACCGTACTCGACGCCAGGTTCCCGACGTAGTCGATCGACACCAGCGGTTCGTCGCTGACGGCCAGGACCCCCTTCAAGGCGCCGGCCGCGGCCGCGGTGAAGACATCGTTGATCTCTTGCACCGAGGTCGACTTCTCGACCACACAGGTCAAGTCGACCAAGGAGACATCGGCGGTCGGGACCCGGAGTGCGACGCCGTCGATCTTACCCTTCACCTCCGGGATGACGAGCGCGGTGGCCTTGGCCGCTCCGGTCGTGGTCGGAATAATCGACATCGCCGCGGCCCGGGCCCGGCGGAGATCCTTGTGGGGAAGGTCGAGAATCATTTGGTCGTTGGTATATGAATGAACCGTGGTCATGAAGCCGCGGACGAACCCGAAATGATCGCGGATGACTTTCACGACCGGGACCAGGCAATTCGTGGTGCAGCTGGCGTTGGAAATCACGAAATGCTTGGCGGGATCGAAGGCCTGGTGATTGACCCCGTACACGATGGTGATGTCCTCGTTTTTGGCCGGCGCCGAGATCACAACCCGGCGGGCGCCCGCTTCCAAGTGCTTCGCGGCCGGCTCCCGGTCGGTGAAGCGGCCGGTCGATTCGAGCACCACATCCACCCCGAGCGCTTGCCACGGCAGCTTGGCGGGGTCCTTCTCCGACAGCACCTTGATGGTGCGGCCATTGACATGGATCCCGTCCGGCGCCGGCGCAACGGTGCCGGGGAACTTGCCGTGGACCGAGTCATACTTGAGCAGATGGGCCAGAGTCTTCGTGTCCGTCAAGTCGTTGACGGCAACGATCTCGAGGTCGGTGACGTTGGCCATGGTCGCGGCCCGGAGCACATTCCGACCGATCCGGCCGAATCCGTTGATCGCCACTCGAATCGCCATTGCGGGACTCCCCTTCGGTTTGTTTAGTGTGGACCGATCCGGCTGATCGCGGCAAGCGGCAACTCGGCTCGGGCAAATGTGACGGCGGTGACGGCCCGCGCCCCACCCTCTAGCAACGCCCGTGCCGCCGACACGAGGGTTGCCCCGGTTGTAAACACATCGTCGACCAAGACCACCCTGGCCGGCACGGACCCAGCCACCCGGAACGCGTCCCGCAGATTCGCTTCCCGTTCTTCGGGAGTCAGCGTCGTCTGGGTTCGGGTGTCCCTGACCCGAATTAGGGCGGTTTCGGCAACCGGAATTCCGGCCAGGCGGCCGACTGAACGCGCCAACCCGGCGCTTTGATTATAACCTCGGGTTTGCAGGCGTGCGGCCCCAAGCGGAATCGGAATCAGGAGGCTGCCGGCGGCCACCGGAGACAGCGTGGCCATCGGCACTGCCATGGAATCGGTGATTCGATGCCAGCCATCGTATTTGAGCAAGTGCACGGCTTTTCGGGCTGATGGCTCCATCCACACCGAACTGGCCACCCCGGCAAGTTCCGGCGGCCACTCGCGGCACACCCGGCACTCGGTCTCAGCGTCGGTCGGCTGGCCGCACCGGGGACACTGAGGAAAGGGGAGCCGGACCCATCGGCTACGACACAGCGCGCAGACCAAGGCGTCTTCGGTCCCCCGCCCCACTCGCTCTTGGCAAAGCAGGCAATGGCCGGGCAAGAGCCATCGTTCCGCCGCCCGGAGGGCCTCAGCCGAGTCGGCCAGCCACCGCGGCACGCATCACCTCGATCGGGGCCTTCGAATCCGGAAACCACCGCTCGAAGGCCGCGGCTCCCTGGGCAATCAGCACTTTCTGGCCATCGGCGGCCCGGTGCCCGGCGGCCCTGGCTAGGCGGACCCACTGAGTCTCGGGCCGCCCGTAGACCAGATCGAGCACGGCCGCGCCGGCGGGGATTTCACCGACCGGGAGGGGCAAGGGGTCCGAGGGATCCATGCCGAGCGGGGTACAGTTAAGCACCAGCCCGATACCGGCCTCCGGCTCGACGGCGATGCCGAACGATCGGAGTTGGGCGGCCAGCGCGGCTCGCCGGCCCACCGACCGAGACCGAATCGCCACGCCAGCCCCGACCGAGCCGGCGGCCAGGGCCGCCGCGATGGCGCTCCCACCACTCCCGAGCACCAGCCAGGTCCCAGCCGGGCGGCCGAGGCAGTCAAACGCCGCCCGGATGCCGAGTGAATCGGTATCGTCACCGATCAAATCACCTGCCTCACCCCAAAAGGTGTTGCAGCCTACCAGTGGGCTTTCGGCGATCGGTCGGACCAGGATCGCCGCGGCGCGTTTGTGCGGAATGGTGACGTTTCCCCCGCCCCCGCCCCCCGCCAGCCCCTGCATCAGCGATCCCAACTCGGAGGCCTCGCATCGGAGGGCGACGTACACCGCATCGAGACCGAGCGCCCCAAAGGCGGCGTTGTACATGGCGGGTGACAGGGAATGGCTGACGGGATTGCCCAACAGCGCGAACACTCTGGTGCGACCGGAGATCATGACGGGGTGCTGCCGTTGAGCCGGGCCACTACAGCCCGCATGATCCCCGCCAGGGTTTTCAGCGTGGCGCGGTACTCTTCGAGATCTCCGCCAAACGGGTCGTCGATTTCGCCTCGAGCGCCGGTGAAACCGCTGAATTCCCCGAGGAGGTGCGCCCGCCCCGCGCCGCCGAGCTCCCGAACCCGGGCGAGGTGGGTCCGGGACATGGTGAGGACCAGCTGGCTCTCCTCCACCATGGCCCGGGTCAGGAGCCGGGCCCGGTGGGCGGAGAGATCGAGCCCGTGCTCCAAGGCGACGAGGTACGACCCTTCAGACGCGGGCGCCCCGTCCCACGCCCCAGTCCCCGCGGACGTGACGGCTATATCGGTCCGCCCAGTCTCCTCAATCGTCCGGCGAAGGAGGGCCTCAGCCAGCGGGCTTCGGCAGGTATTCCCGGTACAGACCACTAGAACCCGAATCACGGCGCCAGCCTCCCGACGGCCCGGCGTAACTCGTCTCGGGGGATCGCCCCTTCGCGAATCATCGAGGGTACCGTGGTGGTGCAGTCGATCAAGGTCGATGGCGGCACGTTCCCGAGGACTCCGCCATCCAGAATCATCAGGGTTCCGTTGGCCACCGCCGCCGGAAACAACTCCTCGATCTTCGCCGCGCCCGGCGCCGTCGGGCCGCCGGG
Organism: Gemmatimonadota bacterium; assembly: GCA_009692115.1. Classification (NCBI taxonomy): domain Bacteria; kingdom Pseudomonadati; phylum Gemmatimonadota; species Gemmatimonadota bacterium. The sequence continues at coordinate 112,936 of SHZU01000003.1, read as the reverse complement.
TCGATTGGCCGAGGTCGAGGTAATCGGGGTATCGAGGGCGACGACCAATGACGCCATCCCGCGGTGGCCGGTGTGGCGGACCGCGACGCCGCCCCCTTGGCCCCGAAGCCGGCGCGGCAGATGGCCCTCGCCGCCGGGCAGGACCAAGGTGAGGGGGCCGGGCCAGAACGCCTCGGCCATGGCCCGGGCCGCCGCGCTGAACACCAGCCCAAATCGCTCGGCCATCGGCCGGCCTGAGATCAGGAGTAGAAACGGCTTCCGGGGAGGGCGCCCTTTCAGAGCGGCCAAGGCGTCAAGTCCGGCATCGTTAGGCAGAGAACCCAACCCATACACGGTTTCGGTGGGATACCCGATCAGCCCCCCGCGGCCGAAGTGATCGCGAATCGCCGCCGTGGCGGCGGCCACCTCCGCTTCGGTCCGAAACGGAACCATCAGCGCCACTCCTTGGCCACCGCCTCGGCCAACACGAAATCAGCGGCGGAGGTGACCTTGAAGTTCGTCGTCAGATCTTCGATCAGCGTGACCGGCGCGCCGATCGCCTCGCAGAGGGCGGCGTCATCGGTGGCACCACGGCCCTCCCGGCGGGCCGCCGCGAGCGCTGCGGCCAACATGGTCCGGGGAAAGCCCTGCGGAGTCTGGGCCCGCCAGAGTCCCTCCCGCGGGACCGTGCCGAGAATATGGATCGGGCCGGGGCCCCTCGTCGCGGACTTCAGCGTGTCGGAGAGGGGGACGGCCGCCACGGCTCCCCGGCCCGACCGGGCTTCGGCAATCACGGCACCGATCACGCCCGGGTCGACGAACGGCCTCGCCCCGTCGTGAACCAGGATCACCGCGACGTCCGTTCCGCAGCCGGCCACGCCGGCCTCAACGGAATCGAGCCGCTCCGCCCCCCCAGCCACCACCCGGAGTCGCTCACCGGCCAGCGACCCGAGCCAATCGGGGGGCTTGGCCGCCACCTCGACGGGCACCACGACCACGACGACGTGGACGGCCGGGTGCATCAGAAAAGGACGAAGGGACCGGAGCAGCATCGGAACGCCGGCGATGGGCCGAAACTGCTTGGCCGGGCCGGCACCGGCCCGAAGGCCCCGGCCGGCGGCGACCACCACGACGCCGACGTCAGGCCGCGAAGGCCCGAACGAGTTCTTCGACATGATCCAGTGGAATCGTGCGGACCCCGCTGACCGAGACGTGGCGCCCCGATCCGAATGCCCGCAGGAACCCCAACCGTCCGGCTTCCGCCAAGCGCCGGTCGACGCCGCCGACCGGGCGGACCTCGCCACCCAAACCGACCTCACCCAGGAACAGGGCATCCGCAGGCGTCGGGCAGTTGGTCAGACTGGAGACCAGCGCCGCCGCGACGGCCAAGTCCGCGCCGGGTTCGTTCAGCCGCACCCCACCGGTAACCTGGACGAACACATCGAGGTTGGCGAACCGCTGGCCGGCGCGTCGCTCCAGCACCGCCAGCAGTACCGCGAGACGTTTGGGGTCGAGCCCGGTGGCCACTCGCTGCGGGGTCCCGTAGCCGGAGGGCGCGGCCAAGGCCTGGACCTCGACCAATACTGGCCGAGTCCCCTCCATCAAGGCGGTCACGGCGCTGCCGCTCGTTCCGGCCGACCGCGAGGCGAGGAACACCGCCGATGGATTCGGGACACCGAGGAGGCCCCGCTCGGTCATGGAGAAAACGCCCAACTCGTCGACCGACCCAAACCGATTCTTGGTGGCCCGAAGCAGCCGGTAGTTGAGGGAGGGTTCGCCTTCGAAATAAAGCACCGTATCGACGATGTGCTCCAAGGTCTTGGGCCCTGCCAGCATGCCCCCCTTGGTGACATGACCGACGACCATGACGGCCACGCCGGTTTCCTTGGCGAACCGCATCAGCAGGGCGGCCGACTCCCGAACCTGGCCGACACTTCCGGGGGCGCCTTCGAGGGAATCGGAAAAGGCGGTTTGGATCGAGTCGAGAATGAGGAGGTCGGCCCGAACCTCCCGCGTCGCGGCCAGCACCGACTCGAGGTGGGTCTCGCCAAGGACCAGAACCCCGCTCGCATCCTCGACCATCCGATCGGACCGGAGCCGGATCTGTTCGGCCGATTCCTCCCCGCTGGCGTAGAGCACCCGACGGCCGCTTTCGACCATCCGGGCGGAGGCCTGGAGGAGCAAGGTGGATTTCCCGATGCCCGGCTCGCCACCGATCAGCGACATCGACCCGGGGACCAACCCGCCTCCGAACACAAAATCGAGTTCGGGAATCCCCAACGACCAACGGTGGAGCTTCTCGCCGGCGACATCGCCTAACGCCTTGACCCGATCCGGACGCCGCGCCGGGGCCCCATCTTTCGCGGACCGCCGAGGTCCGGCGGTGGCGGGCAGCCGTTCCTCCGCCACCGCGTTCCAGGCGGCGCATGCCTCACACCGGCCGACCCACTTCGGATGTTCATGGCCGCACTCGGCGCAGAGATACACCGATTTGGCTCGGGCCATCATCCGTGACCGGCGTTGTCCCGGGCGGTAAAGCTGTCAAACCGGGTGTATTCCTTGGTGAACCGGAGGATGACCTCACCGGTCGGGCCGTTCCGATGCTTGGACAGCATGATCTCGGCCAGGCCTTTTTTGCTCTCGTCCTCCCGGTCGTAATACTCGGGCCGATGAATGAACATCACGATGTCGGCGTCCTGCTCGATCGCCCCGGAGTCGCGGAGGTCGGACAGTTGCGGACGGCGATCGCCGCCCCGCTGTTCGGAGGCCCGGGAGAGCTGCGACAGGGCCATGACCGGCACTTCGAGTTCCCGGGCCAGGGCCTTGAGGGACCGCGAAATGTCCGAGACCTCCTGAACCCGATTTTCCGCGTATTCCGGACTCCGCATCAGCTGGAGGTAGTCGACGATAATCATCCCGAGATCGTTGTCCGCCTTGAGCCGGCGGGCCTTGCCCCGCATCTCGAGCAGGGTGATAGCCGGCGTGTCGTCAATCCACACCGGACATTGCCCCATGACGCCGGCCGCCCGAGCCAGGTTCGTGAAGTCGCGGTCTTTGAGCAGGCCGCGACGCACGGCCTGACTGTCGACCCGGGCCTCCGCACAGAGCATCCGTTGCACCAGTGAATCCTTCGACATTTCCAGGGAGAAAATGGCCACCCCATGACCATCGACGGCGGCTTGGGTTGCGATATTGAGACAGAAGGCCGTCTTGCCCATGGACGGACGCGCCGCCACGATGATCAACTCGGACTTCTGGAACCCCGACGTCATCTCATCCAAATCTGCAAAGCCGCTCGGAACTCCGGTAACCGATTTGCCGCTCTTTTGAAGCGTTTCAATGCGCTCCATGGTCGGCCACAGCATCTCTTTGATCCGGACGAAGCCGTCGGACCGCCGCTCTTGAGAGATCTTGAAGATCCGCGACTCGGCCTGATCAACGAGTTCGGCCGTCGACAGCCGGGCGTCATAGGCCTCGGTGATGGTCTTGGTCGACACCTCGATCAGCCGGCGCAGAATCGCCTTGTCTTTGACGATCCGGGCATGATGCTCGAGATTGGCGGCCGTCGAGACCGACTCGACCATCTCGGCGATGTACTCCATGCCGCCGGCGAGCTCGAGTTCGTTGCGGCGGACCAACTCGTCGCGAAGGGTGATGTGATCGATTACCACGCGCTGTTCCGTCAAGGCCACCATGGCCCGGAAGAGTCTCCGGTGCGGTTCCTTGTAGAACATCGAATGGTCGATCTGCTCCGCGGCCCGAAGCGCCGCGTCCTGGTCGAGGATCATCGCCCCCAAGACGGCCTGTTCGGCCTCTTGGCTCCATGGTGCCCCGCGGAGCGGATCAGCGTTCGACGAGTTGTCGGGCGATGCGGACGTCATCCCAGGTAGGCTTTTTCCAGTTGGGGTTTCGAAGCAACGCGGCGGGGTGGTAAGTCACCACCAACGGCGTGCCCCGATAAGAATGCACCTTCAGGCGAAGATCGGATAGGCTCCGCTTGCTTCCGAGGAGTGCCTCGGCCGCCGTGGCACCGAGCGCGAGAATGACCTTGGGCTGGATCAGGGCCAACTGCGCCTCGAGAAACGGCGAGCAACTCGCCATTTCGTCCGGCAGCGGTTTCCGATTCTGGGGCGGCCGGCACTTGACCACGTTGCAGATGAAGACTTGGTCTCGCTCGAATCCGATGGCCCGAAGGATGCCGGTCAGCAATTCACCGGCCCGCCCGACAAAGGGCCGGCCGGTCTGGTCTTCGGTTTGCCCGGGCCCCTCGCCCACGAGCAGCAGTTGGGCTCGGGGATTGCCTTCCCCAGGTACCACATTGGCGCGCCCCTGGGCCAAGAAACACCTGGTACAGGCCTTGGCCGCTTTGGCCACGTCGGCCAGAGTGGCCCATGCCAACGGCGCGGCCCCCAGGCGGCCGTCCGGCTCGCCGATGGTGAGCCCCGGCCCTGGAATGGGGGGCGCACCGACCCTCCAATCCTTGGCCGCCGGGGCGGTCACCGCAGCCGGACTCTCCTCGGGCCCCGCCGACGCGGTGGCTCGCGGCCGGGCACCGCTCATGACCAGTTCCTTTCCACCGAGTTCCGCTTGTTGCTTGAGGTACCGCCGCCGAAGATCATCCAAGCCGCACCTCGACCGCCTTGACGATGGCTTCCGCAACCTCAGCTTTGGTTCCGAACGGCACCACCTGCTTCCCCCAGGACGCGTCGATGATGGTGACCCGATTGGTATCGACCTCGAACCCCGCCCCCGGCTCCAAGGCATCATTCGCCACGATCAGATCTAGTCCCTTTTTGACCAATTTGGCGGCGGCCTTCTCGACGGCCTGGCCGGTTTCCGGCACAAAGCCCACCATCAGGGCCCCCGGTTTCCTGATCGGCCTCGTTGCGGCCAAGATATCCTCGGTCGGTTCGAGCTCAACCGACAAGGGGCCCGCTTGCCGGGGACGCTTGCGATCGAGCGGAACCGTCGGCCGGTAGTCGGCCGGTGCGGCCGCCATGATCAGGACGTTGGCCGTCGGGAGGGCCTGTCGGACGGCCTGCCCAAGTTGGGCGGTGGTTTCGATCCGCTCGACCTCGACACCCACGGGGTCCGGTTCGCCACTCGGCCCGGAAATGAGCCGGACCGAGGCGCCCCGGTACCAGGCAGCCTGGGCAATCCGAAATCCCATCTTACCACTCGACCGATTCGTGATGACCCGGACCGGGTCGAGAGCCTCGCGAGTCGGCCCGGCCGTCACCACGACGCGACGTCCCGCCAACGACGACCGGCCGCTGAGTGCCCGGGCGGCATGGTGCAGGATCGTCTCCGGTTCGCTCATCCGGCCGGGACGGTCGGACGGCCCTTCGGCCAACGCCCCGCGCTCGGGACCCACCACGGCCACGCCCCGGTCGGTCAGCCGTCGAAGGTTCTCTTGGGTGGCGTCGGCGGCAAACATCGCGTCATTCATGGCAGGGGCAACCAGCAGCGGCTTGGTCCGGGCCAAGCAAAGGGCGGTCAAGAAGTCGTCGGCCATGCCGGCGGCGAGTCGGCCGAGGAAATGGGCGGTGGCGGGCGCGACGACAATCAGATCGGCGGTTTGGCCCAGGCGGACGTGGTCGAGGGCGCGCTCCGGCTCCCAGAGCGAGGCCAGGACCGGGCGGCCCGACAGGGCTTCAAACGTCAGCGGCTGAACGAACTCGGCTGCCCCCCGAGTCAGGACGACATCAACCCGAGCGCCTGCTTCGACGAGTCGACGGACGAGATGGCAGGCCTTGTAGCACGCGATGCCACCCGTCACGCCGACCACGACGTGACGGTCGGCCCACACGGTCAGACCTCGGACCGACGGCGCCGCAATTCCCGGAACGACAACTCGCCGGCGGCGAGTTTTCGGAGCGCCAGCGTCGTGAGCTTCTTGTACCCGTGCGCCTGCTCCAACTGGACCTGGCGCTCCTTCGGCAGTTCATTGACCATCCGGGCAAAGCGAGCGGCCACCAAAATGCTCCGATACTTGGTGCCGGCATGCCGTGCGGCATCGGTCGGGGTCACAATTTCCATGTCATCCTCCGTTAGGTACTGCGCCGGTCAATCCAGCCCGGATTGCCGTAATGACTTGCCGCAAATTTGCCAGCCGCGCGGGGCGCCGCGACTCGACGTCGATGATCGCCGCCACGTCAGCCACGGCCTCGACCAGGTCGTCGTTGACCACGACATAGTCGTAGCGGTCGGCCACCGCCAACTCACGGGTCGCGATGTCGATCCGCTTGGCCAAGGCGGCGTCATCCTCCGTCCGCCGGGCCCGCAGGCGTCCAACCAACGCGGCCCCCGAAGGCGGCAGCACGAACACATGCACCGCATTCTCGAACCGGGTCCGCAGTTGCTCGGCGCCGTTCACTTCGATATCCAGGACGACGTGCCGACCGGTACCGAGTCCGGCGTCGACCTCGGAGCGCAGGGTACCATAGCACTGCCCGCCGTATTCCGCCCATTCCAGAAAGTCGCCCGCCGCCACCCGCCGGAGGAACTCGTCCCGGCCGAGGAAGTGGTAGTGCCGCCCATCAATCTCGCCCGGCCGGATCGCCCGGGTGGTGGCCGAGATCGAGTACGCCACATCGTCCCGGCCGGCCAGCAGGTGGCGGGCAATAGTCGACTTCCCACCGCCGGATGGTGACGAAAGCACCAGCAGAAACGGCTTCAGGCCAAGTTCTCGAGCTGCTCCCGGAATCGTTCCAACTCCCCTTTCATCTCAACGGCGAGATGCTGCATCGCGGCTTCGTTAGCCTTGGACCCGATGGTGTTCACTTCGCGTCCGATTTCCTGGGCCAAGAAACCGAGTTGCTTGCCGACCGGTCGATCGGCGACCAATGCGGCGTCGCTGGCGTCAAGGTGGGCCGCGAGACGCACCAACTCCTCCGTGATATCGAGCCGGTCGGCCAAGAACGCCAACTCCTGCGACAAGCGGCCCTCGTCGACGGTTCGCCCCTCCAACAATTGGGCGACCTGGGTCCGGAGACGATCGCGTTCCCGGATCAACCGCGCCGGCGCCAATTCGGCCGCCTGGGCCGCGTGGCCCCGAATCAAGCTCAGCCGGAGCGTGAGGTCGGCGGAGAGAACCCCACCTTCCCGACGCCTGGTTTCCCGACACTCATCGATGGCCTGGGCCAATACGGCTTCGACGGCCGACCACTCAACCGCGGCCGCGGGGTCGGCGGACATAAACACCTCCGACTGACGGCTCAGCAGTTCGAGACTGATCGTCGGTTCGACCCCGGCGGCGACGGCCAATGCCCGAAGCCGATCCATGGCGGCAGCCGTGCCGACTGGATCGACGCGCGGCCCGCTCTGTCGCCCCGGCATTTCGAGCCAGCGAACCGACACCGAGAAATGCCCGCGCTCGAAATCGCGGCGCAGCCGTTCGCGAATCTCGTGCTCCATGGCCACCAACTCGCTCGGCGCCTTGAGCGAGAGACTCAGATAGCGGTGGTTGACGGACTTGAGTTCGATCCTCAGGATGCCCTGCCCGACCGCCCCTTCGGCGGCTCCAAACCCGGTCATACTGTACGCCACGCCGAACTCCTTCACCCAGAGCCACGGAAGATACCGGAACGCCCGGCGCGGAGGTAGCCCTTTGGTTGGCCGGCCCGAATCGGACCCCGGCGAGAAAAAACGTCGTAAGCGATTGTGGCACAAACTCTTAGAGACGAGAAACCGGGCGATTAGGTCACTTCGGCTTCAGTTGGCGAACTCCCAACGGACCCCAAAGGAACTGGCTAGGCGTAGCACCGGAAGATTGGGGAGGTATCCGGCCCGAGCCGCTTGGAAGTTGGCCCGATCGTAGTAGGCGATGAAATCACCGATCTTGAGCTGGATCTGCGCCCGGAAAAAGGTGGCACCCCGCTCGGTAATCGGGAGACCCTTCTGGTCCCGCCCGATGACTCCGGTCCCCCAGGTCTCCATCGACCCCTGGAGTTTGAGTCCGAAGATCCCACTTCGGAAGGTCGGCAAGAACCGACTCTGAATGGTCAGGTTGACGATCGAATGGGTCGGGGGTATGCCCTCGGGCTTGGTTCCGATCGGGTTGCTATACCAGCCATCGAGAATGAACCACTGCTTCGGCGCCACTCGGCCGGCCACCGTCAGCCACCGCGTGGGTCCCGATGGTCCGATGGTGTCGATCGTTCGATAGAGTGGATACCGCTCCGGCGAGAAGGCAGCCGTTCGCCAATACCCGACCTCCACGCCGACCCGAGCTCGCTCCCAAGCGACCGTCCCGGCCAGATCGGTCAGTGGCACAGCCGAGGCGGCGGCCAGCATCGGGTACACCACCCGCGAGCCGGTGCGACCCATGGCGCCGATCCGAAGCCCGCCCGGCCCATTGACGCCGACTCGCCCACTCAGATACGCGGAGCGCCGATCGCCGTCATGCCGCTGGTACACCCCCTCGAGATCGGCTCCGAAGGCTCGAGCGGGCGTGCTCGCGGCCGTCGCCCGGAATTCGAGGGGTGTCCACCGATTGCGGTACCATGCCCGCGCTTCGAGGTTACTGGTCCGGGTCCGAAAGCCGGCTTGGCCACCGAGTTGCCAAACTTGCTGGTCAACATATTTGACGTGCCGGTTCGGCCCTCCCAGGGACACGGCCGTGGAATCCTCGCGCCAACTGCTGCTGCCGGCGATCGCGACGCCGCGGAACCCGAGTCCGTCAGGTCTCGCCTGGTACACGGCACTGGCCTGAAAGTCGGCGCGGTGACCATCGAGGCCCTGGGATAATGTGTCCCCGGCCGGATTGACGCCTCCCGTGGCCGACAGCGCCACCACATCTTCGCGTTTCGGTACCGAACGGAACAGCTGGACCATGGCCTTGATCCGGCCCACTGGGGCGTAGCTGGCCTGAAACCAGGTTTGGGTATTGGAATAGGAGCCTTGGTCGCCGCTTCGCAGCGGGACCGCCAAGTGCTCGGCCGCCACGACATAGCCGAAGCCAGCGGCGGTTCGCTTTTCGAGCGAGGCGATATACCGCGCGATCTGAAAATCGCCGCTGGCTACCCCCACCCTGGTACGAGGCGGTAAGCGGTCGTGGCGCCGGGAGAACAGGTGGACCCGAAGTTGACCAGGGAGGCGCTCGATCTCGACCCGGTCGAAAAACGTCATCGGCAAGAGACTGGGGTCGACGGCGACGCTATCGGGGCCGAGCGGTTGGTACGGGACCCCGTCGATGACGAGTTCCATCGAGGCCGTGGCCCGGCCCTGAAAGTTGATCGGCTCGGGCCGGCCGAGCCAGCCGCCCCTCCAGACGAACACGCCCGGCACTTTCGCCAGCAGATCCGACAACGTGGCCATGTTATGCCATTCGAGCGAATCGCGGTGGTATACGATCCGGCCCAGCGGCGCCATCAACTCCGCGCGGCCCAGCCGCGGAAACACCGGGACGCGGTGTCGTCCAGCCTCAAAGGTCTTGAGGAAGAGTTCCGAGAAGTCGGTGGAGTCCCGGGCGGTCGTGTCGGCCCGCACCGAGTCCGGGACCTGCGCGGCCAGGCTACCCGCCGCAACCAGGACGATCCCCGCCGCCGCCAGGGTCCGGATCACGGGGTCGGAGGCTTCAGGGTGTGGGACCCGACATTGGGTGACCGGTCAGAGGGAGACCGGCCTCGAGGACCGACTTCGACCGCCATCTGCAGCTGGTTGTCGGAATCCCGCGTCGAGCTGATGGCCGTGCGGGGAATTTCCGCTTCCATCCGAGTCCCGTCGAACCTGACCTTCACCAGGGTCACGGTTCGCTGCCTCACGCCCACCAGGGCTGCCTGGCCCGCGCCGTTGTCCCGAAGATCGAGGTAGTAGCCGCTGGTGGTCTTGAGGTCGCCGGTGATGTCGGGGTCGAAGTCGATGAAGCCATCCAGGGAGTTCGGCTCGCTGGCACTCCACGGCGCCGGCGCCTCGGCAAACTCCAGGACTACGATCAACTTATCGCGGTCGATTCGGCCCGACACCTTGAGCACATCGATGCCCTTGAGCGCCTCAGGGTTGGCCGTGGCCGCGACCGTATCCCCGGCGACGTCGGTGAATTCGAAATCGAACGGCGCCTCGTCCGCGGGCGCCGTCGATCCCCCGCCGCACGCGATCGTGGCTGCGGCGCCGCCGAGTGCCGCCAGCCGCCACCACACTGTTAAGCGCCGGCCCGAGCCAACACAAACTCGGAAAAGAGACGGACGCCCATCGCGGTCGGGCCCTTGACCATGGCGGCGTCATCGCGTTCGGTGTAGGCCGTGGACGCGATGTCGAGATGAGCCCACGGATAGCCCTCGACAAACTCCTTCAGGAACCACCCGGCCGTGATGCTTCCGGCGGCCCGGCCGCCGGAATTCTTGACATCCGCAATGTCGGACTTGATCAGTTCGCGGTATTCGTCCCAGAGGGGCAACTCCCAGGCCCGCTCGTGCGCCCGCTGCCCGGCCTCGATCACTTCCCGAATCAGCGCGGCATCGTTCCCCATCACGCCCGAGGCGGTGTGACCGAGGGCGATCCCGATCGCGCCGGTCAGGGTGGCGATATCGATGACACAGGCCGGCTGGTAACGGCGGGCATACGACAGGGCGTCGGCCAACAACAGCCGTCCCTCGGCGTCCGTGTTGATGATCTCGATCGTCTTACCCAAATGGCTCGTCACCACGTCGGCCGGGCGATAGGCCGTGGCCGACGGCATGTTCTCGGCGCTCGGAATCAGCCCAATCACCGACACCGCCGGCTTGAGCCGCCCCAGCATGTCGAAGGTGCCCAGGACGGCCGCCGCTCCCGACATGTCGTACTTCATGTCCTCCATGCTCTGGGCCGGCTTGATCGAGATCCCGCCGGTATCGAACGTGACGCCCTTGCCGACCAGGACAATCGGCGCCGCGCTCGAACCACGGTATTCGAGCACGATGAACCGCGACTCCTCAGCCGACCCCTGCCCGACCGCGAGAATCCCGCCCATGCCCTCGGCGACCAACCCGGCCTGATCGAGGACGGTGCAGCCGAAACCATACCGCGCCGCGAGGTCGGCAGCCGTTTGGCCGAGCTTCGTCGGGGTAAGTACGTTAGGCGGAAGCACCTGGACCCCGCGGGCAAACTGATGCCCGGCCCCAATGGCCGCGCCCAGGCGGTGGCCGGCCTCCGCGTCGGCCCGATCAGCGGCCTCGGCCAGGATTTCGATCGATTCGAACGCCGGTTTGGGATCCTCGGGCGGCCGCTTCATCTCAGCGAAGTGCCAGGCCCCTTGCCACGCGCCTTCGGCCAGGGCCTGGAAGGCGTCTTTGGTGGCGACGCCGGCCCGGGATTCGGCCGGGCACCCCAGCGCGGCGCGCGGCGCGCCAAGAACCCGCGCTCGCTTGGCACCGATCGCGGCTCCCCGCCGAATCAACGCGCGGTCCGGCTGCTTGCCCAACCCAATCAGCAGAATCCGGGGGATGTCGCCGGTCGGATAGAGGGTGACGGTCTCATCCTTTTTGCCGGAAAAATCCCCGCTAGCCAACACCCGGCTCAGAGCACCCCCCGTCTGGTGATCGAGCGGCTGAAGCGAACTCGGCAGCGGGGCTTGTGGAACCAGCAGAATCAGCAGCGGGCCGCGGTATGACTCAGCGGAGAGAACGGAAATGGTCGAGGCAAACGGCATCGGTCGGTAGCCACCCGTGGCCGAGGGTGAAGGTCCCTGAATCCCAGCGGACCGGATCGAGTCGGGGAACCTAAACCAAGCCAGGATAAAAGGAAACGCGGGCCTAGAACATGGTTCGGCGCTGGGCGGCCAGCGGGTTGATCGGATCGGCCAGCCGCACAGGGAGGAGGAGCCCGGGCCGCTTGGGAGACATATCGGGTCTCAACCCAAACCCCGAGCCACCGTATCAGTGTCCTAGCACAATCGGGCTCGGCGGGCCCGCCGCCCCGTTACTTTTCGGCTCGACCCCCAGGGAGAATGCCATGACCGCCGGATCCGACCAGTTCAGTCTGTACGACCTGCGGGTCGAAGTGATCGAGGGCCGGGGCCGAATGCTCTGTCACGAGCAGGTCGGTGACTACTTCGAGGTCCACGGCGGCCGGATCGCCTTTCCGACGGGTCAGGGCTTTCCCCTGTACGCCATGGCGGCCCTGTTGCCCTTGCTGCCGGCAAAGCAACGGGAAACCCACCGGAACGATTGGATGACCACCGACTCGGACATCGCCTGCCCCGACGTCCACTGCGGCGCGATCTATCGGATTTCCCGAACCGGCAAGCGGACGTTCCGGCATAGCGAAGAATCCGGCGAGCCGCTCGCCGGATGATGCCACTGATCGATTTGGGACCCGGGTACTCGATTCCACGGGTTATTCTGGGCGGCTGGCAACTCTCGGCCGGCCACGCCGATCGGACTCTGGAGCGGTCCGAGCTGTTTTCCCGATGGGATAGCTTCTTGGACCAGGGATTCACCACCTTTGATTGCGCCGACATCTATACCGGCGTCGAGGCGACGATCGGCGAGTACGTTCGGCGCCGGCTGGCGGCGGGCCAGGCTCCGCCTCAGGTTCACACCAAGTTCGTGCCCGACCTGGCCACGCTCCCCACCCTCAACCGCCGGGGCGTCCAGCGAATCATCGACCGATCCCTGGCCCGGCTCGGCCTCGAGCGGCTTGACCTGGTCCAGTTCCATTGGTGGGACTACCGAGTCGCGCGCTACGCCGAGGTGCTAGGGTACTTGGGCGACCTGGCCCGAGACGGAAAGATCCGGCTGATCGGCCTGACCAACTTCGACACCCCCCGGCTCCACGAGCTCCTGGCCATTCGGGTGCCGGTCGTTTCGATGCAGCTCCAGTACTCCATCCTCGATCAGCGCCCCGCCCGAGGCTTGGCGGCCGCGTGCCAAGGCGGCAACGTGGCCCTGCTCTGCTACGGGACGCTGGCGGGCGGGTTTCTGTCGAGGCGTTGGCTCGGCCGGGCCGAGCCGCTCGAGCTTCTCAATCGCTCGTTGGTGAAGTACCGGCTCGTGATCGACGACCTCGGCGGATGGCCGGTGTTTCAGAGGATATTGGCGGTCGTCGCGGAAATCGCAAACCGCCACCGGGTCGAGGTGTCGGCGGTGGCCGCTCGGATCATTCTCGACCGGCCCGGTGTCGCGGCCATAATCGTCGGGATGCCGAGCGCCGAGCGAGCCCAGGAACTCCGGTCGGCATTGGCCCTCCGGTTGACCGACGCCGACCGGACCTCCCTGGCTGAAGCGACCGGACCCGCCCCCGGTCCGTTCGGGGATGTCTATGGGGCCGAGCGGGATTTGAGCGGCCGGCATGCTGCCATCATGCGATACGACCTCAACGCCCAGGCCGGCGACGGGTAGCCCTGAAACGAGGCGAGGGGCCGGTTTCCCGGCCCCTCGCCTCTTCGCCTCGCAAACCTAAAGAGCCGATCAGGCCCCGTTGGCTTCCTTGGTGGGAAGCGGCCAACAGGTGGTCGTGCCGTACGGCCGACCGTCGAACTCATTCACAACCTTCGTCGAGCCGTTGGCGCCCTTCCACGGCAGCGCGTACCGGAGCAGATCGTTGGTCCGGTGGCCGCCCTCGAACGACAACTCGGCCCGGCGCTCATTGATCACCGCGGTCCGAGCCACCAACGGAGACGTGTTGGTCGTCGCCGGGATCAAGGACAGTCCGAGCTGACCGCGGCGGGCGTTCAGAATCCCCAACGCGCCAGCGACGTCCAGCTGCGGCCCCGGATAGGTCTTGGCCTCGGCCAGGATCAACTGGGCCTCACGACCGCTGGCCAACCGGATCGGGGTGCCGAGCGCGGGATACTTCTCGGTGTACCAAAGCCGGATAAACGGGGTAAAGGCCCCGTGACCGGAGTCCTTGACCTTATACCTCGGATCGAAGCTCTCGGACAGCGGATCGGCCGTGGCTCGCAGCTCGGCCGTCACGGTGTAGTAGCCGCCATCGGTCATGAAGTAGTAAAACTTATTGAAACGCCGGGAGGTCTCGGTGCCCCGGTCGGCCATTTTCTCGTAACCAACCGGAACCAAGGCCGCGACGGTGGCGGCTTCCGACCACTTCTTGAGATCCATCTTGGCCCGGGCCAAACCGACGCGGGCCAGGTTGACGATATCGGCATTACCGGCCGTCGTGGCCAGCGTGACGGCTTCGGCGAACTGCGCCTCCGCTTTGGTGAGCGCGGCAGCCGGGGCTTCCGGCGCCTTGCCGTCGAAGGCGACTTGGCAGAAGGTCTCGCCCATCAGGAGATATGAGTAGGCGCCGTAGGCCCGAACCTTGGCCATCAGACCCGCCCGCCCAGCGACCTCGGCGTCCGTCCACGCCGACAACTTCGCAAAGATGTCCTCGGACTGGTACCGGGCCGTCCCGAGCGTCGAGGGCATGCCGAAGTATGAGTAGTTTTCGCAGGGACCGAGGGCATAGTCGTCCTCACCCGCACCGATGGTGCGTTCGCCCCAGTTGCTACCCGGCACGTTGCCGTTCGAACTCTCCCACTCATCCGAGTGGGCCGAGTTGCCGGCGGAGTAGTTGTTGTAGGCGCACTCGAGGTCGCCAATGACGCTCCGCGCCAGGACCGGCGCGAGGCTCGGATTATTGATGTTCTCTGCCGGAATCTGCCCCGGGAACTCGACATCGAGCAGATTGCCGCACGCTCCGAGACCGAACCCGGCGGCGACCACAGCAGCGGTCGCCCTGACGCGATGGAGTAGTTGGATGTTCATATCGCTCATCATCTCCGTGTGGTAGTCGCCGTTAGAAGGTGAATCGGACGGTGGTGCGAATCCGCGCCATCTGCGGCCACGACTCTTGGGTATAGCCAAAGTTGCCGGTGGTGTCCCCGTTACGGTTCGGGGTGATTTCCGGGTCGATCCACTTGACCCCGAAGACTTCCTTCTGCGCCCGCCATAGCAACGCCATGTTCTCGGCCGCCAGCGTCAAGGACCCCCGCGAGGCTCCGAAGAACTTCGCGATGCTATTGGGGAAGTCATACGACGCCGAGACCGTTCGCAATCGGGCAAAACCACCCTTGGTCAGACCGGTTGCCCCAATGCTGTTGCCATCGCCCTGGAGGATCTCGAGGCCAACGTACCCCGACAGGACCTGGTCGGTGCCTTCCAGGATTTGCTTCGAGCTCAAGAAGAACGAGTGGATGGCGGCAATGTCGCCGACGAGGACGGTGTTGCCACCGAGCGCGTCAACCAAGCCGAGAATCCGGAGCCGCTTCCCGATCGTGAAGGTGGCGCTGAAGCTGCCGTTCCAGCTCGGGGTCGGGCGGCCGGCATAGAGGCGCGGGGCCCCGGCACAGGGAACCACGGTCCCATTGCCGAGCCCGAGATCCGTACCACCCTCGCACTTAACGTTGAACCCGAGCGGTAGCGGTATCCCAATATTGATGGTCTGGATGTCGGAGCTCACAACTTTCGGGAAGAAGAAGCTGCTCGGCGCGAAGCCTTGGACGTTGTACTGCTGGATGAACGAACCCCCCACGAACGCCGGCGGTGTGCCGCCCATATCGAGGATCAACGAACTGTTCGTGGCCAGGGTGGCCCGGAGGTCAAGCCCGAAATTCTTGGACTGAATCACCGATCCGTCGATCCCGATTTCGATGCCGCGGTTCCGGGTCTTCCCGATGTTGAGGAACTGGTTGCCTGGGAACCCGCGCGACGGCCGGAGCGGCAGCGAGAGGATCGCGTCCTTGACGTCTTTGTTATAGTAGGTGAACTCGATCCCGATCCGCTGATTGAAGAGACCGGCGTCAAACCCGGTCTCATACTCTTCGCCGATTTCCGGCTTGAGGTCCGGGTTTCCGAAGTTCTGCGGCGAAATCCCACCGAGGCCCCCGCTGCCGACCTTAGCCTGGTAGGTCTGGATTGCCGAGAACACATCCGGCTGCTGACCGGCCCGGCCCCAGGCGCCCCGCAGTTTGAGCTGCGAGAAGATCTTGGAATCCCGGAGGAATGGCTCTTCCGAGGCGACCCAGGACGCGCTGAACTTGGGATAGTAGACCAGGTTGAAGTTGTTACCGAAGGCGCTGTTGTCGTCAGCCCGGACGGCACCGGTGATGAACAACCGGTTCTTAAAGGCCAACTGTTGTTGCGCGTACACGCCGACGGTCTTGTTTTGCTGGAACCCTTCCGAGGCCCCGATCTGCGCCGCACTCGAGATGTTGCCGCCGCCCGGAATCGAGAAGTTTTCGCCGGTGCCGCGGACGAAATCGAACTCTTTGGTGTAGTACTGCGCGCCAACCGCCGTCGTGGAGACCAGGTTCTTGCTGATGTTCCAGTCGCCGGACAGCGCGTAATCGAGGGTGACGAAGGTCGACCGTTGCTGGGTGGAGTTTTTGACGCCGTTGCTGTAGCTGAAGAACGGCCGCCGGGGCTCGCTGTTCAGCTCCACCTCGAGCGAGGACTTGTTGTTCACAAAGTCCGGGCCGACGGTCAGGGACTGACGGAGCCAGGAGTACGGCCGGTGGGTGAACTTGAGGCTCAGCGTGGTCCGGTCGATGTTATCGAACCCGCGGACCATGCTGTAGTCCTCCGGCCGATAATACTGGTAGCCGTGGCCCGCGTCGTTGTACCCGGTGTGGTTCGGGTCGGACGGGTTCGGCTCGCACCCCGGGAAGTTACAGGCCCAGAGGATCGAGGTGGTGATCGGCTGGAACCCCGAGGCTCCCTGCAACTTCGAGCGCACCTGGCCCATGCTGAAGTCCACTTTGAACTTGTCGTTCGACGAAGTGTAGCTGACGTTGGCCCGGGCCGAGTACTTGTTCTGCCAGTTGTAGTCGACACTCCCCTCGTCGCGATTGAAATCGGTCGAAAAGAAGTAGCGCAGCTGGTCGGTCCCGCCAGAGAGCGAGGCGCCGGCGGCCAACGGCGTACCATTAGAGAACGGGGTGCCGAGTCCCTTGTCAATGTTGTGCTGGAGAACGTTGAACTCTTTGACCTTCTTGTCGACCTGGCTGTAGTAGTAGTTGGACGCGTAGCGGCCAACCGGGTTCTGCAGCCAGTTGACTCCGGCATCGGCGTGGAAGTCGACCGTCGGCCGGCCCGCCCGGCCCCGCTTGGTGATGACCTGGATCACCCCGTTCGACGCCTCAGTACCGTAGATCGTCGCGGCCGAGGGACCTTTCAGGACCTCGATCGACTCGATCTCTTCGGGGTTCAAGTCGTTGATCCGCGACGGCGATTCCTGCCCGCCGAACGCGTCGCTGAACGCCGCGTCCGCGTTGTTGACCCGGACCCCGTCGACGTAGATCAGCGGCTGGTTCGCTAAGCTCAAGCTGCCCGAGCCGCGGATCCGGGTGGTGCCGCCGGAGCCAATCGCCCCGGAAGCCCGAATGATTCGGACGCCCGGGACGTTGACCGACAGCATGTCCTGGAGCTTCGAGGGCGGAGCGATCTTGGTGACCTCGGCTACCGATACCCGGCCGATGGCATTGCCGAGGGAGCGCTGCTGCGCATCACCGACCGTACCCGTGACGATCAACTCGTCGAGTTTCACGACCAACTCGGTGAGCTCGACCCGAATGGCCTCCCCGCCGACCGTGGCCTGGGCCGTTGTCGGCTTGAAGCCAATCCGGGTGATGTTGAGCGTGAGGGTACCGGTAGCCGTGGTGGCCAATCGGAATTCACCGCGGGTGCCGGACCGGGCGCCTGCCGGCGTTCCCTGCACCGCGATCAGCGCATCGGCGAGCGGCCGACCGGACTTGCTGTCGGTGACCGTGCCGGTGACCGCACCGGCGGCCTGGGACAAAACCGGCCGAGCGAATGGCGTGGCGACCACGGCAAGCCCAACCAAGCAAGACGCTACTCGACGTAGCGCTTGAGCGAAGCGATTACCCATACGGGCGTTCTCCGAACGAGGGGGAACTGCGAATCGAAGCTATAAGCGATCGACTATATACGTGTTACCGAATTGGTATACAGTATAAACCTTATGGTATCGCGGAAAATACGCAAGGGCGCTGCTGATAGGGCGGCCCGGCGGCCGCGAACTTTGGCTACGAAATGCCCGAGGCGAGAGTCGAACTCGCACGGGGTTGCCCCCGGTGGATTTTGAGTCCACTGCGTCTGCCATTCCGCCACTCGGGCAACGGCCCCGAATATGGGTCTCCCCCGCGGGCCAGGCAAGCCGCTACAATCGCCCCAAGCATTTCGGACCTTCCGGTAACCGCTAGCCGTCTTCCGGGCGCCGGAGGGCCACCGGCTTTCCGAGCACCTCGTGCCACACGATCATCCGGCGGAGTGCTGCCGCCCGGTCCGGACCGGCAGGTAGCACCGGCTCCACCGCCCGGATCTTCGCATCGAACGCCCGGTGGTCGGCCTTCGTGTGGGACCGGGACCGTGTCTCGGCCCATTCGGCTCGTTTCGCGGTGAGCGCCTCGATCGCGTCGTCTTGAACGACGGTGACCCGGGCCGGCCGGGGCGCCACGTCATCGAGGTTCCGAACTTCGGATTCGACTTCACGAGTGACGGCCTCCACCTCGTCCTCATCCAGGCTGTAGAAGGTGGCCGCCTCATTCGCTCGTTTCATCTCTGCGAGCGCCTTCTGGATCTCGGCCAGCATGCCGCCCGACTCCCGTGACGGCTCCAGCCCAGTCGGCGGCAAGGTCGGCCCCTCGGCACCCTGACGCCGTCGCTTGCCGGCGGCCTGGAGCAGGCCGCCGACCACAAACAAGACGACCAGAAGAAGAATCTCGCCCATCGACTAGATCGACCCGGCCGGGCCCGCGTCCTGAGGGCCCGCGATTGAATGCCGCATCTGGGTATCGGCCTCCATGTTCCGGTACCGCTGGTAGTCCATGACTCCGAGGTTACCCTTCCGAAGCGCATCGGCCATGGCGAGCGGAATCTGCGCCTCGGCAGCGACCAAGTTGGCCCGCTCCTTTTGCACCAAGGCCTTGTACTCTTGCTCCATCGCCACCGCCAAGGTGCGGCGCTCCTCCGCCTTAGCTTGCGCAATTCGCTTATCGGCCTCGGCTTGGTCGGTCTGCAACTCGGCGCCGATGTTCTTACCGACGTCGACGTCGGCGATGTCGATCGACAGGATTTCAAACGCCGTTCCGGCGTCGAGTCCCTTGGCCAGCACCGTCTTCGAGATCATATCCGGCTGCTCGAGCACCGCCTTGTGGCTGGCGGCGGAGCCGATGGTACTGACGATGCCCTCGCCGACCCGGGCCAGGATGGTCTCTTCACCGGCACCGCCGACCAGCCGATTGATGTTGGCCCGGACCGTTACCCTCGCAATCGCCAGCAACTGAATGCCGTCTTTGGCCATCGCCGCCACCTTCGGCGTCGTGATGACTTTCGGATTGACGCTCACCTGCACCGCCTCGAACACGTCGCGGCCGGCCAGGTCGATGGCGGTGGCTTGCTTGAAATCGAGCGCGATGCCGGCTTTTTCCGCCGAGATCAAGGCGTTGACCACCCGGGTCACGTTCCCGCCCGAGAGATAGTGCGACTCCAGCTGGTCGGCCGTCAGGACTAGCCCCGCCTTGTGGGAATTGACCAAGGGATTCACGATCGAAGCGGGGTCGACTTTCCGAAACCGCATGAAGAACAGCTGCAGAAAGGAAATCTTGACCCCGGACACCAAGGCCTGGAACCAGAGTCCGATCGGAACGAACCGGAAGAAGATCGACAAGACGATCATGCCGCCGACCAACAGCGCCACGACCAGCCCGAGCTGGAGATTATCCGTATTCACTCATGCCCCCGCAAAGTTGAGATAAAGGCTGGATCAATTCGTCAAAACCTTGACTGCGCGTACGATGTGCCGATAGCCGTCCGAGCGAAGCACCGTGACCGGTGCCCCAGCGGCGACATACTCCCCCTCGGTGACGACATCGAGCCGCTCGTCGCCAATCACGGCGGCGCCCGACGGCCGAAGGTCGGTCACCGCGGTACCGGATTGCCCCACCAAGTCGCCCCGGGTCGGGGCCGCGACATACCCATCGACCGCGGCATGTCCGTCCCGCAGCATGACCTTCCGGAATCGGGTACTGTGGGGGATGTGTCGGATCCAGACAAAGAGCACCGACGCCGTGATGACCAGGGCCGTCACGAGAATGGCCCCGGCCTGCACCAAGTCGCCCCCGGTCGGCGCGGTGCCGACCAACGCCAGGATGATCGATGTCGACACCAACCCGAGCCCAATGATCCCCGCCACGCCGAAGCCCGGCAGGATTAGGGCCTCGACCCCGAGCGCCACGAAACCGAGGGCCAGCAGAAGGACTTCCTCCCAACCGGCCAGTCCGAGGATCATCCCGCTCCCGAAGAACAGCCCGAGTGAGGTCAAGCTCGCCACGGCACCGAGTCCGAAATGCCCTGCTTTGATTTCAAAGATCAGACCGAGCATCCCCAACGACAACAGCAGCGGGGATACCAGCGGGCTGGTCAAAAATCGGACGGCGAGTTCGGCCCAGTTGAGCTCGATCGAGGTGACCCTGGCCCCCGGGAGGCCCACCGCCGCGAGCAGGGCTGGCAAATCGGTCACCACGGATTTGGCGTAGCCGAGCCGCACGGCCTCATCGGTGGTCAGCGTCAAGAGTTTCCCCGCCGGCTTGACGCCGGGAATCTCGATCGACTCGTCGACCATGGCTTCGGCCACCGTCGGGTCGAGTTGGCGGGCTTCCGCGAGTGCCCGGAACTCACCGCGCATGGCACTCACGATCTTCTCCGACGCCTTCGTGCCCTGCCCGTCGACTGGGGTGGCGGCGCCGATCACGCCACCCGGGGCCATGTAGATCCCCTCGGCGGCAAGAGCGATCATAGCCCCCGCGCTATAGGCCCGTGGATTGACGAAGGCGTACACCGGCAGCCCAGCGCCCCGCACGGCGTCAACGATCCGTTGGGCCGCGTCGATCCGCCCGCCGGGCGTGTCGATGTCCAACACCGCCGCCTCGGCGCCGGCCGCCTTGGCCGCGGCCAACACCCTCGCCACATACGGCGCGAGCCCATTTTCGATCGTCCCGGTGATCGGAATCCGATACACCAGCTGTTTCTGGGTTAATCCCGATCGGGCGGAAGGAACCGCCAGCAGCAACCCGATCAGAAGGACAGACCGCACCGTTCACTCCATTGAAGTGGACCGCACCAATTTAATAGTCTCCCCCCGGGATGGGGAGGGAGCCGAGGCGGGGTTTAGCGGGGCCGGAGCCGCCGGGCAAGTGGCGGCCGACCGCCCTCGGCCTGCCGTTCCTGGCGGAGCTCTTGAACCCGCTGGAGAAGCCGATCGCGGAGCAGCAGGTACTGGGCCCGCTGCACCGGACTCAAGACGGTCCCGAGTTCGGCCATCTCGTCCCGGAAGGTCTGGACCATGGCGCCGCGGGTGGCCAAGATCGCATCGACGAGGCGCGACACCGCCTGATCGTTGGCGGCCACCCCGGGCCGCATCGCGGCCGACAATTCCGCTCGCTGCTGGCGATCCTCCCGCTCCAGATTCCGCCGTTTCACGGCCCAGGTGGCCAAGATGCCGCGGACCTTGACCGATTGGCCATCGGTGAGTCCCAATTCTTCGGAGAGTCGCTCCCCAAACCGGACTTCGATCTGTTGGCGGAGCCGTTCCGCCATCGGCCCGGCGACGGCCGTGTCCTGAGCCGGCAGCCGGCCGGCGAACCCCGCCGCCAGCGTCGCGAGAACCACTACCCACTTGATCATTCCTCAACCCTCCCAGTTTCGGAGCAAACGCTCCCACTCATCGGCCGTCAAATCACCGAGGCCCGGCTCCTCGACCGAGGGCCCCGGGCGGTCTACTTCAATCACTTCGAGTACCGAGGCCAATTCTTGGCCGCTCAGGTCGTCCAACTCACTCAACACGCCGCCCGGGACGGCGGAGTCCGCCGGCCCGGAACCGCCCGAGGGACCGACCATCCGAACGGCCAGAATCAAGGCCGCCGCCGCCAGCCCGAGGGCCCACCGCACCGGACCCCGCCGGGTCAGCGGAACCACCTCCGGCCGGTCCGTGGCCAGCTCCTGGTGCAACCGGGTCACGATTCGGGCCGGATCGAGCGGCGGAAGCCGCCGGCCCAGGTGGCCGGCGGCGCTTTGCAACCGCCATTCCGCCGCGCAATCGGCGCAGGCCGCCAAGTGGCCGGCCTCGTCGGCGGTCCACCCGGCATCTCCGGCAGCCACCTTGGCCATCCGGTCGGAGAGTAGTTCGCACGGCGTCATTGGACCGTCTCCTTCAACCGTTTTACCGCATGATGGTAGTGGACCCGGGCGGCCCCCGGCGTCGTGCCTAACGTGCTGCTGATCTGGTCGTACTCCATGCCTTGTTGGGCTCGCAGCAAGAACACCTCTCGCTGCAGTCGCGGCAGCCGGTCCAACTCGGCCCGCAGCCGCCGTTCAATGTCGGCGGCACCCGACTCGCCCTCGGGGTCAGACCCATCGACCACATCATGATCCTCGATCGGAACCGTCTCCCGCCCCTTCCGGCGGCGGAACTGGTCTCGATTCAAGTTCGCGCCAATCCGGAACAACCAGCTCTTGAACGAGGCCTCCCGCCGCCAGCCGGGCAGGGCTCGGAACGCTTTGAAGAACGCCTCCTGAACCAAGTCCTCGACGTCGGATTCGGGGGCCCCGTTCGAGTAGAGAAACCGACCAAGGGAGGTCGCATGGCGCCGGACCAATTCGTCGGCCGCCAATGCCTCCCCGGCACAGAACGAGGTCACCAGGTCGTCATCCGTCTCGGCTATCATTGGCTGCCCATCTGACGCAACGGCGGTGCCCGCGTTAAGTACCCGATCGGCGGAGCGGTTGGTTTCAAGGATAACCGCGTATTCCGCATGGCGTTATCATCGCGCTCGCGGGTTAGGCCGTGGTCTCGCTAGATTCCCCGCGATGATCCGCCCCACCGCCTCGATGCTCCTGATCTTCGTTCTTGGCCCGCGGCCCGCCTCCGGGCAAGCGATCGCCAAATCGCCGCCTTCGGCGGCCGCCTCGGCCCTGCCCCTCGACATGACTTTGCTGGTGCCGCGGTCGGATAGCTTCGCGGTCCTGGTCAAGGGAATTCAACTCGGGTGGACCCGAACGGTTGTTGAGGACACCCCGACCGGGAAGCGCCTGACCGAAGAGAGCAGCATTGCGGGCCTCGTGGAGCAGAGGACCATCGTTGACATTTCCGACGCGGGAGCCATGCTTCGGGTTCGCCAGCAAGGCACCAACCAAAGTCAGCCGACGACGGTCGAACTCGATTACCAGGGCCCCCGGGTGAGCGGTCAGGCAACCGCCGGCTCGCCCGAGGGCACCAGGACCGTGCCGGTCGACACTACTCTCGGGTCCAATCCGGTCGATGACAACGCGATCCAGGGCTTGTTGCCGGGCCTCCCCTGGACGCCGAACGCGACATGGTCGTTTCTGACCTTCAGCGGCGGGCAGAACGAGGCCCGGGTTACCACGCTCCGAGGCCTGGGTACGGAATCGGTCGAGATCCGGGGCGGTGCCATCGAGGCATTTCGGGTGGAGTGGTCAGGCGGGTGGCAGCCGGCGGTCTTCTGGATCACCGCGCAACCGCCGTTCCGGCTGGTGAAAATCGGGATCACCGATACACCAGTCGAGGTCGTTCTCAGCACAAAGCCGTAGTCCGAAGTCATCCATCAGAAAGGCTTGGGGAAATGATGCGGGGAATTTGGAGACTCTGGTTGGTCGGTTCGATGGAAGCGGGGGTCGCCGCGGCTGCGGTTGCAGAGCAAGCGGACGATCGATTTAAGGACACCTTGAGTATCGATCGGCCGCAATTCCCGTCGACCTATCGGCGGCGGGCGAATCCCGCGGTCGTGATCCGGAATGCCACGGTCATGACGGCCACCGGATCGGAACTCCGAGGCGCTTCGATTCTGTTGCAGGATGGCAAGATCGTAGCGGTCGGCGACGTCTCGACCCCGCCGCCTGGAACCGTCGTCGTCGATGGGACCGGGAAATTCGTGACGCCCGGTTTCATCGACACCCATAGCCACATCGGGGTGTATCCTGCCCCAGGGGCCCCGGCGCAGTCCGACGGGAACGAGGCCACCAGCCCGAACACCGCCGAGGTGTGGGCCGAGCATTCCTTTTGGCCGCACGATCCCCAGATCCCGCTCGCGGTGGCCGGCGGCGTGACCACCGCGCAAATCCTGCCCGGCTCGGCCAACCTGTTCGGCGGTCGTTCTGTGGTGGTGCGGCTGGTTCCCGCCCGGGCCGTCCAAGAAATGAAATTCCCGGGCGCGCCGTACGGTCTCAAAATGGCCTGCGGCGAGAACCCGAAACGAGTGTATCAAAGCCGGGGCCCCTCGACCGCCATGGGCAACATGGCCGGCTATCGGGCGGGATACATCCAAGCGGAGCAATACCGGCAGCGATGGGACAAGTGGCTCAAGGACCGGAAGGGCGATCCGCCGACCCGGGACCTCAAGCTCGAGACCCTCGCCGGCGTGCTTCGGGGCGAGATCTTCGTGCAGAACCACTGCTACCGGGCGGACGAAATGGTCCAAATGCTCGACTTGGCCCAGGAGTTCGGCTTCAAGATCCGGTCGTTTCACCATGGCATCGAGGCCTACAAAGTGGCCGACCTGCTCGCCAAAGCGGGCACGGCCGCGTCGATTTGGTCGGACTGGGGCGGTTTCAAGATGGAGGCCTACGACCAGATCCTCGAGAACTTGGCGATGGTGACCGCCGCCGGGGCCCGGGGCGTGCTCCACACCGACAGCCCCGATGGGATTCAGCGCATGAACCAAGATGCGGCAAAAGCGATGTACGCGGGGAACCGCGCCGGGATTCCGGTTACCCGAGACCAGGCGATTCGATGGGTGACCGCGAACCCGGCCTGGACCTTGGGGATCGATCAGCTCACCGGCACCCTGGAGCCCGGCAAGATGGCCGACGTAGTGCTCTGGTCCGGCGACCCGTTCTCGGTGTACTCGAAAGCCGAAAAGGTCTGGAACGAAGGCTGGCTGGTGTTTGACCGCCTCGACAAGACCCGCCAGTACAAAACCGACTTCAACTTGGGCCAGACCGAACCGGGGGTGGGACGATGAACAACCGATGGATGTTAGGGGTGATGATGGCGGCCCGCGCCATCGTGGCGCCGGTGGCGGCCCAGCCGATCGCCATCACCGGCGGGACCGTTTTTCCAGGAGCCGGCCCCAAGATCGAGCGCGGCACGGTCGTGATCGTCAACGGCAAGATCACCGCAGTGGGGCCGAACGTGACCGTCCCGGCTGGAGCGACCATCGTTGATGCCACCGGCAAGTGGGTCACACCCGGGCTGATCCATGCCGGGGCGAATGCGGGAACCGGCGTCGCGGGACTCGGTGGCTATGGCGAGCGTTCGGTAAGCGGCGAGGTCAATCCGTCATTTAATCTGACCGACGGCATCGACCCGGCGGCCTTCTCGATCGCCGTGGCCCGGACGGGCGGTGTCACAACCGGCGTCTACACGCCGGATGGGTCGTTCATTCCGGGCACGGCCGTGGTTGTTGATTTTGCCGGTGAAACGGTGGGCCAGATGATCGTCCGGTCGCCGGCGGCGCTGTTGATCGACCTGAGTGATGGAAGCAAAAGCGCGGGAGGGGGGGCCCGGGCTGGCACGATTGCCCGACTCAAGCGTCTGTTTGCCGACGCCATCGAGTACGACCGGCGCCGGCTCGAGTACAAGCGACGCGCCACCCAGGCGTTCAGCGCCCCGGCTGCCGAGCTCGAGGCCCTGTTGCCGGCGCTCCGGGGCACCATGCCGGTCGTGATCACGGCCAACCGGCGGATCGACATCACCAACGCCCTAAAGCTCGGCCGCGAATACCGCCTCAAGCTCATCTTGTCCGGGGCCATTGAAGGCTGGCAGGTGGCCCCGGCCATCGCCGCCGCCGGGGTCCCCGTGATCATGGAGCCCAACCGGGACATTCCGAGTTTTGACGGCCTCGGGGCCCGACTCGACAACGTGACCTTGCTCCGGGAGGCCGGCGTCAAAGTGGTCATCGCGCAAGG
This sequence comes from Gemmatimonadota bacterium, assembly GCA_009692115.1. Taxonomy (NCBI): domain Bacteria; kingdom Pseudomonadati; phylum Gemmatimonadota; species Gemmatimonadota bacterium. Next base: position 87,038 of record SHZU01000003.1, on the reverse strand, counting down.
CGACGCCGGGGGAGAGCGGAGCTTGCGGTATGCCGCCGGCAACGCGGTCCGCAATGGGGTGAAATGGGACGACGCCCTCAGGATGGTCACCACGTGGCCGGCCGAAGCGTTCGGACTGACTCAGTATGGATCGCTGGCGGCCGGTCAGGTGGCGAACGTGGTGGTGTGGTCGGGCGATCCGTTTGAGTTTTCGAGCGTGGCGGAGCGGGTGTTTGTTCGAGGCCAGGATACCTCACTCCGAACTCGGGAGCACGAGTTGCGGGACCGGTATCGAACGCTGCCGCCGGTTCGATAGACCCGGGTTCGCCGAACGCGCGACAGCCCGTGGATTGGCAGCGGGCTGTCGCTTGGTGGGATGCTGGACCGGCTAGGGCTTGGCCACTTCGGCTTCGGCCGGGTCGGCCGGGGGGGCCGGCTTCTCGTCGACCCGCACCGTTTCGCCGTCGAGCCCGTCGAGCTCGCGGTCAATACCGGCAATCTTGGCGGTGACATCGTCCATCTGGGCAAAGAGCGCGTCGACCTGCCCTTGGTTGGCCTCGCCGCCCCGTTCCTTCTTGTAGACGGCCATCCCCAACTTGTAGGCGATCTTGCTTCGAACGCCGATCAAACTCGAGCGTTCGAGATGCAACTTGCTCGACTCGACGGCTTCTTTGAGGCGATCACCGAACTGGTCGAGCTCATCTCGAAAACGATCAAACACTGTGGCCATCGCAGATCCTCCTCGGGAAATGGAAACAGGGGGTGGCGAGCTTAACGTCGAATTGCCGATCCAGGTTTCAGAATGACGAAGGGCGCCTCATCAGCGCCCTTATTGACCCCAGCCTTTCGATCCGCCCCTAAGGGTAGACGGAGATCTTCTGCTTGCCCTTCGATTTCCACTCGAACGTGACCCTGCCGTCGATCAGCGCGAAGAGGGTGTCGTCATTGGCCCGCTTGACGTTTCGGCCGGGGTGAAACTTGGTTCCCCGCTGGCGAACGATGATGTTGCCCGCGATCACCTGTTCGCCGCCGTACCGCTTGACGCCAAGGTACTGGGGATTGCTGGTCCGGCCGTTCTTGGACGAGCCGACACCCTTCTTGTGAGCCATATCAGCCTACCTTCACGGCGGTAATGCGGACGTCGGTGTACTTCTGCCGATGACCGGTCTTGCGACGGTAGTTCTTCCGCCGCTTGAACTTGAAGACGTAGAGCTTATCGCCCTTCGCCTCGCCGATCACTTCGGCTTCGACGGCCGCGTTGGGGACAAAGGGCTGCCCAGCCTGGATGGTGCTGCCATCTGAGGTGAGAAGAACTTCACTGAATGTCAACTTGGCTCCGGGCTCGGCCTCGTCCATCAAGGGTAACCGAACGGTCTCCCCTTGCTGGACTTTGTACTGCTGACCTTTGGAGCGAAAAATCGCGTACATCACTGATTCCAGGGTTTTGAGAAAGCCCGTAATGATAAGCAGCAGAACGGGATAGGGCAAGAGCCCGGTTAAGCCACCGCGTAGAGCTCGGTAATATCCCTGCCGCCAGGCCTGGACATCAGCCGGAACTCGTCCTGATGCATCGTCGGATCGTCCCGGAGCTCGATGGTAAGACTGGTGGCTTTTTCGACCGCCACCATCAGTTTCGGCTCTTCTTCCTTGAGGTACAGAGCCACTTCCGGGTGCATCCGAACACAGACGATCTTTTCCCGACGCTCCAGGGCGCACCGGCGAAGCGACCGTTCAATGCGGCGGGCCACGACCTCGGGAGTAAAGACTCGGCCCGTCCCATGGCAGAGCAGACACTCGGTGGTCATCGAGGCCCAGAGGGACGGCCGGACCCGCTGCCGGGTCATTTCCACCAGCCCGAGGTCCGAGACGGCCAGCGCCTTGGTCCGGGCTCGGTCGCGAACCAAATGGCCCCGGAGTTCCTGGAGGACCCGGTCCCGGTTGCCCTTGGTCTCCATGTCGATGAAATCGCACACGATGATCCCGCCAAGATCGCGCAACCGGAGCTGCCGGGCGATTTCGCGGGCGGCTTCGAGGTTGGTCTTGAGGATCGTCCGTTCCGGGTCCTTCTTCCCGGTATAGCGGCCGGTGTTGACGTCGATCGACACCAGGGCTTCGGTCGGCTGAATCACCAGCGATCCGCCGGTCGGCAGTTCGACTCGGGGCTTGAAGAGAGACTTGATCTCCGCTTCGATCCCGAACTTGTCGAACAGGGGAATCGCCTCGGTGTAGAGGTGGGCGCGGCCCTTGAGGTCCGGATCGACCTGCTCGAGATACTGCTCTACCTCCGAATGGACCTCCTCCGAGTCGACCCAGAGGGCGTCGACTTTGTCGGAGAAGACGTCACGGATCAGCCCGCGGGTCAGCGACGCTTCCCGCTGCAGCAACGCCGGAGCCCGCCGGACATAGAACTGTTTCCGCTTGATCTTCTTCCACTGCGCGAGGAGCGACTCGACCTCCCGCTGGAAGTGGTCCTCGGTTACGCCTTCCGCCACGGTTCGGATGATCATCCCGCCGGCGTCTTCCGGCAGCAGCCGAGTGACCATCTCGCGGAGTCGGGCGCGTTGCTCCCGGCTCTCGATCTTCCGGCTCACCCCGACGCGCGAGGCGTACGGCATGTACACCAAGAACCGGCCCGGCAGTGAAATCTGGGCGGTGACCCGGGAGCCCTTGGTGCTGATCGGTTCTTTGGTGACTTGGACCGGAAGGGTCTGCCCCTTCTTCAAGATCTCGCCGATGTCCGGCAGGGCCCGGCGTCCGGAGACCTCCCGCTGCCGAGGTTCCGCAACCGCCTGGCGGCCGCCCCGCCGACTGGTCCCGTTGGAAGCCGCCTCCTCCTCCTCCGCGGCCGACTCGGCCTCATCAGGATCAGGAACCTCGTCCTCGTCCTTATCGTTCGGCTCGTCGTCCTCGTCCGGCTCCAACAGATCCGACACGTGGAGAAAGGCGCTCTTCTCCAAGCCAATATCGACGAACGCCGCTTGGAGCCCCGGCAGAACGGCATCGACCCGGCCGAGGTAGATGTCGCCCACGATCCGACGGTGATCGGGCCGGTCGACCATGAGTTCGGCCAACCGGTCGTCCTCGAGGATGGCTACCCGGGTTTCCCGGGGGCCACTGGTGATGAGAATCTCGCGCTTCACGAAAGACTTCCTTCGCCGGCGTCACCTCGCCTGGCCGGACCACGGCCCGGGGCGACGTCACGACGCGCATACGGTGGGTGGCCGGACCGACCATGGTCCGAAGCCGAGGGAGTCCTCCGCCTGCCCCCGAGCGCCGCGGTAGCTTCTGCTCGCCGACCGGCCGCAACCGGAGTCGGACCGAAGCCGGGACCGTGAGCCCGACGCCGGCCCGAAGACCTTGCGACCAATGGTGGGATGGCGATGCCTTGAGGCTAACGATCGAGCGGCCCTGGGTGTGCCGGCGGAAGGGACGACACAGCAAACTGATCCATTGGGCGACGACCCGGCCGAGTCCGAGCTTGAGGCTCGCCGGGTTCCAAGACAGGAGGGTCTGGATAGGTCGCATTGGGTAAAGATATGCCGGAAAGCAGTTTAGGGGGAGGCGTCCGGCCCGATCCCCCGATTCCGGTCAGCCGTCGACCACCCGGCCCAGGATCTGGCGGGCGATGACGAGGCGCTGAATTTCGCTGGTGCCCTCGCCGATCTCGCAGACTTTCGCGTCCCGCATCATCCGCTCGACCGGGTAATCAGCCATGTAGCCGTAGCCCCCGAATATCTGGACGGCCTCGGTGGTGGTCTTCATGGCGAGTTCCGAGCAGAAGAGCTTCGCCATGGCCGCCTCGGTTTTGAACGGCCTTCCAGCCTGCTTCAGCCGGGCCGCCGTATACAGCAAGTGGGTTCCGGCTTCGATACCCATGGCCATATCAGCCAGCTTGAAGCTGATGCCCTGGAAACTCCCGATGTATCGACCAAACTGCTTCCGGGTTCCGGCGTACTGGCGGGCGGCCTCGTAGGCTCCCTCAGCGATCCCCAACGACAGCGCGGCGATCCCGATCCGGCCGGCGTCGAGGGTCTTCAGGAAATTGACGAAGCCGGCGCCCCGGGGGCCCAGCATGTTTTCTTTGGGAACGACGGCATTGTCAAAATGGAGTTCGCGGGTATCGCTGGCCCGCCAGCCCATCTTGTCTTCCTTTTTGCCGGCGTTGACCCCCGCAATCTTGGGCAACTCGGGGGCGTGGCCGACGCCCAGCGTCCGGCAGAGCTCGAGATCGACCGTGTCTTTGGTCACGATGAAGCTGGTAATGCCACGATGTCCGGTCCCCGGATCGGTACGGGCGGTCACGGAGAAGATCTCCCCGACGCCCGCATGGGTAATGAAGATCTTGGAGCCGTTGAGCAGGAAGTGGTCGCCTTTGTCCACAGCGGTGGTCGCGGTTCCCCCGGCATCGCTACCGGCGCCCGGTTCGGTCAATCCGAACCCGCCCATGACGGCGCCGGACGCGAGCAGCGGCACGTAGCGCCCGCGCTGGGCCTCGGTCCCGAACTCAACGATCGGGGAGGTGCCGAGATTGGTATGGGCGCTGATGGTCAGACCGTGGGAGGCGTCAACCTTGGCCATCTCGTGGATCGTGATGTAGTAGGAGATCTGATCCATGCCGGCGCCGCCAATATTCTCCGGCCAAGGAACGCCGAGGAGGCCGAGTTCCCCCATCTTCTTGATGTTCTGCCAGGGGAAGGTCGAGGTGCGGTCGAGATCGCGGGCCACCGGCGCGACATGGGTCTTGGCGAAATCGCGGACCATTTCGCGCACCTGCTGATGGTGCTCGGAAAAATACAGAGTGTCGTCCATAGGGCGGGAATATAGCCACCTCAGGGCCACGATCCGCAGAAGGTGATTAGCTTGAACCGTCCCATTCAGGAACCACCGTGGCCCTCATGGAGAAGTCGGGGGCCGTCCAGGACGGGCGGTTGTGGCCGGCCCGGGACGATGGTCGCGAGACGGCCCTGATTCGAAACCCGCGCACCGACCCGGCGGTACACTGGCTCCACACTCCCAACCCGAAGGGCACCATGGTCAGGTCCGTGATTGCTGTTGTTGGCTTGGCGCTTGCCGCCGGTCCGCTCGCCGCCCAGGAAGCGATGTTCGTGCTCCGGGCCGGGAAGGACACGATCAGCCTGGAGCGATTCACCCGCACGGCGACCCGCATCGACTCCGAGGTCTTCCTCAAACCTAACGCCGTTCGGCTCCGTTTCAGTGCCACGATTGGAGCCGACGGTCTGATCGGATCGTTGGACAACCAATTCTGGATGGCTACCGACTCCGGGTCGGCACCGGCGCGCCAGACCGCGGTGCTCACCCTGACGGGCGACTCGGCCTTTGCCGCGATCTCCGGGGGCGGGCAGACCCGGACGGAGCGTCTGGGCTCCAAGCCCGGGGCCCTGCCCTACATCAATCCCTCGTTCGCCCTGATCGAAGTCTTTCTCCTGCGAGCCAAGCTGCTTGGCGGCAATCCGGCCGAGGTCCCGGCGTTCATGGTCAACGGGGGCCAGACGTTCCCGGTGCGGGTCGCCACCCTGGGCGCCGACTCCATGGTCCTGACGATGGCCGGCGGCGAGATGCGTTTGAAGGTCGACCGCGACGGCCGGATCCTCGGCGGCGCCATACCGGCCCAGAAAGCCACCATCGAACGAACCAGCCCGAGCTCGGCCGGCATGACGATGGAGAAGCCCGATTACTCCGCCCCGGCCGGGGCTCCGTACCGGGCGATCGACGTGACGGTGACCACCACCATGGGTCACACGCTGGCCGGAACCATCACGATTCCAGCGGGTGCCACGGCTGCGGCGCCCGCGCCGGCAGTGGTCACGATTACCGGATCCGGGTCACAAGATCGGGACGAGGCCATCTCACTGTTCAAGGGCTTCCGGCCGTTTCGCGAATTTGCCGATTCACTGGCCCGGCGAGGAATTGCCGTGCTCCGGATGGATGACCGAGGCTTCGGTGGCTCCGGGGGCAATGCGGCAACCGCCACCAGCGCCGATTTCGCCAAGGACATTCAAGCGGGGCTGGCTTGGCTGCGGAACCGCCCGGAGATCGACCGAACCAGGCTCGGATTGATCGGGCATAGCGAAGGCGGATTGATTGCGCCGATGGTGGCCAAAGACGAGGGGTCGCTCAAGGGCATCGTGCTGTTGGCTGGCACCGCCTACACCGGCCGACAGATCCTCAACTTCCAGCTCGGCAACGGGATCAAGAACGACACCTCGCTCAGGCCGGCGGCGCGCGATTCGGCCCTCCGCGCCGTGGCCCCCCGGGTGGACTCGATGACCGCCGGCAACCCTTGGCTCAAGTTCTTTGCCGAATACGAGCCGTTGGCCACCGCTCGGCAGGTGACCACCCCGGTCTTGATCTTGAACGGCGCCAACGACCAGCAGGTGACGCCCGACCAGGTTCCGTTGCTGGTCAAGGCGTTCAAGGCCGCCGGGAACCGACACATCACGGCCAAGGTGCTTCCGAATCTGAATCATCTTTTCGTTTACGATCCGGACGGTTTCCCGGGGCGATATACCGAGATCAAGTCGTTTGCCGTTGACCGGCCGACCATCGGATTGGTCGTGGATTGGCTGGTGAAGCAGATGACCAAACCGACGGCCTAGCCCGACCCCGGCCGGTCGGTCGGACCCAGAGCGGACAGCAACGCGAGGATGTCCGAGCCATAGTTCCCGAGAAACCGGGGTCCGACACCCGGGATGGCCGAGAGTTCGCCGAGCGAGGTCGGGCGTTGCTCGACGATCCGCTGGAGGACGGCCTCGGGAACCACCCGGAACGCCGCGACCACCCGAGTCCGGGCGGTCGCGGCCCGCCAGGCGCGCAGCCGGTCGAACGGCCCGCCATCGGGTCGTTCTTCCAGGCCGGGCTCCACCGTTCCGAGTGCCCTCATGATCGCCGGGCCCAACCGCTCGGCCAGATGCTCACCGACCCCGGCCCGGCCGGCCAGGTCGTCGAGCGTTCCCGGCGGATCGGCGGCGAGGGCCGTGATGGTTCGGGCGTCGAGCAGCGAGCCCCGCCATGGGCTGCCGGAGGCGCCAAGGGCCAAGCGAAGGCGACGGACCCGAGCGACCGCCTCCGCCGGCAGACCGACGATCGGAGCCGATCGCCCGCCACAGACGTCGCACCCTGAACAACGGACCACGCGCTCGCCGAAGTACCGGAGCAGGGTGGCCCGCCGGCAGGTCCGGTTGCCGGCGTACTCCCGCACCGTGGTGAGACGGGCTCGGGCGGCTCCCTCGCGGCGGACGACGCGGTCCCACCGGACCACCCCTCGCTCCGGCCGGAGCTCGCGGCGGAGGCGCTCAACCGATGCCGCGACATTCTTCGGAAGCCGGCGGAGCACCCGCGGGTCGGCCCAGGCGGATTCGATGACCTTTCGCGGCGGAAATGTCACCGCCAACTCCCGAACGGCCCGATCGATGTCGCCCGGTTGGTAGAGCGCGATGCATCGGGCCAACCCGCCATCCCGTCCGGCCCGGCCCGCCTCCTGATAGTAGGACTCCGGCGTGGGCGGCATCGTCCAATGGACGACCAACCGGACGTTCGGCTTGTCGATCCCCATCCCGAACGCACAGGTGGCGACGATCACTTCGAACCGGTCGGCGAGGAATCCGGTCAGGACTTCGGCCCGGCGTTCTTTCGTTAGGCCGGCGTGATAGGCGACGGCTCGGAAGCCCCGCTCCCGAACCACCCGGGCCAGCGCCTCAACGACGTTGCGGGTTGGCCCATACACAATGGCGACGCGGTCGCCGTGCCCGAGCAGCTCCAGGAGTCGTTCCAACCGGTCCCGTTCGGAGCCGACCGGCACCACGCCGAACCAGAGATTCCGCCGGTCGAACGAGGCGAGGTGGAGGTCGTAGCCACCCCGGGCGCCAAGGCCGAGGGTTCGGGCAATCACGCCGCGGACCTCGGCGGTGGCACTGCCGGTCAAGGCCACCGTTGGCGGATCGCCGAGCGCTTGGCGGAGTCGCCCGAGGGCCATGTAGGCGGGCCGGAAATCCGGCCCCCACTCGGCGATGCAATGCGCTTCGTCGATCGCGAGCAAGCCGACGGTGGCTCCGGCGCTCGCGAGTTCCTCGACCAATCGGGGGCCGCGCTCGGGCGCCGCGTAAAGCAGCCGGACGAGGCCGTCGGCGAGTTCGGACTTGACCCGAGCCTGGGCCGACTTGCTCTGGATGCTGTTGAGGGCTCGGGCGGGGAGGCCCCGGGCGCGGGCCGCCTCGACCTGATCCTCCATGAGCGCCAGGAGGGGCGACATCACCACGGTGACGCCCGGCCGGACCATGGCGGGCACCTGAAAGCACACCGACTTCCCCGCCCCGGTTGGAAGGACCGCCAAGGTGTCGCGGCCGTTGAGGACCGAGTGCACCACTCGGCTCTGACTGGGCCGGAAATCGGAATAGCCAAAATGGCGGGCGAGCACGGCGCGGGCTTGGATCAGGCCGTCGCTGCCCGAGGGCGTTGGGTGAGTCACGCCGACAATCTGGCACCCGGCCGACGGGGTGCGGTAACCGAAATTACCGCGAGGACGACCGAATTACTGCGGAGGGGAGCGGAATCGGCTCACCGCATGATCGGCGGGAGCGGCTCGGGGAGCCGGACCTCCCGGCCCCAGCCGGAGCCATTGACCTCGACCAGCAGTTGGCCGAGCGGGAAGAACACCCGCTGGGTTCCGCCGGGCTGGATCGTTCCGCGAGCCCGGGCGCCGAAGACGCCGGGGTCCCGGAGGGCCGACCCTCTGAGCCCAATCGGCACCGACGTCTGCGGGGGGGTGAGCTGCACCTGCCCAGGGGGTTCGACCCAAGCGGTATTCGACGTCAGGCGGACTGGGCCGCCTAACGATCCCAGGATCTCGACCATGACGGTCGTGTCAGTGGCCGGCCGGTTGGGGTCGAGGATCCGGTACACTCCGGCTCCCGGCACCCCGCCAACAGCCAGCCGAACCGAGGCGCCAACAGGCAACCGGCGGAGCACCCGATCCGCGGCGACGAGGTCGAGCAACCCGCCCCCCTGATCGACCCGGAGCGACGCCGGCAGCGCCCGCCGGTCGCCACGATGGCTGGCTTCACCTGCTCCGACGTCCAGGGGCACCGCTCTGGCTGGAGGGCTGACAGCAGGAGCGCGACCGCCCCCGCCACGTGGGGCGACGCCATACTGGTGCCGCTCTTGTCCTCGGAACCGGTTTCCCACCGAGGCCCGGCCGGCCGGCACAGGCGGCGAGAACGGCAACGGCGACCAGCGCCCCGAGCCGGCTAGCGCCCATGGTCATCGATCGGCGGCAGCACGAACGCGCCCAGGTGCGGTCCGGCGTAGTTGGCTGCGGCCTTGAGCAGGAGCGACAGGATGCCCCGGGTTTCCTCCGGCGTGATGATCGCATCGACTTGTCCCCTCGCCGCCGCGTGCCGGGCATCGAGGTCGCGGTCGTAGTCGGCTCGCATCTGAGCCATCGAGGTTTCCACCTCAGGCGCCACCGGTTTGCCGAGCTGTTTGGCCTTTTCGATGGTGGGTCCGTGGACGGCCATGACGGCCGCCTCGCCCTCCATGACACCCATCCGACCAGTGGGCCAGGACACAATGAAGTCCGGATCGAAGCCCTGCCCCGCCATGGCGTAGTACCCCGCGCCGGAGGCGTGATTGACCGTGAGGACGATCCGGGGCACGACGGCGGTCGCCATCGCCTCGACGAAGCGGGCGCCCGCGCGAATGATGCCGGAGTGCTCGGCTTCCGGGCCGACCATGAAGCCGCTCACGTCTTGGATGAACAGGATCGGGATCCGTTCGCGGCTGGCGGTTTCGATGAAATAGGCCACCTTTTCGGCGCTCTCGGTGTAGATGATGCCGCCGAAATGCGGCCGCTCGCCGGCTTTGGCCTTGATCAATCCCCGCTGGTTGGCAATCACGGCCACCGGGCGGCCTTCGAGCCGGCCGTGGCCGCAGATCATTTCCGCCGCCACCGCCGGCTGGAACTCCTCGAGCCGGCCGCCGTCGAGCAGGCAGGCCAAGACATGGCGCATGTCGTATGACATCCGGTGATCCTGGGGCAGAATGTCGTACAGATCGTCCACCGGCCGGGCCGGCGCGACGGTCTCCGCGATCCGGTGCGCAACGCCGGGCAACCGCGGCAGCCGGGCCACGTACTCGCGAATCTTGACCAGGCATTCGGCATCGGACGCCGCGAGATAGTGGGCCACGGCGCTGATTTCGGTGTGGGTCTTGGCGCCACCCAAGGTCTCGCCATCGACGGCCTGACCAGTCGCTCCCTTGACGAGGTTAGCACCGCCAAGGCCCATGAAACTGGTGCCGTCGACCATGAAGATCACGTCCGACAACGCCGGAAGGTAGGCGCCGCCCGCCACACAACTGCCCATGACCGCGGCGATCTGGGGCACGTGGAGGTAGCGCCGCATGATCGAGTTGTAGTAGAAGATCCGGGCCGCCCCGTATTGCCCGGGGAAGACGCCGCCTTGGTATGGCAGGTTCACGCCGGCGCTGTCGACCAGATAAATGATCGGAATTCGCTGGCGCATCGCGATTTCCTGGGCCCGGAGGATCTTCGCGATGGTCTCGGGCCACCACGAGCCGGCTTTGACCGTGGCGTCATTCGCGACGACCACCACCTCGCGGCCCTCGACGACCCCGACGCCGGTGATCACCCCGGCACCCGGTGCTTGGCCGTCGTATCGGTCGTAGGCAACCAAGAGGCCGATCTCAAACCACGGCGTGCCCGGATCGAGGAGCCGCTCCACTCGTTCCCGGGGCGAGAGCTTGCCTTGGGCATGCATCTTCGCCACCCGGTCCGGACCGCCGCCGGCGCGGAGTTTCTCGGCTAGGGAACGGTACTCGCCGGTCAGGGACCGGAGTCGAGATGATTTCGGGGGCGGGGGTTTAGACGGCACGAGGTGATTCTCGATCGTGAAGGTTGCTATTGAATGGCGGTGACGAGACAGCGATTCCAACGGTGGTCGGGGAACCGAACCGGATTCGGCTCGAGACACGGACGGCGGAGCCGCGCCAAGTCCGCCTCGGCCGCGACATAGATGATTGACGCCCAGTTCGTGGTATGACGGACCTCGTCCAACGCTTCCGCCGCCTCGGCCTGGCGACCGCGGGCCAACAGCGTGGATCCGAGCCCGTACAGGTACAGACCGGCCGCCTCCGATTGAATGTCGCCGCCGAGGCCTCGCTGCAGCGAGTCGAGAGAGAGCGTCCCGGCAAACGCCTGGAGCAGCCGTAGTTCGGCGGTTCGATGGACGACCGGCAGGTCCGCGGGGATGACTTTGGCGATCTGGCCCGCTTCCGCGAGCCGCCCGGCGCGCCGCAGGGTGAACAGTAGCCACAGTGAGGCCGTGGCAATGCCGTCGGCGTCGTCGGCCGACTGGGCGGCGGCCACGAGCATTGGATAGGCCCGGCGGTAATCGCCCCGGATGAAGTGAGTCATGCCCAACAGCAACTGGCTGCTATGGAGCACCCCGGCGCCGCTGAGCTGACCGTCAGGGCCCTCCAGAAACTCCATGACCGGGGGAGCGAATCGGCGGCCGTCCGGCGAGATTCTCTCCCGGGCACGGCTGGCGGCCCGCTCGAGATCGCGGGCCGCCAAATCAGGTTCCCGGACCAGCAACAGCAACTCACCCCGGCGGCGGAAGAGCCGGGGGTCGGTCGGATCGGCTTCGATAGCCTCTGTATAGATATCGATGGCTTCGCGGAGCCGACCCATGGCCGCGGTTCGGCGTCCGAGCAGCAACCGGGTGTTGAGATCGTCCCACCGGGCGCCGGCCCGGCGCTTCGCCTCCGCCAACTGGCTGACCCGGGCCTGACCCTCCGCGGCGGACAGGGTGACCGACCAGAGCGTGTCACCCAGCAACGACACCGCCTCGGCGCCTAACGGTGGCGGAGCGAGCCGCAGGGTCGGCGGGCCGCACCCTGCGAGCAGCCCTGCGAGCCCGAGCCAGAGGACGACCGGTTCGGAGGTCACGGGCATCGGGTGCCAGGGCCCGGCGGCCGGGTCATGAGCGAGGTTCTCACGAGGAGGTCCCTTCGGATCGATTACTCCAGATGATCGGCGGCCCACGCGTTGATGTAGTCGATCAAATCGGCCAGGGGCGTGCCGGGCCCGAACAGCCGGCCGACACCCTGCTTGGCCAGACTCTCGATGTCTTCCGGCGGAATGATGCCCCCGCCGGTCAGCAGGATATCGGGGCGTCCTTGGGCATCGAGCAGCTTCCGGACCCGCGGGAAGAGCGTCATGTGGGCACCGGACAGAATCGAGAGCCCGACCACGTCGGCGTCTTCCTGGATGGCGGCCGTCGCGATCATCTCCGGGGTCTGATGGAGGCCGGTGTAGATGACCTCCATTCCGGCGTCGCGAAGGGCGGCCGCCACGACCTTGGCGCCGCGATCGTGGCCATCGAGCCCGGGCTTGGCCACCAGGACGCGAATCGGCCGGGGTAACGGTTTCGTGTTAGGCATGTTTAAAAGAACACCGGTTCTTTGTAGGCGCCATAGACCCGTTCGAGGGCATGGCGAATTTCGAACAAGGTGGCATACGACCGAGCGCAGTCGAGCATCGCGGGAATGACGTTCCTTTCCTCTTCGGCGGCTCGGGTGAGTTCGGCGAGGGCGTGGCCGACCCGGGTGGCATCCCGGGCCGCCCGGAGCGTCGCGAGCCGGTCGCGCTGGGTCCGATCGGCTTCCTCGCCGACCCGGAGGGTTTCGAGCGGACGGTCGGGTTCATCTTCGACAAACGCATTGACGCCGACCACCGCCCGAGTCGCCGCATCCACCTCATCCTGGAACCGGGCCGCCGACGCGGCGATTTGCCGCTGGAACCAGCCCTTTTCGATGGCCTTGACCACGCCACCGTGGGCATCGATCTCGGCAAAGAGGCCTTCGGCTTCGCGCTCCATCGTGTCGGTGAGCGCCTCGACATAGTAGGAGCCGCCCAACGGATCGGCGACGTTTGCGGCGCCGGTTTCGTAGGCGAGAATTTGCTGAGTCCGGAGCGCGACGCGCACCGACTCTTCCGTCGGCAAGGCCAGCGTTTCATCGAGGGCATTGGTATGGAGCGACTGGGTTCCGCCCAGCACCGCGGCCAGGGCCTGGTAGGCCACCCGGGCCACGTTGTTGAGCGGCTGTTGCGCGGTCAAGCTCACGCCGGCGGTTTGGCAGTGGAATCGCATCTTCCAGCTGCGATCGTCCCGGGCGCCATACTTATCGCGGAGGTGACGGGCCCAAATCCGACGGGCCGCCCGGAGCTTGGCGATTTCCTCGAAAAAGTCGTTATGGACATCCCAGAAGAACGAAAGCCGGGGCGCAAAACTGTCGACGGCCAACCCGCGGGCGATTCCGTGTTCGATGTACGAGAAGCCATTGGCGAGCGTGAACGCCAACTCCTGCGCCGCCGTGGCGCCGGCCTCCCTGATGTGGTAGCCGGAAATCGAAATGGTGTTCCAACGGGGCGTGTGCTCCGCACCCCATTCGAACATGTCGACGATGATCTTCATTGCCCGGTCGACCGGATAGACCCAGGCGTGCTGCGCCTGGTACTCCTTCAACATGTCGTTTTGGACGGTCCCCTGGAGTTTGGCGATGTCAACGCCCTGTTTTTCGGCGGCGGCGATGTAGAAGCACCAGAGAATCGCCGCGGGACCGTTGATGGTCATCGACGTCGAGACTTGATCGAGGGGAATCCCCTCGAAGAGCGTCTCCATGTCGGCCAGGCTCGAAATCGCGACCCCGCATTTGCCGACCTCGCCTTCGGATCGGGGATGATCCGAGTCATACCCCATCAGGGTCGGGAAATCGAAGGCCACGGAGAGACCCGTCTGGCCCCGTTCGAGGAGGAATTGGTACCGTCGGTTGGTATCGATTGCGGTGCCGAACCCGGCGAACTGCCGCATCGTCCAGAGTTTCCCGCGGTACATCGTCGGGTGAATGCCGCGAGTGTACGGGAACCGACCGGGGAGCATCCCGTCCCCACCCAGGGTGTCGACCAAGTTGGCGGGGGTGTAGACCGGCTCAACCGACCGCCCGGAGATCGAAGTGAAATTCCCGTCCGACCGAAACGGCAGGCGGCCGAACTCGGCCCGCCACGCCTCGACTTCGCGGGTCAGTTCCGCGAGCTCGCGTTCCCGATCGGCCAGACGGCTGGCCAAGTCCGACGCCGACGCATTGCCGTGACTCATGAAAGCGCTCCTTCCTTCAGTCCGGCCACCACCAGGGCGGCCACTTCGTACGGGCTGGTCCGGCCTGCGACCATGTCATCGATCCGATCGGCGATCAAGGCCTCGGTGGTCGCCTCCCGCCACACCCAACGCTCGACGGCCCGACTGACCACTTCGCGGGTCCGGAGGGCGAGCCGGCGACGACGGCGCTCGGTCAGCTCACCCGTCGCCTCGATGGCCGCATAGTGGGCCGTGACCGCCGCCACGATGGCAGCGACGCCCTCGCTCTTCGCGGCGGACGCCAGCAGCACCGGCGGCTCCCACCCGGCCGGCTCCGGCGTCGGGGGGACGTCCTTGACGCCCAACTTTTTGAGCGAGACCCCGTGATGGCCCTTGATCCGGCGGAGGGCATTCCCCTTCCGAATCCCGAGGGTCACCTCGATTTCCGACCGCAATTTCTCGGCCCCCGGGCGGTCCGCCTTGTTCACCACAAAGAGGTCGGCAATCTCCATCACCCCTGACTTGAGGGTCTGGATCCCATCGCCCGATTCGGGCACCAGCACCAGCACCGTCGAATCCGCCATTCGGGCCACATCGAGTTCCGACTGGCCGACGCCCACGGTCTCAATCAGGATCCGGTCGAACCCCGCGGCATCGAGAACATCGCAGACCTCCCGGGTGCTCGTCGCGAGGCCGCCGAGCGAGCCGCGGGTGGCCATCGACCGAATGAAGACCCCCGGATCGAGCGCTACCCCTTCCATTCGAATCCGGTCGCCGAGGAGGGCGCCGCCGGTAAACGGACTGGTCGGGTCGACCGCCACGACGGCCACCGTTAGGTCCAGGGCGCGATAGGCGGCCGCGAGTTCATGGGTCAAGGTCGATTTTCCGGCGCCCGGCGGACCCGTGATGCCGATCCGATGGGCCCGACCCAGCTTCGGATGCAGAGCCGAGAGCAGTTCCTCGAAACCCGGGCGGCCGTTCTCCACGATTGAAATCGCCCGCGCCAGGGCAGCGGGGTGTTCAACGGTCAAGGTGGCAAGTAACGGGTTGGGTTCCATTACAGGGAAAACTGGCACCCCGGGCAATCACACGCAAGTTGCGGCGGCAAATGGGGTTAGGCAGCTTCAGGCTAGAGGAGAAGCCAGGTCGAGAGCCCGAGGAGAAAGAAGAACCCGCAGGTGTCGGTAAAGGTGGTGACAAAAACCGAGGACGCGAGCGCCGGGTCGATCCCGAACCGCTTGAGGATCATCGGGATGAAAGCCCCGGCGAAGCCCGCCACCAGCATGTTGCCGGTCATGGCGAAGAACACCACCACGCCGAACATCGGGTTCCCCTTAATGACGGTGGCGACGAGGCCGGCCACGAATCCGGTGGCCACACCATTGATCCCCCCGACCACCATTTCCTTCCGAATGACCTCCCAGAATTCCCGAAAGTCGATCAGACCGAGCGCCAACCGCCGGACGTTGACGGCGAGGGCTTGGGTCCCGGTATTGCCGCCCATCCCGGCCACCACCCCCATGAAGGCCGCCAGAAACCCCAGCCGTTCAATGGTGCCGCTGAAGAACAGGGGCACCATGGCCGCGAAGAAGGCGGTGGCCAAATTGACGAGGAGCCACGGCAGCCGGCTCCGGACCGCCTCGCGCCAGCCGGCGCCGAGGTCCTCGTCGCCCGAGACGCCGCCGAATCGGAGGAGGTCTTCGGTGGCTTCGGCCTCGCCGACGTCCATCACATCGTCGAACGTGATCCGACCGAGCAGGCGTTGGTCGCGATTGACCACGGGAATGGCCGACACGTTGTAGCGCCCCATCAAGCGGGCCACTTCCTCTTGGTCCATCTCCGGCGGCACGGTCACGTCGGGATCTTCCATGACCTCCCGCAACGGCCGGTCCGGGGCCGAGAGGACCAAGCGTTTGAACGACATGATGCCCTTCAAACGCCCTTCACCGTCGACGACGTAGGCCTCGGAGAAATCCTCGAGCTCGTCGGCCTGGCGCCGAATCTCGTCGAGCCCCTGCCCGACCGATTCGTGCTCCATCACCGTCACCACCTGGGACGTCATCAGGCCGCCGGCGGTCTCCCGGTCGTACTGGAGCAGGTCGGCGACCTCTTCGCGCTGTTCGGGATCTTCGACTTCCGCCAGGATTCGCCGTTGCTCTTCGGGTTCGAGGTCCTCGAGCAAATCCGCGGCATCGTCGTCCGGTAGCCCTTCGAGAATCTCGGCGGCTTCGCCGGGCTCCAACGCCGCCAGCGTGTCTTCGGCGTGCTCCTCCTCCGGCAACTCCCAGAGCGCCGACCCGGAGAGGGAGGGCGGCAGGAGCTTGACGATTTCAACCCGCTCGTCTTCGTCAGCCTCAGCCAGCACGTCGGCCAGATCGGCGGCCCCGAGTTCCTCGGCTTCGGCCAGGAAGTCGGCAATCTGGCCGTTCCGGACCAGGGCCAAGAGCCGACAGGCGTCGTCGCCGGTCATCGCCTTTCCCGATCGAGCAGCACTGGGCCGGCCCCGGCACGCCGAACCAGCAGGCGTTCAATCCGCGTGGCCGTCGCCCCGAGGACATCGAACTCGAGACCGCTCACCCGGAGCCGTTCGCCCGGGCGCGGAAACCGGCCCAGCAATTCCGCCAACCGGCCGCCAACCGACTGGGAGGGACCGGCCGGGAGGGCGACGCCGAAGCGGTCCTCGAGTTCGGCCACCTCGGCGGCTCCGGTTGTTTCCCACGGGCTGAACTGATCGGGCGCCTTCCGCTCGGCGGTCTCGTCGTGCTCGTCGAAGATCTCGCCGACCATCGCCTCGAGCAAGTCTTCGAGCGTCACGATACCTAACGTGCCGCCGAATTCGTCCAACACCACGGTCAGATGCCGGCGTTCCCGTTGCATGTCGAGCAGCACATCACCCGAGGCCCGGCTGGCCGGGGTGGCCCCAACCGGCCGGATCGGCACCGGCGCCGCGTCTTTGACGTTCAGCAGATCGAAGACGTGGACCATGCCGACCACCTCGTCCAGCGTGCCGCGATACACCGGAAGGCGGCTGTAACCGCTGTGGATGAAGGCCGCTTGGATCTCGTCGTACCCGGCACCCTCCGGGATGGCCACCAGCTTGGTCCGCGGGGTCATCAGCTCCCGGACCGGCCGCTCGGCGAACGTAATGACGTTGCCGACCATCACCAACTCATCCGAGGTGCCTAACGCCCCCGCGGCGCCCTCGCGCCACAACGCCCGGACGTCTGCGGCGGGCCGCTGGGTCGGGGCCGGAAGCAACCAGGCCACCACCCGCGTCCATGGCTTGAACAGCGGCCGGAGCAGGTCGGCAACCCAGGACGCCCGGTGCGCGGTCAACCAATGGGGCAGGACGTATCCGCTGAACAGCACGAACGGGAGGGCCACCGACAAGAGCAGAACCAAGACGCCCCATAATGGCAACGTGCCGGTCGCCACATCGAACACCGCGGAAAGACCCGCCGCCAGAATCGCGATGCCGAGACCGGTGGTGGCCGTGGCCGCGGCCAGTTCTCGCTCGGCGTCCACCAACCAATCGAGGGTCTCCGCCCCGCCCTTCAAACGACGGGACACCGCGTCGGCCAGATCGGACCGGCTCACCGTGATCAACGCCGCCGTTTCGGTGGCCCCGAGCAGGGTCACCAGCAAGCCGATGCCGACCGCCAGCCAGATCACGGGCGATCTCCCGGCGAGGAGGCCGGCGCGGCCACCGTGGGCCGGACGGTCACCCGACGCACCCGGCGCCGAGCCACTTGGTCGATCACCAGGGTATAGGCGCCGGCCGGCACCGCGTCACCAGCGCGGGGAACCCGCCCGGCGAGCGCCAAGACCAATCCGCCCACGGTGCCGACATCGTCACGGCCAAACTGATACTCCAGCTCCGCCTCCAAATCGACGAGCGGGACCTGACCCTGAACGGTCAACCCCCCGTCGCCGGTCCGGACCATCGGGAGCGCTTCCTCCGTGTCATGCTCATCCTGGATTTCGCCGACGATCTGTTCCAGCACATCCTCCAACGTCACGATGCCCGAGGTGCCCCCGAACTCATCGACGACGACCACCAAGTGGCCGGCTCCCCGTTGGAAATCCCGGAGTTGGCGATCGAGCCGCTTGGCCTCGGGAACGAACTCGACCGGACGGACCAACGGATGCCAATCGGGCTGTTCGAGCAAGATGCCGCTGGCCAGGAGATCCTTGGCGTAGATGACTCCCACCACGTTGTCGGGATCGCCGTCCACGACGACCAGTCGCGAGTGTTCCGCCGCCCGCAAGGTTTCGAGCACTTGGCCCTTGACCGCCGAGAGGTCGACGGAGATGACATCCATCCGGGGCGTCATGACCTCCTCGACCGTCATGTCCTTCAAGCTGAAGACGCCGGACAGTCGTTCGCGAACGTCCTGGTCCCCGCCCCGGCCGGACCGGACATTGTCGAGGGGGCGGCCACCCCGATCGGCCCAGGCCACCAGGCGGAGAATCGGCTGAAAGAGGGCAATTGATCCCGTCGCCACCCGGCCGTCGAATCGGACCAGCCCGGGTTCGTTGGCGGCCCAGAGCCTCGGCAGGAGATCGCCCACGACCCACACGACGGCGACCGCGAGCGCCAACCGAAGCAGCGACTCAGGAAACGGCCACGCCCACCAAGCCAAGGCGAGCCCAGCGAGGAACGCGCTGATCATCAGGAGCGCGAGATGAATGACGTGGAGACTGCGAGCCGGGTTGAGCGAGGCGTGATCACCGGTTGTGCTCGGGCCGAGGAGCCGGGGCAAGCCGGCATCGTTTTCCGAGGCGAGCGCCACCAACGCGGCCCAGAGCGTGCAGAGGCCGGCCAGGATTGGCGCGACACCAAGCTGGAGCGCGGTGATCAACCCAGACACGCGAGGTACCTTTCCTGGCGCCGCCACATCGTGGACCGGACCCGCCCGTCACCCTCCGGATGGTCGTAGCCGAGCACGTGCAGGGTGCCATGGATCACCAGCCGGACCAATTCCTCGCCCACGGCAATACCCCGTTTCTTGGCCTCGCCCGCCGCCATCGCCCGACAGATGTAGACGTCACCCTGCCGACCCCCGTCGGGGAGCGGGAGCGAAAACGCCAGCACATCCGTGGTCCGATCGGCGTGTTTCCACCGGGCATTCAGCTGGCGGATCCGCGTCGGCCCGACGAAGGTAACGGACATCGCCACCCGCGCCCGCTCCCCGGCGAGCACGCCGCGGACGACCTGAACCACTCGGACCCGGGACACCGGCGGGTGCCGACCGGCAACCGTCACGACGGCTGCCTCGCCGGCCCCGGCTCGGCGCCGCTCAGCCGCTCTGATCCTCGGCGTAGGCACGGATGATTTCGCGAACCAACCGGTGGCGTACCACATCGGCCTCGGTGAGGTAATGGAACACCAAGCCGTCGATACCCGGGAGGATTCGCTCGATCTGGATCAGCCCCGAATCCTCGCGCTTCGGCAGATCGACCTGGGTCTTGTCGCCGGTGACCACCACCTTGCTGTTCACGCCGAGGCGGGTCAGGAACATCTTCATCTGGGCGCCGGTGGCGTTTTGGGCCTCGTCCAAAATGATGAATGCGTCCGCCAGCGTCCGGCCCCGCATGTAGGCCAGCGGAGCGATTTCGATGGTCCGGCTCTCGATGGCCTTCTGGACCCGATCACGCGGCATCATGTCTTCGAGCGCGTCGTAGAGCGGCCGGAGGTACGGGTCGACCTTGGCCTGAATATCACCGGGCAGAAAGCCTAACGACTCGCCTGCCTCGACCGCCGGACGGGCGAGGATGATCCGGCGGACCCGCTTGCGGGCCAGCGCCTCAATGGCCTTGGCAACCGCCAGATAGGTCTTGCCGGTACCGGCGGGTCCGATCCCGATGACGATGTCGTGTTGCGAGATGGCTTGGAGGTAGTCCCGTTGACCCACGGTCTTGGGGAGGATCGCCCGGCGGAGGCCGGGCAGGAGGATCCGCCCCTCGCCCGGGGCCGCGAGATCGGCCGGGATGACGCCGTCGGTGACCAACCGGCTGATCACATCGGGGGTCACCGCTTCCCCGATCCTCGCGAGATCGATGAGGCCCTGGACGATGGGTGAGGCCCGATCGACCTGCTCGCCGGGCCCCGAGACCGCCAGGGTGTCGCCCCGGAGGGTGGCGCGAACGCCCAAGACCCGGCCGAGTTCCACCAAGTTGGCGTCGTTGATCCCCGCGAGCAGCAGCGGGTCGGCCCCTTCAACCCCGAACCGCTGGGTCATTTCTTCAGACACCGGGTACCCCCGGATTCGCCGGGCAAATCGCCAGGTTCAGGACATCGAGATCCTTCTGCTCGACCGGGGTCGGGGCCCCTTCGAAGAGGGCCCGGGCCGCCGTGGTCTTCGGAAACGCAATCACATCGCGGAGCGAGGTGGCGCCGGCGAGCAGCATGACGACGCGGTCGAACCCGATGGCGAACCCACCCATCGGCGGGGCCCCGGTGGCCAAGGCATCGAGGAGGAATCCAAACCGGCGCCGCTGATCATCGGCCTCGATGCCTAACAGCTTGAAGACCCGGGCCTGGAGGGCGGGATCGGTAATGCGGATCGACCCGCTGCCGAGTTCGTTGCCATTGTACACAGCGTCGTAATGGACGGCGCGGCACCGGCCCGGATCCGTCTCCAGGAATTCGGCGTCGTCGGGGTGGGGCGAGGTGAACGGATGGTGCACAAAAATGTGCTGCCCGGTGGCCGGGTCGGGCTCGAACAGCGGGAAATCGATCACCCAGAGAAACGCATGTTTCCGCGACGGCTCCAACCCCAACCGGCGAATCAGCGCGGTCCGGACGGCATGGAGCGCCGGCGACGTCATCCGGTCCGGCCCGACCACCGCCACCACCACGTCGCCGGGGGAACCGGCCAACGCCGCCGTGCCCGAGGCCCCGACCGCTTTGACGCCCTGCCCCTCCCAGCCGGCATCCCCGCGCTTCATCCAGACCAAGCCGCCAGCCCCCGCGTCTTTGGCCGTCTCGGTCAGGGCGTCGAAGTCCTTCCGGGTGAGCGCGGCAGCCGCGGGGACCTGGATCCCGCGGAACCGAATCCCGCCACGGCCGGCGTCCGAGAGGAAGGGGGCCCGGTCCGCGCCTAACTGCGCGGTGAGATCGCTGATCTCGAGCCCGAACCGGCAGTCCGGCTTGTCGATCCCGAACCGCTCCATCGCTTCGGCGAACGTGAGGCGGGGAAACGGGATCGGCACCGGCTGGCCCGCCTCCGCCCAGAGACCTTCGAGCACCGCTTCGATGAACCCCATGACGTCATCCGCCGAAACGAACGAGGCCTCGATATCGATCTGGGTGAACTCCGGCTGCCGATCGGCCCGAAGGTCCTCATCGCGGAAACAACGGGCGATCTGGAAATAGCGATCGAATCCCGCCACCATGAGCAGTTGCTTGTAGATCTGGGGCGACTGCGGCAGGGCATAGAACTCGCCCGGATGAACCCGCGAGGGCACCAGGTAGTCCCGGGCCCCCTCAGGGGTTGGCTTGGTCAAGATCGGGGTTTCGACCTCGAGAAACCCCAAGTCGCTCAGCACGCCCCGGGCCCGTTGCGCCAACCGGTGGCGCAACACAAGATTCCGCTGCAACTCGGGGCGACGGAGATCGAGCACCCGGTGTCGCAGCCGGAGTTCCTCCGACGAGAGCTCTTCGTTGTCCTTCCGGGCCACCGGAATAGCCGGGGTACCCGCGGGCCCGACCACGACCAACTCGGTGACGTAGACTTCGACTTCCCGGGACGTCATGTCCGCGTCGCGGGCCGGGTTGGGCCGGAGTTCAACCCGCCCGGTCGCGAGGATGACGGTTTCGACCCCGAGCGAACCAGCGCACGCCATCACGGCGGCGGAACTCCAATCGGGGCTGCACGAGAGTTGCAGAAGCCCGTCGCGGTCGCGGAGATCGAGGAACACCAAGCCGCCGAGATCTCGGCGGCGGTGGACCCAGCCGGCGACGTGGACGGTCTGCCCGAGGTTCGCCTTGGTCAGAGAGCCGGCGCGATGGGTTCGGTGGGCCGTTCGGTCGGGTGATGATAGCATAATTGGCCAAACGTAACGCCGCCGGTTGCCTGCGGGCAAGCAATTGGAACAAGAGGAGTTACGTGAGTTCTTCCGGGTGTTCGCCAGCCCGGTGGTGGATCGTTACCTTTCCCGCCATGGCCCCCAGCATTCTCGACCTGTCGCCCGCCGAGGCGCGTTCCACGATCGACACCTGGGTCGCGGCGCACGCCCTCCCCGGCTACCGCACCGACCAAATCCTCCGCCGGCTCTGGATTGCGCCGATCGGTTCCTGGAGCGACGCAACCGAGCTGCCGGGCACGCTCAGGGAGGCACTGGCCAAGGATTGGCCCCTCCTTCGGCTGACGGCCGCATCGGTCGAAGTTTCCGCGGACGGGACCAAGAAGTACCTCTGGCGCCTTGCCGACCGTGAAGCGGTGGAGTCGGTCCTGATTCCAAGCGGAACCCGCCGGACCTTGTGCATTTCCTCGCAGGCGGGCTGCGCGTTAGGCTGCGTCTTTTGCGCGACGGGGCGGATGGGCTTCCGCCGTAATCTCTCCGGCGGCGAAATCGCGGCCCAGGCCCGTGAGATCATTCTGGCCAACCCGGACGACCGCCCCACCAACATCGTGTTCATGGGCATGGGCGAGCCGCTCCTCAACTGGCCCGCGGTCGACACCGCCCTGACGATCCTCAATGACGCCGCCGGCCTCGGGATCGGGGCCCGGCACATCACCGTCTCAACCGTTGGGATTCTGCCGGGGATGGACGCGCTCCGGAACCGGCCGGAACAGTTCCGGCTGGCTATCTCGCTCCACTCGGCCAACCCCGACGCCCGGATCCGGCTGATGCCGATCGAGCAGAAGTATCCCCTCGATCAGGTCCTCGCCTCGGCGCGCCGTTTCGGCCGCCGGGTCACCTTCGAGTATGTCATGATCCGGGACCGCAACGACTCCGACCACGACGCGGACCAACTCGCTGCCATCGCGAAACCGCTGGGAGCCCACGTCAACCTCTTGCCGCTGCATCCGGGCGGAGGCGACGGGCTGGTGCCGAGTTCGGGCAACCGGATCCGGATCTTTGCCGAACGCCTCAAAGCGGCCGGCATCGAAGCCGTCGTCCGCCGGAGCCGGGGCCTCGACATCAACGCTGCCTGCGGCCAGCTCTATGTTGAGATGGAAGCGAAACGGCGGCGCGCCGCCAAGCCGGCCCCGACCGGGTAACCGATGCTCCGCACCGTCCTCCGCGCGACGCTCGGCTGGATCCTCGGACTCTTCTTTCGCCGCATCGACGTGTCCGGGACCAATCGGGTACCGCCGCGGGGCCCGGTCATCTTCGCAATCAATCATCCGAACGGTCTCGTCGACCCGCTCCTGCTCTTGACCTTCGTTCCCCGGCCGGTGTCGTTCCTCGCCAAGGCACCCCTGATCGGCGGTGCAGTCCGTGAGAACATCGGGTGTGTTCGTCACGACCACCCGCTGGCGCCGGGCGGCCGCGAGGTCGATCAGGTTTACCCCCACGCCGAAGTTGGCGACCACCCGAATCCGGCGCCCGCTCGCGGCGAAAACCGACTCAGGGAGCCGATCTGTCACGGTCGTGACCAGGCCGTCGTACTGGGTGCTGAGCTCAACCAATTGCTCGGGCGGCAGATCCCGGTCGTCGGTATTCCAGTCGATCGCGAACCGGCCCGCCAAGCGTCGCTCCGCCTCGGCCGGGAGCCGGTGGAGTCCATAAAATCCGGGGAATATGCTCGGTGATCCGACCGTCACTCGGGTGAGGGATGGAGGTATATTGCCCGCCGTGTCTCGCCGACTCGACCAACTCCGCCACGACGCCATCTCAATGTACGACGCCGCCATCCGCGGTGTCGAACCCAGCCGGGCGCTGACCCAGGCGCTCGCCACCACACCGCCCCCGGAGCGGGTCCGGTTGATCGCCCTGGGCAAGGCGTCCTACGCGATGGCCGCCGCCGCGGTCCAGCACCTCGACCGTCTCGACGTGCCGATTGCCGGCGGCTTGGTCGTGACGCCCGACGCCGGGAGCCCGCCCGACCCCCGGCTGATCCGGGTCGCCGGTGATCATCCGCTCCCCGGCCGGAACTCGACGGCCGCCGCGGGCGCCCTGGCCGTCGCGGTCGCCGAGATCGAGCCCCGCGAGGACGTCTGGGTCCTGCTGTCGGGAGGCACCACCAGCCTGATCGGCGCCCCGGTATCCGAAGTATCGCCGACGGAATACCTGGTGCTCATCCGGGCCCTCGGCCAATCCGGTCTCCCGATCGGCGACTTGAACCGGGTTCGGAAGCGGTTTTCCCAGTGGGGGGCCGGCCGCCTGGCCCACGCCCTCCGCGCCGCGACGCTCCGGGTGTTTGCGTTGTCCGACGTCCCCGGCGACGACTTGGCCGATATCGGGTCCGGCCCGACCGCGCCGGATCCGTCCACCGCCGGCGAGATCCGGCGAATCCTCCAGCGGGTACCGCGATCCGTGACCGTGCCCGACTTCGCATGGCGGGTGCTCGACCGGGTGGAACGGGGCGACCTGCCCGAAACGCCGAAGCCCGCCGACTCGGCCTTTGCCGGCGTCCGGTCCCGTGTGATCGGATCGAACGCGGTCGCGCGGGTCCACGCCGCGGAGCGAGCCCGGGCGTTAGGCTACCAGGTCGTCGAAACCGACACCCTGCTCACCGGCGACGCCGCCGAGGCCGGACGGACCCTCGGCCGGCTCGTGGCGGCGGACGCCGGCGGGCCCCGGGCCTGGATTTGGGGCGGTGAAACCACGGTCTCGTTGGGAGAGGATCACGGGCTCGGGGGGCGCTGCCAAGAATTAGCGATCGCCGCAGCGGAGATCCTGGCGGCCACCGCGAGCGATCAAGACATCGTCCTGCTCGCGGGGGGCACTGATGGCCGAGACGGTCCGACCGAGGCGGGCGGCGCGGTTGTCGATCGCCACAGTTGGGCCGCCATCAGGGCAGCGGGCCTCGACCCCAGTCGGGCGCTGGCTCGCCACGATGCCCATCCCGCCCTTGCCAGCATCGGCGGACTCCTCCGCCCCGGTCTGACCGGCACCAACGTCATGGATATCGTGATCGCGGTAACGGGCGACGCAAGGGACCTACAGGGGAAGGCGCCCCTTCGGGAGCCGAAAATCGGCGCCTAGCAGGACTGTGAGATCCACCCGGAGCAGCGAATCGGGCTCCGACCGAACCCGCGCTCCGCCGAGTAGCCGGGCCAGTTCATGCCCCCGAACCACACTTCCCCGCCGAACCAATACGGTGGTCGAGTCTGGCCGGGCGGACGAGGTACCGACGAAGATCACGTCGACTCCTCGCTCCCGAAGCAACCGGGCTGCCTGTCTGGCCAAGCCGCTCCGCGAGGTGCCGTTTCGAACCTCGATGACGATCCCCGGTAGCGCGGCGGGAGCCTGGGCACCGACGAGGTCCGCCGCACCGGCTCCCCGCCACACCAGCGCTGCCGCCACCACCCCCGCCAGGGCCACGACCGCGATGGCGGCTACCCGGAGCTTGCCAGCGAATTCCATAAACGAACCGTCGAATCGGGAAGGGTCCATCCGGAGCGAATCAAATCCGACAGCCGCCGTCGCACCACTTCGAAGTACACCGCATCGAACTCGGTCGGCAGGCGCTCGGCCAACGCGGCCCGGGCAGCACGGTCGAATTCCCGGCCGGGCTCGAGAAAATCGGCGCAGTAGAGGACCTGGCCGGCCCGGTCCCAGTCGGCGGAGCCAACCGAGTGAAACCGAACCGCGTCGAGCACGCCCCGGTCGGTTTCCCCTGCCGCCAGCGCGCGAGCCGCGGCGGCCGGCCCATGCCAGAGGTCAATCGGACCGACCGCATCGGGCGCCCACCGCGCCAACTCGGTTGGGTCGGCATCGCGGAGCACATCGTGCAGCCACGCGGCCCGAAGCCACCGATGCCGCTCGGACTCGGGTACCCGCATGGCGACGGCCCACTGATCGACGAGCCCGACGACCCGCTGCACATGAGCGAGGCGATCCGGCCCCATGGCGGCCCAGGCCGGGATCACGATCCGCGCTCGGCAAGAATCACGTTGTCGATCAATCGGGTGGTGCCCACCCGCGCCGCGACGGCCGCGATCGCCCCGGGAACCACCGCGTCGAGGGCGTCGAGCCGCGCCGGATCGACGATCACCGCGTAGTCGATGCGGACCGCCAGCACCCTCGCCAACACCTCGCGCCCAACCTCGAGCAACGCGGCTCCGCCTCGCACGCCAGCCAACCAGGCGGACTCCACCGTCCGAAGCATCCGGGAAAGCACCAAGGCCTGCTGACGTTCGGGAGGGGACAGGAACCGGTTCCGACTGCTCAAGGCCAAACCGTCGGCGTCCCGAACCGTGGGGACCACCACGACCTCGATCGGCCAGTCGAGTTCGGCCTGCCCACGGCTCGCCTCCGCGGAATCGATGTCGGTGGTCAGTCTCTCCCCTAGGTCAGTCCGGACGACCTCCACTCGGGCCGAATTGGCGGCCCCGGCGGCGGAAGCCACCAAGATAAGTAGTTGCCAAGTTCCATGGCGACAACGACCTCCTGGTTGCGGTTCGGGCCGCGTTCGGGTACTTTGGGATAGTTTCGGGTCTGGCGTTGAGCCCCGTGCCCTCAGGAGACCATCCATGGCCATGACCAAGCGTCAAAAAGAGATCTTGAGCTACCTCGAGCTCCACATCCGCGACCATGGCTATGCGCCGAGTTTTGAGGAAATCGCCGAGCATTTCGGGTTCCAGTCGCTCGCGACGGTTCACGAGCATCTGACCAATCTGGAACGAAAAGGCTACATCCGGCGCACCTACAACGAGAGCCGGTCGATCGAAGTCCTGCCGCCGAAGGGCACGGCGGGGGCCACCGAGATTCCGCTCCTGGGCCTCGTGGCGGCCGGAGCCCCGATCGAGGCGGTCGTCCACGGCGAGACCCTCTCGGTACCCGACCAGATGCTGAGCCGCCGGGGCCCCAACTACGCCCTCAAGGTCCGGGGCGATTCCATGATCGACGATCACATCGTCGACGGCGATTTTGTCGTCATCCAGGGCCGGCAAGCGGCCGACAACGGCGAGATGGTCATCGCCTTGGTCAACGGGGCTGAGGCGACGGTCAAACGGTACTACCGGGAGGCCGGCGGGTGGGTCAGGCTGCAGCCGGCCAACCCGAACGTTCAACCCCTCCGTTTTCCGGAAACCGATGTCATGATTCAAGGGGTCGTGGTCGGGGTCATTCGCCGGTACCAATAGTCGCCCGAGCCGCCAAGGGGAGGGTCGGCTCGACCTCTCCCGACGTCCTACCGTCAGAGCCGCCTTCCGCCTAAATTCCATTCCTCATGCCGCGGACTTTTCTCGCGACGCTCCAGTTTGATGGCACTGCCTTCGTCGGTTGGCAGCGGCAGCGTGAAGGTCGCACGGTACAAGCTGAGTTGGAGGCCGTTCTTGGGCGGCTCGCGGGCCAATCGGTGCGCGCGCATGCGGCAGGACGGACCGACGCCGGGGTCCATGCTTTGGGATTAGGGGTAAGTATGACCCTCCCCGATCGCTGGACCCCGGCGGCGTTGAATCGAGCGTTGAATGCGCTGCTGCCGGCCGATTGTTTCGTGACCGAGGTGCGGGAAACGGTGGCCGATTTTCAGGCCCGCCGGGCGGCCACTGAGCGGCGCTACCGGTACCTGATCGGCACCGACCGACTGTCGCGGTCGCCGTTCCGCCGGCGCTACGAGTGGCCGCTCGGGATCGCCCTCGACGCCGCCCGGCTCGATGTGGCCGCCGGGCGGATCATGGGAACGCACGATTTCAAGGCGTTTTCGGTGCTCCGATCGAAGCGGCCCCATACCCGATGCGAGATTCGGGAAGCCCGCTGGGCACTCCGGCCCGCCGATCAGGGCATGGACCTCACGATTTGGGCCGACCGGTTCCTCCATCATATGGTGAGGATGCTGGTCGGGACGATGGTGGATGTGGCCCTCGGGCGTCGGGCGCTCGCCGACATGGACCGACTCTTGGCCTTGGACCCCGGTGTGCGGACCAGTCCGCCGGCACCGGCGCAAGGCCTCTACTTCATAACCGCGGTGTACCCAGACGAATGGTTCGCGCTTCCTTCCGGCTCCTAATCTCCTCCGTCGTGCTGGGGGCGGCGTCCGTGGCCTGCTCCGCCAAGCCGGCCATGCCCCCGCTCATCGATTCGGCCAATGCCCAGCGGTCGGCGCAGAACCAGACGCTCACGACCTCCCGCCGGACCGCGATCGTCGATGCGGCCGCCCGGGTCGCGCGGTCCGTCGTCTCGATCAGCGTGGTCTCCCGACGACAGGTGCCGGCCGGCGACCCGATGGACTTCTTCTCGTTCTTTGTCCCCCGGACCCAGGAACGCCAGATCCAGGGGTACGGCACCGGCTTCGTCGTCCGCCCGGGCGGCATCATTATCACCAACCAGCATGTCGTCGACAACGCCGACTCCATCACCGTCTCGCTCGCCGATGGCCGAGATTTCACGGCTCGCCTCCTCGGCGAAGACCCGACGACCGACATCGCGGTCTTGAGAATCACCGAGGACCTGCCGGTCGCCGC
The DNA here is from genome assembly GCA_009692115.1 of Gemmatimonadota bacterium. Taxonomy (NCBI): domain Bacteria; kingdom Pseudomonadati; phylum Gemmatimonadota; species Gemmatimonadota bacterium. The sequence goes on along the minus strand of SHZU01000003.1, from coordinate 58,306 downwards.
CATCGGCAAGAGCACCGACATCCTGATCGGTGAGTGGGTCGTGGCGTTAGGCAATCCGTACACCTACCTCTTGGGCAACTCGGAGCCGACCGTCACCGCCGGGGTGGTCAGCGCCACCCGGCGAAACGTCCTACCGAACAACACCCAGTCGGGCCTCTATCTCGACATGATTCAGACCGATGCCTCGATCAATCCCGGCAACTCGGGCGGTCCGCTGACCAATTCCCTGGGCGAGGTCATCGGCGTCAACTCCTTCATCTTCTCCAACTCCGGCGGATCGATCGGCCTCGGATTCGCGATTCCGATCGAGCGGGCCATCCGGGTCGCCGACGAGATCGTCAAGAGCGGCGCGGTCCGCCGAGCCTGGACCGGGCTCACGGTCGGCGATGCCAGTTCGATGCGGGACTGGAAGAGTGCCGGCGGGGTTCGGATCGCCGAAGTGACCCCAGCGGGCCCGGCCGTGCGAGCCGGCCTCGAGGCGGGCGCCGTCCTGGTCGAGGCTGCCGGACGCCGGCTCCGGAACTACCTTGACTGGGAGGCCGTCAAGCTCGACCTCCACGTCGGCGATACCGTGGCGGTTCGCTTCAAGCGAACGCCGGCCGGCGCGGTCGAGTCCCGGCGGATCATCACCGGTGATTTGCCGAGCGTCACGGCCGCCCGGGTCAGCGTCATTAGCGGCCTCGAGTTGATCACGGTGACGCCCGGAGTCCAGGCCGAGCGGCAAATCCGTTCCGATCAGGGCGCTCTGATCTTCCGGATCACCGATGAAGTCAGCCGGGCCACCGGGCTTCGCGAGGGCGACGTCATTCGATGGATCAATCGACGGCCCATCGCCACTGCGGCCGAGGTCAAGAGTGAACTCGGAGCACTCGGATCCCAGCAGGCCTTCACCATCACGTTCGAACGGCAGGGAAATGTGGCGTCGACTACCTTGAGCTTCCGATGACCGACGACGCCCGCTACCAATCGCCCCTTGGAAGCCGCTACGCCTCGGCGGCCATGCAGCGCCTCTGGAGCGAGCGGCACAAGATCGGCCTCTGGCGACGAATTTGGCTGGCTCTCGCCGAGACGGAGCGGGAATTGGGCCTCGACATCCCGGCCGCGGCGCTCGAGGAGATCACCGCCCACCTCGATGACTGCGACTTGGCGGTCGCGGCAACGTACGAGCACCGATTCCGGCACGATGTGATGGCGCATGTCCATGCCCTGGGCGATCAAGCCCCGGCGGCCCGGCCGTATCTCCACCTCGGCGCTACCAGCGCGTTCGTCACCGATAACGCCGACATGATCGTGATCCGCGAGAGTCTTCAGCTCCTCCTCGGCCGGTTGGTGGCGCTGGCCCGCGCCCTCGGGCAATTTGCCGATCGATACGCGGCCCTCCCGTGTCTGGCCTACACCCACTTCCAGCCGGCCCAGCTCACCACCGTCGGGAAGCGCGCCACCCTCTGGGCCCAAGACTTCGCCCTCGATCTCGAGGAACTCACCCACCGGCTCGGCACCCTCCGCACCAGGGGGTGCAAGGGCACCACCGGCACCCAGGCGTCCTTTCTCGAACTGTTCGGCGGCGACCACCACAAGGTCCGGGAGTTGGACCGCCAGGTGACTCGACGGCTGGGGTTTTCCGCCTCGCTGCCGGTCACCGGCCAGACCTACAGCCGGAAGCTCGACAGTATGGCGCTGGATGTTCTGAGCGGCATTGCTCAATCCGCCTCCAAGATGGCTTCCGATCTGCGCCTGCTACAGCACGAAGGCGAGTTGCTCGAGCCGTTCGAGGCGGAGCAGATCGGTTCGAGTGCAATGGCCTACAAGCGAAACCCGATGCGGGCCGAACGCATCAACGCGCTGGCCCGGTTCGTCATTTCCCTGACCGGCAACACGGCCCACACGGCCGCCACCCAGTGGCTCGAACGGACCCTGGACGACAGCGCCAACCGGCGGTTGACGTTGCCCGAGGCATTCCTCGCCACCGACGCGATTCTGGTGTTGGCCACCAACATCGTCAGCGGGATCGAGGTCCGCGAACCGGTCATCGGTCGCCACGTGGCCGATCAGATGCCCTTCATGGCGACGGAGCGCTGGATGATGCTTGGTGTTCAGGCCGGGGGCGACCGCCAGGCGCTCCACGAGGTCATTCGCCAGGCCAGTCACCTGGTGTCCAAGCAGGTCAGCGAGGGTGGACCGAACGACCTTCTGGAGCGGCTCTCGGGCGCCCCCGAGTTTGCCTCGCTCGGGGCCGACCGACTCCGCGCCGAACTCGATCCGGCCCGGTACGTTGGACGGGCGCCGGAGCAAACCCACGAATTCCTGAATGAATACCTGACGCCTTTGCTCGCCACGGCCTCCGCGCTCGCGGCCGAGGCCCCCGCCGCGGAGGTGACGGTATGACGGTCGTGACCCGAAGTTCACTCCCGCTCCCGCTGCTTCGGCGCGGGAAGGTCCGGGAGGTCTACGAGGTCGGCGCCGATCGCCTGCTCTTGGTGGCGAGCGATCGGGTGAGTGCGTTCGATGTCATCATGACCGAGCCGATCCCCCGGAAAGGCGCGGTGCTGACCCAATTGTCGGCGTTCTGGTTCAAGAAACTCGGGCCCTTGGGGCCGACCCACTTTCTGACCGCCGACGCGGACGAGATCCTCCGCGACATTCCGGGCCTCCAAGGCAATCGCGCAGAGATCGCCGGCCGGGCGATGCTGGTGCGGCGCACCGACCCGATCCAGTTCGAATGCGTCATTCGGGGCTATCTCTCCGGCTCGGCCTGGAAGGAATACCGGACCGCCGGGACCCTGGCCGGGAGCCCGCTCCCCACCGGGCTTCAGGAAAGCGACCGGTTCCCCGCCCCAGTGTTTTCGCCGGCGACCAAGGCGGAGACCGGCCACGACATCAACGTGACCCCCGAGACGGTCGGCCGGGAATTGGGCGAGCCGATGGCGACCGAACTGGCCCGCCGAAGCCTTGCCATCTACACGGCCGGCCTTCAATACGCCTTGAGCCGGGGCATCATCATTGCCGACACGAAGTTCGAGTTCGGCACCGACGCCAACGGCGACCTCCGGCTGATCGACGAAATCCTGACGCCGGACTCGTCGCGGTTCTGGCCCCTCGACCGATACCAGCCCGGCCGGTCACAACCGAGCTTCGACAAGCAACCGCTTCGGGACTATCTCCAGGTACTCCACGACCGCGGCGAGTGGAACATGGAGGCACCGGGGCCCACCCTGCCCCCAGAGGTCATCGCCGCCACCAGCGCCCGCTACCTTGAGGCATATCAGCTTCTGACCGGATCCCCCCTGCCGGAGTCCGGCCAATGACCGGGGCCTGGATCGCTAATGAGCCGTTGAGGACCAACCAACCCGGGGTGGCCCTATGGTAGACGTACCGGTTGAAGAACGGCGGACCCGGCGCGGAATCCGCCGCGTGGTCGTCGTGGTGCCCAGTTTCTTCACGCTGGCCAATTTGTTCTTCGGGTTCTGGGCCATCGTCATGGCGACGAACGGCAACTTCAAATGGGCCGGTTTCTTTATCGTGTTTTCCGGGATCCTCGACATGTTCGACGGGCGGATTGCCCGGCTGTCGAACACTGGAAGCCGGTTTGGTGCCGAGTTGGATTCGCTGGTCGACATTGTGTCGTTCGGCGTCGCACCGGCGCTCGTGATGTATTACCTGGAATTTGCGACCGCGGGCAAGTTCGGGTGGGTGGTCTGTTACCTCTACGTGGTGGCGGCCGCTCTCCGGCTGGCCCGCTACAACGTGACCTCGCACGGCGCGCCCCACTCCAACTGGTTTACCGGGCTGCCGTCGCCGGCCGCGGGCATGACCCTCGCGGCATACTACCCGTTCAGCCAGTCCTCGTGGTACAAGACGTCGGTGGCGTACCTCGACCTCCAGCACGAGGGCCTCACCGTCCTGGTGCTCCTGTTGGCCGCGTTGATGGTCAGCAATGTGAAATACCCGCGGTGGCCGCGGATCGGACTCCGGTCGTTGTCCGGTGTGGTCGGGCTCCTCATCCACCTCGGCATCATCGCCGGCGCCATCATCTCGCCGGGATCATTCTTCTTCCCCTTGGGCCTGACCTACATGGTCGGCGGCATGCTCCGAAGTTCCGTCCTCAGTCTGCTCGAGCGGGGCCAGCCGCTCGCGGAGGGGCCGGACGCCCCTTTGAAGGCCCCGGTCCATTCCCTAACCGACCGGATTCGCCGGGAGGACCGATGAAGTTCCGTATCCATGTCCGGATCATGCCTCGCCGGGGCCTGCTTGACCCGCAAGGCCAGGCCGTCGAGCATGCCCTGAAGGCGCTCCAGTTCGACCAGGCCGCCAACGTCCACGTCGGCAAGGCGATTGAATTCGATCTCGAGGCACCCACCGCCGAGGCCGCCGCCGCGGACGCCAAGGCCATGTGCGACAAACTGCTCGCCAATCCCGTCACCGAAGACTTTCAAGTCAAGGTGGAGGTCGGCTGATGCGAGTTGCGATCATCCGGTTCCCCGGCAGCAACTGTGAGCCCGACGCCTATCGAGCCGTGGAACGCGAGGGCGGGGCGGCCTACTACGTCTTCCATCGGGAGACCGATCTTCACGATGCGGACGCGGTCATCATTCCGGGTGGTTTCAGCTACGGCGACTACCTCCGCGCGGGGGCCATCGCCCGCTTCAGTCCGATCATGGCCGCCATCGAGCGTCACGCGGCCGACGGCAAGCCGCTCGCCGGCATTTGCAACGGATTCCAAGTGCTCTGCGAGGCCGGCCTCCTCCCGGGCGCCCTGATGCGCAATGCCGGCCTCCAGTTCCTCTCGCGGCCGGTGGACCTCCGGGTGGAGCGGCGGCGGACGCCGTTCACCGCCGGGTATCGCGAGCATGAAATCATCCGGATTCCGATCGGCCACGGCGATGGCCGCTATGCCGCCTCGGAGGATGTTTTGGCCACTCTCGAGTCGGAAGGTCGGGTCGTTTTTCGGTACGTCAACACCGGGATGCCGGACAGCCCGGCCAACCCGAACGGCGCCATGGGAGACATCGCCGCGATCTCGAATCGGGACGGCAATGTTGTCGGCATGATGCCGCACCCTGAGCGCCTCGCCGATCCGTTGCTCGGGAGTACCGCCGGCACCCGAGTCTTCAGTTCCTTGGTTCGTTGGAAGCGGCCCTTGGCCGCTCATGTTTAGCCTTAGCCCAAAGCACTGCCATGACTGAGAAACCGAGTCAGAACGAGGACGAGTACTTCGCCCTTCGCGACGCCGAGCTGACCAAGAAACAGCGGATGGCCCAGGACCGGGCCGCCGGCGACTCCGAGAAGCGAAGCCATCACATGCGGTGCCCGAAATGCGGCGGGCACCTCGTCACCACCGACCTCCACGGCGTGCAGATCGACCAATGCCCCGACTGCCTCGGGATCTGGTTCGACGCCGGGGAACTCGATGTGGCCACGAAGCACCGTGACCCCGGGTTCATGGGCAAGGTATTCGGCGACCTCTTTTCGAGTCTCAAGAAGACGTGACGTCGGTGACCACGCCTCCGGCCGCCAACCCATTTCCCGGGGAGCCTCCGGTCACCGAGGCGTTGGTGCGCGAGCATAAGCTGAACGAGCGCGAGTACGCCGCAATTCTGGCCATGCTGGGCCGGACTCCGACCATGACGGAACTCGGTGTTTTCAGTGCCCTCTGGTCGGAGCACTGCTCGTACAAGCATACCAAGCCCGTGCTCCGGACCTTCCCGACCGACGGGCCGCAGGTCGTCCAAGGCCCGGGCGAAAATGCCGGGGTCCTCCGGCTGCCGGATGGGTGGGCGGTTGCCTTCAAGATCGAGTCGCACAACCACCCCTCGGCCGTCGAACCGTACCAGGGCGCGGCCACCGGCGTCGGCGGCATCCTTCGCGACGTCTTTACCATGGGCGCCCGCCCGGTGGCGGTCCTCAACAGCCTGCGGTTCGGCCCCTTGGATGACCCCCGCAACCGCTATCTGTTTGCGGGGGTCGTCAAGGGGGTCGGCGACTACGGCAACTGCGTCGGGGTTCCGACGTTAGGCGGCGAGGTCACCTTCGCGCCGGGTTATAGCGGCAACCCGCTCGTCAACGCCATGTGCGTCGGGATCCTCCGCGAAGCCGACCTGATCACCGCGCGGGCCGAGGGCGTCGGCAACATTCTGATGACCGTCGGCGCCCGGACCGGGCGGGATGGGATCCACGGGGCGAGTTTTGCTTCCGAGGACTTGTCGGCGGAAAGCGAAGCCCGCCGTCCCCAAGTCCAGGTCGGCGACCCGTTCACGGAGAAGCTCCTGCTCGAGGCCAGCCTCGAGTTGATTACCTCCCGAACCATCGTCGCGATCCAGGACATGGGGGCGGCCGGCCTGACCAGTTCGTCGTCGGAGATGGCCGCCCGCGGCGGCGTCGGGGTCGAGCTCGACACCAGCCGCGTCCCGCTTCGCGAAGCGGGGATGACGCCCTACGAAATTCTGCTCTCGGAGTCACAAGAGCGGATGCTGCTCGTCGTGGAGCCCCACCGGGTCGGCGAGGTCCAGGCCATTTGCGCCAAATGGGAACTCAACGGAACGGCCATCGGCACGATCACGGATGACGGCCTGTTCCGGGTCGTGCACGACGGCATCACGGTCGCGGCTATACCAGGTGAGCGCTTGGTCAACGGGATGCCGATGTACCACCCGGAGGCCGTCGAGTCGCCCGACGCGATTGCGCGGCGGGCCGCCGAGCCGTCGGCCCCCCCGAAGGTCGACCTGACCGGGGCCCTGTCGGTTCTGCTCGACGACCCGACCATTGCGAGCAAGCGGTGGGTGTTCGACCAGTACGATTCCACGATCCAGGCCAACACCGTGCTTGGCCCCGGTGGCGACGCCGGCGTGTTCCTGGTTCAGGGCACCACATTCGGCCTGGCCGTATCGGTCGATTGCCCCAACCGCTACGTCGCGCTCGACCCGTATGAAGGCGGCAAGATGACCGTCGCGGAAGCGGCCCGAAACGTGGCATGTACCGGCGCCGTTCCGCTCGGGATTACCAACTGCCTCAATTTCGGAAACCCGGACAAACCGGACATCTTTTTCCAATTCAAAGAAGCGGTCCGGGGTATGGGAGACGCATGCCGCGTCTTCAATACGCCGGTCACCGGCGGCAACGTGTCGCTGTACAACGAGAGCCCCACCGGCGCCATCGACCCCACTCCGACCGTCGGGCTCGTCGGACTGCTCCAGGACGTCACGACTCGGATCCCGAGTGGGTTCCAGCATACCGGCGATTTGGTCGGACTCCTCGGCTCGACCGCCGGGCACCTGGGCGGGTCGATGTACTGGTGGCTGGTTCGGGACTTCCTTGGCGGCCCGCCCCCGCCCTGCGATCTGGCCGCAGAACGGAACCTGCAGCGATTCTTGGCGGCGGCCGCCACGGCGCGGCTCCTCCGGTCGGCCCATGATTGCGCCGACGGCGGCTTGGCGGTGGCGGTCGCCGAATGTTGCCTGGGCGCTCCGCACGGCCACGGCACCTTGGGCGCCGGAATTCACCTCGAACAACGTCCGGGTCTCGAGGCGGACGCTCTGTTGTTCGGCGAGGATGGCGCCCGGGCGGTCATCTCGTTCGACCCCGGCATGGTCGACCCCCTTCGGGCCTTGGCCCAGGAACACGGCGTGCCATTTGCCGTAGCCGGAAGTGTCGGGGCCGCGGGGGGGGACCTCCGGATCACCGTCGGCACCCTATCCATGGTGTGGCAGACCGGCGACCTCCGCCGGACCTACTTCACCGCTATTCCACGACGAATGTCGGCCTAACTATGTGCGGAGTCATCGGGGTATCGAACGTGCCGGACGCGGCTCGCGTCGCGTATCTCGGCCTCTACGCTCTTCAGCACCGAGGCCAGGAAAGCGCCGGCATCGTCACGGTCGACGACAGCGGCGTTCCGCACTTGGTCCGTGGCATGGGCCTCGTCGGCGACATTTTCCGGGCACCAGAGATCACCGAACTCGACGGCGATGTTGCCGTCGGCCATACCCGCTATTCCACAGCCGGTTCGTCGGTGCTGGCCAACGCGCAGCCCTGCGTCGCCAATTACCACGGAGGGCCGCTGGCCCTCGCGCACAATGGAAACCTCACCAATGCGCCCGCCGTCAAACGGGAGTTGGTTGATAAGGGCGCCATCTTCCAGTCCTCCTCAGACTCCGAGGTGATCGTCCATCTGATCGCCCGGTCGCGGGCGACGACGCCGGAGGCCCAGATCCGGGAGGCGTTGGGCAAGATCGAAGGCGCCTATAGCCTCGTCATTGCCGTCGGCCGGACCTTGTATTGCGCTGTCGACCCCTTTGGGTTTCGGCCCCTGGCGGTGGGTCGGATCGGCCAGGGCGTCGTCGTGGCTTCGGAAACCTGCGCCCTCGACCTGGTCGGCGCGACCCTGATCCGGGAACTTGGCCCGGGGGACTTTCTCGAGATTATCGACGGCATGGTGCGGGACCTACCGAAACTCGAGTGCGCCCCGGCGCCGATGCGGTGCATTTTCGAGTTGGTCTACTTTGCCCGGCCCGATAGCACCGTCTTCGGCGAGTCGGTGGACCGGGTCCGGCGGGAACTGGGGCGGCAGCTGGCCCGGGAACACCCCGCCCCCGGCGCCGACGTGGTATTCAGCGTTCCCGACAGCGCCAACATGATGGCACTCGGGTTTGCAGATGAGTCCGGCCTCAAGCTGGAGCATGGCCTGATCCGGAACCACTACGTGGGCCGGACCTTCATCAATCCGACCCAAGCCCTCCGCGTCGCCAAGGTCAAGATCAAGTTCAACCCGGTCCGCCACGTGATCGCCGGCCGGTCCGTCGTCGTCGTGGATGACAGCTTGGTCCGGGGAACCACGAGTAAGGGACTGGTCCAGATGATCCGAGGGGCGGGGGCTCGGGAGGTGCACCTCCGACTGAGTTCACCGCCGATCACCGGACCGTGCCACTACGGGATCGACACGCCGAACCGAGACGAGCTGATTGCTGCCAATCACTCGATCGAGGAGATTGCGACATACCTTGGCGTCGACTCGCTCGGATATCTCTCCTTGGCCGGCATGGTTCAGGCTGCGGGCACCCGGAACAGCTTCTGCCACGCCTGCTTTTCCGGGCAATATCCGATTCAGCCGACCACCCCACCGGTCGAAATGCACCATCAGCCGCCCTTCGTCGAGAGCGCGCCGTGATCGACAGCCAGACGCAACCCCTCGTCTATTTTTTCGGTCAGGGCCGGGCGGACGGGACGTCCGCCATGAAGGAAACGTTGGGTGGCAAAGGCGCCGGCCTAGCCGAGATGACCAATCTCGGCATCCCGGTCCCGCCCGGATTCACCATTGCCTCAACAGTATGCGGAACCTATCTGGCCATGCACCAGTTCCCGCCTCGGCTCAAGGCCCAAGTCGAGGCGTCGCTGCTGCGAGTCGAAGCCGCCACCGGCAAGCAATTCGGCGCCGCCGACAACCCGCTGCTCGTCTCGGTCCGGTCCGGTGCGGCGCTCTCGATGCCGGGCATGATGGAAACCATTCTCAACCTTGGCTTGAACGACGACACCGTTAAGGGACTCGAGAAGCTGAGCGGAAATCCAGGCTTTGCCTGGGACTCCTACCGCCGTTTCGTCCAGATGTATGGCGGGGTCGTCTTCGAGGTGCCGAAGAAGCGGTTTGAGGAACGCCTGGAGGCCCGGAAGCACCGCCTTGGCGTGGCCCGCGACATCGACCTGCCGGTGGCAGAATTCCAGGCCCTGGTCCGCGAATACAAGGCGCTGATCGAGGCCGACACCGGCAAACCCTTTCCGGAAAACCCGATCGATCAGTTGTGGGGGGCGATCGAGGCCGTGTTCGAGAGCTGGAACACCCGGCGGGCCATCGACTATCGCAAGCTTCACGACATTCCCAACAGCCTGGGAACGGCCGTGAACATCGTGGCCATGGTGTTCGGCAACATGGGAGAGGACTGCGGGACCGGGGTTGCGTTTACCCGGGATCCCTCAACCGGGGAGAACATGCTCTACGGCGAGTTCTTGATGAACGCCCAAGGCGAGGATGTCGTCTCCGGCACCCGGACTCCGGAACACATCGAGGCACTGAAGGACCGGATGCCCCACGTGTTCGGCGAGCTCGAACGGGTTGCCCGGACCCTCGAGCGGCATTTTCGAGACGTCCAGGATCTCGAGTTCACGATCGAGCGCGGCCAACTCTACATGCTGCAGACCCGGCGGGGGCAGCGATCCGGCCAAGCGGCGGTCCGGATCGCCGTCGAGATGGTGGCGGAGGGGTCGATTTCCGAAGAGGAAGCCGTGGCCCGGATTCCTCCCAATGACCTCAATCAGCTCCTCCACCAGGCCATCGACGCCAACGCGCCCATCGATTACTTGACCACCGGGCTCCCGGCCTCGCCCGGGGCCGCCAGCGGGACCGTCGTCTTCAGTGCCGACCGGGCCGAGGAGTTAGGCAAGAAGGGCAACGCCGTCATCCTGGTTCGGCGGGAAACCAGCCCCGAGGATTTCCACGGCATGGTCACCGCCCGGGCCATTTTGACCGCCCGGGGCGGGATGACGTCTCACGCGGCCGTCGTGGCCCGAGGCATGGGCAAGCCCTGTGTTGCGGGGGCCCAGGAGATCGAGGTCGATGAGGCGGCCGGCCAGTTTACGGTCCTCGGCCGGGCGATCGCCGAAGGCGACTGGATCACCGTCGACGGGAGCACGGGCAAAGTCTTCGGCGGACAGTCCAAACTGGTCGCACCCCTGCTCAGCGAGCACTTCACCAAACTGATGGGCTGGGCCGACGGCATGCGTCACCTCCGGATCCGCGTCAACGCCGACACCCCGGCCGACTCGCACCGGGGCCGCGACTTCGGAGCCGAAGGAATTGGCCTCTGCCGGACCGAGCACATGTTCTTCGAGGGCGAACGGTTGCCCGTGATGCGCGAAATGATTCTGGCGGAGGACGAAGCCGGCCGGAAGAAAGCGCTGGCCCGGCTCCTGCCCATGCAGCGGGCGGACTTCGAAGGCATCTTCCGGGCGATGGAGGGGTACCCCGTCACGATCCGCCTCCTCGATCCGCCGCTCCACGAGTTCTTGCCCAAGGCGGCGAAGGAGATCGCCGAGTTGGCCGGGCAGATGGGTAAGACCGTCAAAGACGTCCAGCGAATCATCGACAACCTGAGCGAGGTCAACCCGATGCTCGGGCTCCGCGGGTGCCGGCTCGGTATCATGTACCCGGAAATTACCGCGATGCAGGCCCGCGCCATTTTCGAGGCCGCCTGCACCGTGGCGGAACGGAAGGGCCGGGTCCAACCCGAGGTCATGATCCCTCTGGTGGCCCACGTGATCGAATTCCGGAAACAAGCGCTGATTGTCCGGCAGGTGGCCGAGGAAGTGTTCCGGGAACGACAGATCACGGTGCCCTACTTGTTAGGCACCATGATCGAGTTGCCCCGAGCGGCCCTCACGGCCGATGAAATTGCCCGGGAGGCCCAGTTCTTCTCCTTCGGCACCAACGACCTGACCCAGACCACCTGGGGCCTGTCCCGGGACGATGCCGGGGTGTTCCTCCCATCATACGTCGAACGGAACATCATCGAAGCCGACCCCTTCCAGGAACTCGATATCGCCGGGGTCGGCAAACTGATCAGTATGGCCGTGCAATTAGGCCGCGGCACTCGGCAGGATCTCAAGATCGGGATCTGCGGCGAGCACGGCGGCGAGCCGAAGACGATTACCTTCTGCGAGGCTCAAAAGATGAACTATGTCTCCTGTTCGCCGTTTCGGGTCCCGATCGCCCGCCTCGCGGCGGCCCAAGCCGCACTGGCGGAGCGCGGCACGATGGATCGCACCCGGGGTACCCTGTGAGCCGCTCCCCATTGGTCGGTATCGTGATGGGATCGGCCTCGGACTGGGACACCCTCCGGCACGCCGCCAAGCGCCTCGATGACTTCGGCGTCCCGCACGAAACCCGGGTCGTTTCCGCCCATCGCACCCCTGACCTGCTGTTCCAGTATGCGTCCGAAGCGCTCGGTCGCGGCTTGCATTGCATTATCGCCGGGGCCGGCGGAGCCGCCCATCTTCCCGGCATGCTCGCGGCCAAAACCATTGTTCCGGTCCTCGGCGTCCCGGTTCCGAGCACGTACCTTCAGGGGCTCGATTCGTTGCTCTCGATCGTCCAGATGCCGGCCGGGATCCCGGTCGCGACCTTTGCGATCGGCGAGCCGGGGGCCCACAATGCCGGCCTGTATGCCGTCGCCATGCTGGCGCGGCACGATCAAGCCCTGGCCACCCGGCTCGAGACGTTTCGGAAGGCCCAAGAAGCCAACGTTCTGGCCGCCACCCTCCCGCCGCCCTCGCTATGATCCCGCCGGGGCAAACCCTCGGCCTGGTGGGTGGCGGTCAGCTCGGCCGGATGTTCACGCTGCGAGCCCGGGAGATGGGCTACGAGGTGGTCGTCCTCGAGCCCGATCCGTTGTCCCCGGCAGGCGCCGTCGCCACCCGCCATATCCGCTCGGCGTACGACGACCGAGCCGCGCTCGAGGATCTGGCCCGCTCCGCGGCGGCGGTGACCACCGAGTTCGAGAACGTGCCGGCGGCAGCCCTCGAATATCTCAGCACTCACACCGTGTGCCGCCCCTCGGCCGCCGCCGTTGCCATCTGCCAGGACCGGATTACCGAGAAGACATTCCTTCGATCGGCCGGCCTCGCCACCGCTGATTTTGAGGCGGTCGAATCGATCGCCGACCTTCGCCGAGCCTGGGATCGAATCGGGGCGCCGGCAGTGCTGAAGACCAGCCGGCTCGGGTACGACGGCAAAGGGCAAGCGGTCGTCACTCGGTATGACGAGACCGAAGCGGCGTTCGAACGGTTCCGACAGGTCCCCTGCGTCCTCGAACGCCGGTTGGCCCTCGCATCCGAGATCTCCGTCGTCCTGGCTCGGGGCCAGGACGGCTCCGTGGCGCCGTTCCCGGTGGGCGAGAATGTTCACGTCGGCGGCATCCTCCACACGACCGTCGTGCCGGCCCTCGTGGCACCCGAACTCGCCACCGAGGCGGTCCACACGGCAATGGCCGTCGCGAATCGGCTCAACTACGTCGGGGTCCTGGGCGTCGAGATGTTCGTCGCGGAGGGGGGCCGGATCTTCGTCAACGAATTGGCCCCCCGGCCCCACAACTCCGGACACTACACGATGGACGCCTGCGGAGTGGACCAATTCGAGCAACAGGTCCGCTGCCTGGCCGGCCTGCCGCTAGGCGAACCCCGGCTCCTGTCGCCGATCTGCATGGTCAATCTCTTGGGCGACCGCTGGGCCGGCGGCGAACCCAATTGGGCCGCCGCACTCGCCATCCCCGGGGTTCGGCTCCACCTCTATGGTAAAAAGGAGGCCCGGCTCGGCCGCAAAATGGGACACCTCAATTGCCTCGCCCGGTCTCCGGGTGAAGCGCTCGACGTGGCTCGGCAGGCGTTCGCAGTGCTGAACAAATCGGTCATATCCTAGATGTACAAACAACTGCGGTAACAAGACTTGGGATCAGATAAGCTCATTTGTCTGAATTACCTTGGAACATGACGAAGCCGATGTGGGCAGAAAACAAAGGACCGGACTTCCCGAGGGAAGGCCGGTCCTTTATCCAATGGAGGCGCAGGGAATCGAACCCTGGTCCGAATCAGCATCCAGCAAAGCCACTACGTGCGTAGGCCGATCTTCGTGCGCTAGTCCGACGCCGGCTACCGGCCATCCTTCGTCGAGCCGAGCCCTCGTTTTCTTACTCGGGACGTGAGGACGCCGCCACGAGCCAGCCTGAATTTGCGGTCCGGTTGAGGCGCCCCAGGCAGGCTCCCTTCTCCGGTGGTGCGGTAAGCGAGCTTAGCTCAGCTTACGCAGCCAATGCCAAGTTAGAGTTGGCAGATAAAATTTTCCAAGTGTTTTACCAGGGCCTGGTCCTGGGCACGCGTCTCCACATTCTCCTGACCCGTCGAAGCCAGTCGCCCCCCGGGTGCATCCATCATAACGACCCGCCCCCGGCTTGACAAGAGGATCGGCCCGGCTACCAAGCGCCTAACTCATTGCTCCTCAACGGCTTACGCCTGAGGATTGCCGCCGAGCCACCCCCGCTTCCGAAACCACAAGGCGATGGCGACGCAGACCCCAGCCATGAGGGCTAAAATCGCTGGGTACCCCCACCAGCGCTCCAATCCAGGCATGAAGCGGAAGTTCATCCCATAAACACCCACGATGAACGTCAGGGGCAGGAAGAATGCCGAGAACACGGTCAGGACCCGCATCACTTCATTGGTTCGATGGCTCGAGAGCGCCACGTGGATGCTGATCAGGTTGTTGATCTCCTCCAGCAGCTGGTCGGCGTAGAAGTAGTAGCTCTCGGCGTTCTCCTTGACATCCTGAAACACGGCGCCGGTCCGCTCCTGGGGCGGGACCAACCGTTGGACCACCGTATTGGTTTGCCACAGCACCCGCTTGATAACATTGACTCGTCGCTTCAAGTTGTGGATCGCCGTGAGATTCGGCGAGCGCTTGGTCTCATCGAGGACCGCATCCTCGAACTCGCCCGCCACGACCTCCGCCTGGTCGAGCGGGGCGTCGAAGGAATCCAGGGCGCCATTGAACAGGGCGCCGAGCACGGCGGTTTCCGTGCACAGATCCTTGACGTCGGCCCCAAATCGGGTCCGCGCCGCCTGAACCACGGCGAGATCGGCTCGATGAACGGTTACCACGAGGCCCGCCCGGTAGAACACGGCGATTTTTCGGGTGGTCTCCTGCACGCTCGATGCCTCGGGAGAGCACCCGGCATCGAACACCCGCAAGATCACGAAGGTCGTGTCGCCGATCCGCTCATGCTTGGGCAAACGCCACGGGTCGAGGCAATCCTCAACCGACGTGTGGTGAAAACCGAACTCGGTAGCCAAGGCCGACAACTCGGCCCGGTCCGGGGCCACCAGGTCGATCCAGGTGAAACTCGGTGCGCCGGTATGAACCACCGTCTGGCGCATGGGTTATTCCTTTCGGGCCAAGCGAAGGATCCTTGCGGCGGCCGCGGCGGCCCCAAAGCCATTGTCGATATTGACGACCGTCACGCCTTCCGCACAGGAGTTGAGCATGCCAAGCAAGGCGGCGAGCCCGTTGAACGAGGCGCCATACCCGACGCTCGTGGGTACCGCAATCACCGGCTGGCCCACCAAGCCTCCGACGACACTGGGCAAGGCACCCTCCATCCCGGCCACGACGATGACGACGTCGGCCCGGTCGATCTCCGGCCTGGCCGACAAGATGCGGTGGAGACCGGCAACCCCCGCGTCAAATACCCGGGTCACCACGGCGCCGAAGGCTTCCGCAACTACAGCGGCTTCCTCGGCCACGGGGATGTCGCTCGTCCCGGCCGTGACCACGGCGACCGTGCCCAAGATCGGCACTGGAGTTGCCGGGGCGAGCCATGCGGTTCGACCTTCAAGATGCAGCCTGACGCCGGGGAATCGGTCGGCGAGGGCCCGCGCCTGTTCGCCGGTAACCCTGGTGCAGAGGAAAGAACCGCTGACCGCTTCCAATCGTTCAGTGATGGCGATCAGCTGAGCCACGGTCTTGTGGCTGGCCAGCACCACCTCAGGATGGCCGTACCGGAGGCTTCGGTGATGGTCCACCTTGGCCAGGCCGATGTCCTCTCCGGGAAAATGGCGGAGCCGCTCCAGCGCGTCGGAAACGCTGAGCGAACCATCCGCAACCGAGGCGAGCCACTCGGCGAGTTGCGCCTTCACACTGAGACCGGTCGGGTCTCGAGATAGTCTTGAAAGATGGCCTGGGCCGCCGTCATCGTCTCGACCTGGAAGAGCTTTTCCCGGAGCGCGCTGGCCTGCGGTAACCCCTTGGCGTACCAGCCGAGGTGTTTGCGGAACTCGATCACGGTCTTGCGGTGGTCGCCCTGCAACCGGAGGGCGAGCGCCGCGTGTTCAAGCGCCACGGCAAACCGTTCTTGCGGACCCGGATGGGGCGGCCGGTGGGTGCCGTCGAGAAGAGCCCGGCTTTCCCGAAAGATCCACGGGTTCCCGAAAGACCCTCGGCCGATCATCACCCCGGCGCATCCGGTATGGACCCGCATCCGGATCACGTCTTCAGGCGTTTCGATATCGCCGTTCCCGATGACCGGGATGTCGAGCGCCTCCACCACCTTGGCGATCTCATCCCAGCTCGCCTTCCCGGTAAACATCTGGGTCCGGGTCCGCGCGTGAAGGGTGAACGCTTTGGCGCCGGCATCCTGCATCCGAAGGGCGATGTCCACCGGGCTCCTGGTATCCTCGCTCCATCCGCTCCGGGTTTTAACCGTCACCGGCAGGTGGGTGGCCGCGACCACGGCCCGGATGATCTGGCTCACGAGGTTGAGGTCGCGGAGACAGCCCGAGCCGCCGTTCCGCTGCACGACCTTCTTGACCGGACAGCCGAAATTGATGTCAATGAACGTCGGGTGGTATACGTCGGTGACGATGGCGGCCGCCCGGCCCATGGCCTCGGCATCCGCACCGTAGATCTGGACGCCGAGCGGCCGTTCCGATTCGCCGAACTCGCATCCTTCAAGGGTCTTTTGAATGCCCCGCCGGATGGCTTCGGCAGCCAGGAACTCAGTCATCAGCACGTCGGCCCCGAGGCTCCGACATATTTGCCGGAACGGCCCCTCCGACACCCCGGCCATCGGGGCCAGAATGAGGGGGATTTCGATTCCGGGGGCATACGGTAACCGCATACCCGAAAGCTACTTGCAGAACCCTAGAGAGGCCAACCCCGCAAGTTAAAGCCGTCGCGAATCCCGTTTGAGTTTTCCAGAGGAGCGCCGTAAACTTCCCGCCCTATCCAGCTTCGCGATTACTTCGACCCGGGGTCAATTGACCTGGAACTCACGGGCGCAACCAAGGACGAGGTCTTTGCCGAGATGGTCCGGCTTCTCCGGGTCGATGACTGCGCCCAGCATACATTGCTCCGCCTGATCCAGCGGCGAGAGCAACTTGGTTCGACGGGGATTGGGCGGGGAGTGGCGGTGCCGCATTGCCGATCATTGGCCGTGAGCCGGCTCCGGCTCGCCTTTGGACGGCTCCGGACCGGAATCGAGTACGACGCCATCGACCGCCGACCAGTGACCAGCCTCTTCTTGATCGCGGCACCACCGACGGAAGTGACCAACCAATACTTGGCGGTACTCGCGCAGATCGCCCAATTGGTCAAGGAACCCGACCCGCCCGACCGATTGGCGCGTCTGGAAACGGTCGATCATTTTTCCGGCTACTCGATCAACGAGCCGGATGAATCACTCCCACTCAATCGTGGCCGGCGGCTTCGAGCTGACATCGTAGACGACCCGATTGACCCCCCGCACCTCATTGGCGATCCGATTTGACATCAGTCCCATAACCTCGGGCGGAAACGGGTACCAGTCGGCCGTCATCCCGTCCCGGCTGGTGACCGCCCGGAGGGCGATGACTTGATCGTAGGTCCGGCCGTCGCCCATGACGCCCACCGAACGAATCGGCAGCAGGACCGCGAACGCCTGCCAGATCTCGTCGTACAACCCCGCCGACCGGATCTCCTCCAAGTAAATCGCATCGGCTTTGCGGAGGGTCTCGAGTGACTCCCGGGTGATGTCACCGAGAATCCGGATGGCGAGTCCGGGACCCGGGAACGGGTGACGTCCGACGATCTCCTCGGGGAGGCCGAGGTCGCGGCCAACCGCCCGGACCTCGTCCTTGAAGAGTTCGCGAAGGGGTTCGATCAGCTTGAAAGGCAATCGCTCCGGCAGGCCCCCGACATTGTGGTGGGTCTTGATGGTGACCGACGGCCCGCCCCGAGGCGAGAACGACTCGATCACATCGGGATAGAGGGTGCCCTGCACCAAGAAACCCACATCGTCGCCCACGACTTTGGCCGCGGCTTCGAACACATCGATGAAGGTATGTCCAATGATCGTCCGCTTCCGCTCCGGATCGGTGACCCCGGCGAGGAGGCTGAGGAACTGATCGCTGGCATCGACCACCCTGAGATCGATTCCGAGGTGCCGGCGAAACGTCACCTCGACCTGCTCCCGCTCATGGAGCCTGAGCAGGCCGTGATCGACGAAGATGCAGGTGAGCCGGTTCCCCACGGCGCGGTGCACCAGGGCCGCTGCCACGGCGGAGTCGACCCCACCGGACAAGCCGCAAATGACCCGGGTCGTCGGACCAACCTGGGCCTGGATCTTGGCGATTTCCGTTTCAATGAAGTGCGCGGGCGTCCAATCCGCCACGGCACCGCACACATCGAACAAGAACGCGTTGATGATTTCCCCGCCCCGAACGGTGTGAGCGACCTCGGGATGAAACTGGACCGCCATCAGGGGCAACGTCTCGTGCTCGATCCCCGCGATCGGGCAGTTTTCGCTCGAGGCGGTGACACGGTAGCCGGGCGGTACGTTCTCGACCCGGTCGCCGTGACTCATCCAGACCGTTGTCGTCTCGCCCGAATCGAAGCCCCGGAACAGCCGGCCCCCGCGAACCGACACTTGGGCCCGCCCATACTCGCGCCGGCCGGCGGCCACCACCGTACCCCCCGCCATCTGGGCCACGAGGTACATCCCGTAGCACAGACCGAGGACCGGTACGCCGAGGTTCAGCAACTCAGCGGGCGCGGTGGGTGCTCCTTCGTCATAGACCGAGTTCGGCCCCCCGGACAAAATGATGCCTGTCGGACCCCACTCCCGGATCCACTCGAGCGATCGGGTCGGCGGGTGGATCTCGCAGTAGACATGCGCCTCACGAACTCGTCGGGCAATGAGTTGCGTGAACTGAGAGCCGTAGTCGATGATCAGGATAGCGTTCTTGGTCACAGGCTTTCAGCGGTGGAAGGGATCGTCGGTTTCGCCCCGGAGCAAGTCCTCCAGGGTCTCCCGAACGCGGGTGACTCCATAACGTCCGCGATCAATGAGGACTTCGGGCGCCCGGAGTCTGCTATTGTAGTTCGAGGCCATGACCGACCCGTAGGCGCCGGCACAGAGAATGGCCAGATGATCGCCGGTTTCGACACCGGGGAGCGGCCGGTCCAACGCCAAGAAGTCGCCCGTTTCGCAGACCGGGCCGACGATATCGACCGTCTGAACCGGCCGGCCTCGAGCCACCACCTCGGTGATCTCGTGGTAGGCGTGGTAGTGACTGGGGCGAACCAGATCGGTCATCGAGGCATCGACCACCACGAAGTCCTTGCCGCCCGAGCGCTTCCGATAGAGCACTTTGGTCAACAGCACGCCGGCGCTGCCGGTCACAAAACGGCCCGGCTCGAGATGGAGCGTCAGGCCCCGCCCCGCAATGATCGGCGTCAACACTTCAGACAATTGGCGAGGCTTGAGGGGTGTTTCGTCCCGGTAGCGAATCCCGAGTCCGCCTCCGACATCGACTGCTTCAATCGAGCGAATCCCGAGGGCCGCGATGTCGTCGATCAACCTGATGAGCTTGGTTGCCCCATCGGCAAACGGGGCTGGATCGAGCAACTGGCTCCCGAGGTGCATGGCAAGGCTGACCAGCGTGAACCGGGGATTGCCGGCAATCCGGCGCGCCAGCCCAAGAACCTGCTCAGTGGGAACCCCGAATTTGTTGCCACCTGCTCCCGTGGTGATATACGGGTGGGCATCGGCCGCGACATCCGGATTGACCCGGATCCCGAGCCGAATCGGATAGTCCACCGACCGCCGACCGACAATGCGTTCGAGGGCCGTCAGTTCTTCCCCCGACTCGATGTTGATACCGCCGATCCGGCAACTGATGGCCGCTTCCAGTTCGGCGTCGGTCTTCCCGACCCCGCTAAAGACGACCCGCTTCGGATCGAAGCCAACCCGGGTGACCAGCCGGAGCTCTCCACCGGACACGATGTCGGCTCCGGCGCCGAGATCCTTGAGAATCTTGAGCACGGCCAGACTGCTGTTCGACTTGACGGCGAAGTGAACCTGGTGCGGGGTCCCGGCAAATGCCGAGGCGATGGCCTGGTACTGCTCGCGAATCGCTCCGCCGTTGTAGACGTACGCCGGCGATCCGACATCCCGGAGGACCGCCTCGAGGGACACCCCGCCCATCCGCAGCAGTCCATCGGGTCCCCGCTCGAGCCCCGCATCGCGAAACAACTCGCGCGGATCGACCGCAGAGCCCCCGGGGCCTACCACCGCTTGGCCCATCTAGTACGCCCGAGCCCAGATGACCTCGGCGACCGCGGGCCGTCCGGTCCAAATGCAGGTCTTCGGCGACTCGCCCTGGAGGAACTCCGGATCAGGAATCACCCGGATCGTGGCCTTGGTGGCCTCCTTGATTTCTGCTTCGACCGCCGGATCGCCGCACCAACCGGCGTAGACGAACCCACCGTTCCCTTCGATGAAATCGATGAACTCTTGTTTGCTCTTCGGATGGCGGAGCGAATGGGCCTCCCGCCGGGCCTTGGAGGCCTCGAACAGCGCCACCTGCATGGCCTCGACTTCGAGGGCCAGGGCGGCGGCGAGGCCGACCATCGGCAAGGACGTCTTCGGGCCGCCGGTCCGCCGGGCCAGCATCACCGTGCCGGAGGCGAGATCTCGGGGACCGATCTCGAGCCGAAATGGAACCCCTCGCCCCTCCCACTCATAGTACTTGGCCCCCGGCTTCATCCCTTCGCGACCATCGACATGAACCCTGATCCCTCCGGCCCGCAGGTCGACGGCCACCCGGTTCGCGGCCTCCAGGATGGTACCGCGCTCCGCATCGGTCTTGTAGATCGGGACAATCACGGCCTGCCACTGCGCCAACCGGGGCGGGCAGACAAATCCGGCGTCATCGCTGTGGGCCATGATCATGCCCCCGATCATCCGAGTTGAGCTACCCCACGAGGTGCTCCACACATGATCGATCGTGCCTTCAGCGGTCTGAAACGAGATCTCGAACGCCTTGGCAAAGTTCTGGCCAAGGTTATGGCTGGTGCCCATCTGCAGGGCCTTGTGATCCTGCATCATCGCTTCGAGGGCATAGGTGCGGAGCGCGCCGGCAAACCGTTCGGAATCGGTTTTCCTGCCGGTGATGACCGGCAACGCCAGGTACTGCTCCTGGAACGTCCGATAGACGCCCAGCATCTGGAGGGTTTCAGCCTCCGCCTCGGCCTCCGTGGCGTGCGCCGTATGGCCTTCCTGCCAGAGAAACTCAGTGGTCCGGAGAAAGAGCCGGGTCCGCATCTCCCATCGCACCACGTTGCACCATTGGTTCAAGAGCACCGGCAAGTCTCGATAGCTCTGAATCCATTTGGCGTACATCGCCCCGACGATCGTTTCGGACGTGGGCCGAACCACCAGCGGCTCCTCCAGCTCCTTGCCACCGGCGTGCGTCACGACAGCGGTCTCGGGCGAAAAGCCCTCGACGTGCTCCGCCTCCTTGGCCAGGAAACTCTGGGGAATGAACAACGGGAAGTAGGCGTTCTGGTGGCCGGTGTCCTTGAACATCTTGTCGAGCGCGGCCTGCATCTGCTCCCAGATCGCATAGCCATTCGGCCGAATAACCATGCAGCCGCGGACCGGACTGTAGTCGGCCAGTTCGGCCCGGGCGATGAGTTCGTTGTACCAGGCGCTGAAGTCCGCGGCCCGGGTAGGTAGTGCCTTGTTGTCCGACATCGAACCGTCGTTTCTGCCTAGAAGGGTGACAATTACGGCTGAGGGCCAGCACCGAGCGCCCGAAGCGCCGAAACGACCCCGGCCCAAGGAACCGCGCGTTGGGCTCCGGCGGTGAGATCCTTGACCACAACCTCGCCGCGGGCTCGGTCATCCGGCCCAACGACGATCACGACTTTGACCCGCCGAGCGTCGGCGAGCTTGAACTGCTTGGCCACCGTTTGGTCAACCAAGGCGTACTCGACTCGAAAGCCACTGTCCCGAAGTTCATGGGCCAAACCCAGGACAAACGGACGGTCCTCCGGCGTGACCGCCGCCAGGAACACCTCCGCGCTCGGCCCCGGCGCCGGCAGCAACCCGCGATCCCGGAGCAGCTCGGTCAGCACCACATCCCCCATCCCGAATCCGAGCGCCGGCAGGTCAACCCCGCCCAGCGCCGCGAGCAGATTGTCGTACCGCCCGCCCCCGCAGATCGCTCGAAAGGTTCCTTGAGCGTCGAACAGTTCGAACACCGTCCCGGTGTAATAGGCCAAGCCTCGAACGATCGTGAGGTCAAGATCCACGAAATCGCCGAGCCCCATCGCCTCCAACGCCGCCAGCGTGGCTCGGAGCGGCGCGGCGGCCTCCAGCACCGCCGGGTACGGAGCGAGGAGTGCTTCCATCTCCGCCCACCGAGTGACGCCTCGGTGGCGCTCCACGAAATCCAACGCGGCCACTGAGGCCGCCACTTGGGCGAGCTTCTCCTTGTGCGATGCGAACTCGCGCCGACCAATCTTGTCGATGGCCTGGTAGGCCACACCGAGGTGCTCGGCCGGGACACCCAGGCTCTCCAATAGGGCCTGCAGTACCCGCCGATCGAACACCCGGACCCGAATGTCCGCCGGCCCAAGGCCAAGATCCCGCATCACGTCAATGGCCAACGCGATGATCTCGGCATCGGCCGCCGGCCCCGGCTCCCCGATCAAGTCGCAATTGAGTTGGAAGTGTTCCCTGAGCCGGCCGCGCTGTTGGCGTTCGTACCGGAACAGTTGGGGAATCGAGAACCACCGAATCGGCTTCTTCATCGACGATGCCTTCGGGGCCACCATCCGGGCCAACGTCGGCGTCATCTCGGGCCGGAGCGCCACCTCCCGCTCGCCTTTGTCGCGAAAATGATAAAGCTGGCCGACGATCTCGTCACCGCTCTTTTGGGTATACAGCTCCAGCGACTCGAGCGGCGGCCCATCATACTCCAGGAACCCGTACCGCAGGGCCACCCGCCGCATCGAACCGAACACGTGCGACCGGATGGCAAGCTCGTCGGGATAGAAATCACGGAAACCGGGAAGGGCCTGAATCGACATGCCTAAATATAAGCGGGGCCGAGGGCCCCCGTTCCGGTCAAATCGGGGCGAGACCCCGGGCCGCCAGGACATCCCCGACGGTATGGAAGGAGCCAGTGACCAGGATCGTCCCCGCGCCGGCGGAGGCCGCTTCAAGCGCCTCCGGAAAGTCCTCGATCAAGCGCCATTCGGCCCGGGCTGGGGGCCGGTCGGGCCGGTCGAGCCACCGCCGGAGCCACGACAGATCCCACTTTCGGCCTTCCGCGGTCGGGGCGACGGTGAGGATGCCCCGGTCGACCACCTGGTCGAGCAGCACCAGCATCTCGGGCCACTCCTTGTCGCCCAAAATCGAGACCAGGGCATGGAGCGGTCGAGGCGGATCTTGTCCGGCAATCGCCGCCACGAGGGCCCGGACCCCATCCGGATTATGGGCCACGTCAAAGAGCCAGCGGCCCCGTCGATCGAGCCGGCCGGGCACGAACGCCGAGGCAAACCCCCGTTCGATCGCCGAGTGGGCCGGCCTGAACCGCTCCGGCAGCGCCATCACGATCCCGTGGGCCACCGCCGCATTCCGGCGCTGGTGCGGACCGGCCAACCCGAGCGGTCCTTCCCAGAGGTATTCCGGTGGCAGGACCCGAAGATCAGCCCTCCCACCGGGCTCGATCGCCTCGACCGAGCGGCGGGCCTCATCCTTCAACACCGCGACGAGAGCCGGATCGCACTCGCCGATGATGAACGGGGCGCCGGGCTTGGCGATCCAGGCCTTCTCTCGGGCAATGGCTTCCAGCGTGTGCCCAAGGTACTTCTGATGGTCGAGCGCGATCTTGGTAACCCCACTCACCATCGGCCGGACGACGTTGGTGCTGTCGAGGCGGCCGCCGAGCCCCACCTCGATGACGGCCACATCCGCGCCCCGGCTGGCCAAATCGGCAAAGGCAAGGGCCGTGGTCGCTTCGAAGAAGGTAGCGCCGGATTCCTCGATCAGCGGGCGGAGCTGATCGGTCCACATTGCTGTCGCCGCGGCCGAGATCGGCACGCCCCCAACCGTGATCCGCTCCCGGAAATCCACCAAATGAGGCGACGTATACACCCCGACCCGGTGGCCGGACGCTTCCAACGCGGCGGCAACCAAGGCCGTCACGCTCCCCTTGCCGTTGGTGCCGCCGACATGAATTGCCGGAATGATGTGATGTGGGTTGCCTAACGCCGCCAGGAGGAGTTCCGTGCGATCGAGCCCGAACTTAATCGTGGTGGTTCGTGGATAGAGAAAATCGAGGGTCCGCTGATATCGGTCGTGACGCCGAAGGCTCACGCCTCGCTCCTCGCCTCCACCTCGGACTTGTGGCCCAGCATGTGCCTGAGGAGCCTCGCCACCGTTTCCCGGAGGGCGCCGCGCGGAACGACCTCATCCACTTGGCCCCGCTCGAGCAAGAACTCGGCGGTCTGAAATCCCTCCGGCAGATCCTGCCCGATGGTCTGCTTGATGACCCGCTGGCCCGCGAACCCGATCACCGCGCCCGGCTCCGCTAGAATCGCGTCACCTTGCATCGCATA
This sequence comes from Gemmatimonadota bacterium, assembly GCA_009692115.1. Taxonomy (NCBI): domain Bacteria; kingdom Pseudomonadati; phylum Gemmatimonadota; species Gemmatimonadota bacterium. The sequence continues at coordinate 33,831 of SHZU01000003.1, read as the reverse complement.
GCTGGCCGAGACGCCACCGGTCGTCGGATTGGTCAGGACCGTCAGATATGGCACCCCTTCACGCTTCAGCTCGGCGATCGCCGTCGACGTCTTGGCCATCTGCATGAGGGAGAGCACCCCTTCTTGCATCCGGGCCCCGCCCGAGGCACACACCAGCACCAGCGGGACACCCTTATCGGATGAACGGCGGGCCAGCCGGGCGATCTTCTCCCCCACCACCGACCCCATCGAACCACCCATGAAGGCGAAGTTCATCACACCGACGTGAAGCGGAATCTTCTCGAGCCGGCACAACCCGGTATAAATGGCATCCAACTGCCCAGTCTTGGCCTGCGACGACTTCGACCGATCGGCATAGTGTTCGAAGGAGAGGGGGTCCAGCGGTCCGAGGTTGGCGTTGAGCTCGCGCCAGGTACCGGCATCGCTCAAGAGCTCCACGTACTCCTCAGCCAGGAAACGCCGATGGTGGCCACAGTTCGGGCAGACATTGAGCTCCCGCTCGAACCGCCCCCGAATGTCGACGTGGCCGCAGGACTCGCACTTGTCCCAGGCATCTTTGGGAATCTCGAGCCGAGCGCGTTGGGACAGCCGGGGCTTCCGTTCCTTTTTAAACCACGCGCTCACAGCCATTGACTCGCCAAGAATGACACGGATCCACACACGCTATGGAGAAGGGACCATCAATTTGGACTGCCCAGGACAAACGCGCTAGACCCTAACTTGCAAGTCCTTGTCATCATTCGAGATAACCGCTGGACCGCGAATCGTAGGCAACCCGCAACACCAGCCCCATGCTGATGCCGCAGGCCAGGACGAACGAACCTCCGTACGAAAAGAATGGCAGCGGGATGCCAGTGATCGGCATCACACTGATCGTCATGCCGACATTTTCGAACACGTGCGCGAAGAGCAACCCGAGAATCCCAAACACCACCAGGCTGCTGAAGGGGTTGGTGGCGCGCCGGGCGATCCGCACCAGTCGGAGAAAAAGGGCGAGGAAGAGGGCCAAGGCCACCACCACCCCAACGAAACCAAGCTCCTCACCCACCACGGAAAAAATGAAATCGGTGGGTTGCTCCGGCAGGAACGCGAGCCGCTTCTGGGGCCCGTGAAGGTACCCATTGCCGAACCACCCGCCGGACCCAATCGCCACCTTGGACTGGATCGCCTGATAGGCCGATCCGGCCGGATCGGCCTCCGGATTGACGAACGACATCAAGCGCTTCTGCTGGTACGGTTTCAGTCCGTTCCAGAGGATGATCGCCACCACACCCATCGCGGAGTTGACCAGCCAGATCAGGACCCCCTCGGCCACGTAGGTGCGCCACAGCAGGAGCAGCACGGTCAGCAGGAAGATCCAGGCCCCCCACCATCGGGTGTCGACCGCCAGGAGCAGGCTGATGATCGGCGAGGCCAGCAACAGGAGCAGAGACGGCTTGACGCCGGTCCAAAACAGCATGGCAAACAGGATCATGATGAAGACGATGGCGCTGCCAAGGTCAGGCTGGAGCATGACCAAGAGGAACGGACCGAGCGCAATCAGCCCGGGCCGGACCAAATCAACGAGCGTCTGCGGTGGTTGCCGAAGCCCCGAGAGGTGGCGGGCCAACAGGAGAATCGCGCCAATCTTGGCGAGCTCCACGGGCTGACCGATCCGGACTCCACCAATGGCCAACCAGCTCTTTGTTCCGGCGGCGGTGCCTGCCCCGGTGCCGACCACGAGCGTCACAACCAGCAGGGCCAGCCCGAGCCCATAGAGCACCGGCGCCACCCACTCGAGGATTCGGAAGGAGAGCCGAAACGCCACGGCACCCATCCCGATCGCGAGCACCATCCAGACCAGCTGCCGAACCCAGGCGCGTTCGGCGGCGGTCGGGAGGTCGGTTTGGCCGGCGGAATACACCATGGCCAAGCCATAGGCGGCCAGGGCCAACAGCGTCAGGACGAGCGGACGGTCAAGGGTGGTGCGCATCAGCGGGGCGGAGGCGGGGCGGCGGAATCCGCGATCAATTCGGACACGGCGGTGGCCGAATCCTCCTGGATCACCATCTTGGTCCTGGCCTTCGCCAGCGTGGGATCGGTCTTTTCGAGGTATCGGCGAATGACCTTGACCACATAGGGCGCCACGGCGGTGCCGTGGAGAGCAAACTCCATGAGACTCCCGACCACCACGGTAGGCTTCTCGGCCGGCGCAAAAGCGATAAACCAACCGTGATCGGGCCCCTGGGGATTTTGGGCGGTTCCGGTCTTGCCCGCGACCCGAAGGTCGCGCCCTCCGCTCGCGGCCGCCGTCCCCCGGTCAACGACGGCCACGAGGGCGGTCCGAAGGCCGGCCAATTGCTCCGGGGTCAGCCCTAACGATCGCCGGGAACCGGTCGGCTTCTCGACGACGTAGGGGATCGGCACCGTCCCGTCGCTGGCCAACGCCGCATAGAACCGGGTCAAACCCATCAGGGTCTGGGCATTCTCACCCTGCCCGATCGACAAGTTGAGCGTCACCGCATTGCTCCACCCCCGGGCCCCGTACAGCCGGTCGTAGTAGGCGGTCGACGGCGGAAATGACGAGCTCCGCTCCGAGGCCAAATCAATCCCCGTCGGCGAGCTGAGCCCCATGGTGGTCGCCTCCGCGAGGAGGTTCGGCAGCCCGATGCGGAGTCCGAGTTGGTAGAAATAAATGTTACAGCTGCTCGCGATGGCGCCCGTCAAGTCGAGTGACCCATGCCCGGATTTCTTCCAGCAATGGAAGACCCGGTTCCCGAACCGGTACCCGCCGGTGCAGGGTTGCGGCATCCGGCTCGAAAAGTCGACGACCCCACGCTTCAAGGCCACCGCGGCCGTGACGAGTTTGAAGGGCGAGCCGGGCGGAAAGCTCCCGCGAATGGCACGGTTCTGCAGCGGCTTGGCTTCGCCGTTGAGCTGGGCCCACCGCCGGGAGGAGACTCCGGTGATCAACTCGTTCGGGTCGAAGGTCGGCGCCGAATAGAGCGCCAGCACCTGGCCGTCCGGGGTCATCACGACCATGGCACCTCGGACCCCGACCCGGTCGGCCGACCACAAGCTGTCGATGTAGGTCTGCAATTCGAGGTCGATAGTGGTCCGGATCATCTCGCCGGTCACGGGCTTGAGGGCCTGCGACTCGCTCTCGTCACGGACCATTCGCCCCCGGGCGTCCACCTCGATGAAACTCTCGCCCTCGAGACCCCGAACCACGGAGTCGAACTTTGCCTCGAGTCCGTCCTTGCCGACGATAGTGCCGGGGCGGGCGCCGGGAAAGCGGCCTCGGGTAAGTTCGTCGTCGGAGACCTCGCCGGCGTACCCTACCAGATGCGCCACGGCCTGCCCCGCGCCATAGAGCCGGCGGGGCTCGGTCCGGATCACGAGCCCCGGAAGTTGGTAGCGATGCTCCTCGAGGATAGCGACCGTCTCGATACTGGCGTTGGCGAATACGAGCGCTGGCTGATAGGAGGCGAGGTCATAGCGGCGAACCACCGGCCCCTCGATTTCCTCGGCCCCGGGCACCAGGGTCGCGATCCGCTTGAGGACCGCTTTCAGCGAGTCCCGCGAACTGGCCACGAGTTTGACAGTGAAGCCCGGAGCGTTCTCGGCGATCTGCTTCCCGTTCCGATCCAGGATGAAGCCCCGGGGGGATGCCAAGATCAAGCGACGAAGCCGGTTGTTGTCGCTCTGACGCCGGAAATCAGCGGTACCGATGACCTGGGCTCGAAAGAAAGCGGCAAGGAGAAACAGAAATAGAGCGCCAATGACAACAATGGCGCTTCCGGCTCGCTCGCGAACCCGAAACGGCGTAAAGGCGATACTCATTCGTCCAACCGAATCGCCAGCCAGTCGCGGAAGAACACCACGACCACCACGCCCACCAGCGCGGTAACCAGGGCTTGAATCGGCCCCCAGATCAGCAGCGTGCTGGCGAGTTCACTCGGCCCGGCGCCGCTCGCCAGCAGCACGATCAACGACCGGAGCCAGACGCCGACAGCGAACAAGCCCGCATTCACCAGCAGGTTGTCGGGAAAGAACACCGCCCGGCCGTAGGCCGCGAGATAGCCTACTATGGTATGCGAAAGGGCTCCAGCCCCGAACCGGGCTGGCGACAGCACATCGGCGGTCAGACCGACCAAGAATCCCGCCACCGCCGCCACACCCGGCCGGCTTCGAATGGCCACCAGCATCATCGCCAGCATCAACAGGTCGGGCGCAAACCGGCTCGCGACCCACGGCCGGATGTAGAAGTGCGCCGCGATCAGGATGGCGATGACCAGAACCAGCCGGCGGCGACGGGCCCGCTTGTCGAAGCTCATCGGTCAAGTCGCGTTTCGCGAATCAGGTAGATCAAGACGTGACGCACGTGTCCCGGATTGGCCGACGGGGTCAACCGGTAGACCCGCTCCCAGCCCATCTCCTCCCGCCGGGTCCCCACCACCCGCCCCACGGGAATGCCGTTCGGGTAAACGCCCGTCAGCCCCGACGTCAGCACCTGGGTGCCCGTGGGTACCGTGTCCCGATACGGAACCCCTCGAAGTTCGAGGAATGATTCACTCGCCGCGAATCCAGGAGTCGGAGCGACGATGCCCATCACGCTGCCGTCGGCCGTGGTCACCGAGACGGCAAAATCAGGATGGGCCCATGTCATCGCCACCGACGAGTTCGACTCGGCGCTGACAATCAGACCCAGCAGCCCATCGGGCGATACCACGGGATTGCCGATGTGCACGCCATCGCTCGACCCGGTCCCGAGGAGGAGCGTCCGGCCTTCAGTGGCCGTCGCTTGATGGAGGACCTCGGCGGGAACCGTACGGTAGGAAATCTTGGATTTGAGCGCGAGCAGGCCCCGGAGTCCGGCATTTTCAGCCCGAAGACTCGTGAGCGTTTGCGCGGCGAGTGAGGCCGAGTCCCGCGCGGACGAGATGACCTGGAGCTCGAGCCGGCTGGTTCGCCATTGCTCGCCGTTGTTCTGGAGCCACACCACCGGGGCCAGCGCCGTGGCCCGGACCCCGCTCGCGAAGACCAAAGCCCATGGCGTGGGCAGTAGCATGGCGACGACCGACAGCACGAGACAGCCAACCAGGAGAACGGTATCACTTCGGGAGAGCGACCGGCCCGGTCCGCGGTTCATGTCACCTCGTCAGTACACTACGATACTTTTCGTACTCGTCGAGGATGCGCCCAGTACCTCGGACCACACACGTCAACGGATCTTCATCGACGTGAATCGGCAACCCGGTCTCCTGCGAGAGCAGCAGGTCGAGTCCCCGAATCAGCGCCCCGCCGCCGGTCATGACGATCCCGCGATCGACGATATCGCTCGCCAATTCCGGCGGGGTGATTTCGAGGGCGCGGCGAACGGCATCGACGATCTGCTGGATCGGCTCCTGCACCGCTTCGCGGATTTCGGTGGAATGCACCCGAACGGTCTTCGGAATACCCGATACGAGGTCGCGACCCTTGACCTCCATCTCCCGCTCGTCGCCGGTCGGATACGCCGACCCGATCTTGATCTTGATCGCTTCGGCCGTCGGTTCGCCCACCAGCAGATTGTAGTTCTTGCGCATGAACTGCACGATGGCCTGGTCGAGTTCGTCACCACCAGTTCGAATCGAGGTGTCGCAGACGATCCCGGACAGCGCGATGACCGCGATTTCCGTGGTCCCGCCGCCGATGTCGATGACCATGTTACCGGTCGGTGTTTCCACCGGCAGGCCCACACCGATCGCGGCGGCCATCGGTTCGGCCACCATGTAGACTTCCTTGGCCCCGGCGGTTTCGGCGGAATCGCGGACCGCCCGCCGCTCGACCTCGGTGATGCCCGACGGAACCGCGACGATCACCATCGGCTTGACCCGAAAGAAATGCTTGTTGATGATGGTGCCGAGAAAATGGCGCAGCATCTTTTCGGTCCGCTCGAAGTCGGCGATGACGCCGTCCTTGAGCGGCCGGACCGCGATGATGCCCTCGGGCGTTCTGCCTAACATCCGCTTCGCGTCGAGACCGTAGGCTTTCGGCTCGCCGGTGGCCCGGTCGATCGCCACCACCGACGGTTCATTGAGCACGATGCCCTCACCCTTGACGTAGACCAAGGTGTTGGCTGTCCCGAGATCGACCGCGATTTGATTCGCGGAACTGAAGAAATCGAATTTAAACGGAAACTTCATTGGATTGCGGGCGCCCCCAGACCGGAGGGTAAGTTAATGTTTAACAAGCACTTCGACAAGCCGCTACCGACCGGTGCTCCCGAACCCGCCGTCGCCGCGGGCTGTGGCTGGTAACGTCTCGACGGCCTCAAATCGCACGGATTCGACCCGGGCAACCACCAGCTGGGCGATTCTCATCCCCCGCTCCACCTGGAATGGCTCCGAGCCCAGGTTGATCAGCCCCACCTTCAGTTCGCCCCGGTAGTCGCTATCGATGGTAGCCGGGGTGTTCGGGAGGGTCACGCCGTGTTTGACCGCCAGACCCGACCGAGGCCGGATCTGGATCTCGTAGCCGACCGGGATCGCCACCGCGAACCCGGTCGAAAAAAGCCGCCGCTCCATGGGGGCCAGGAGCCCGGCCTCCGCCGCGGCGATGTCCGCCCCGGCCGAGCCCTCGGTCTGGGGCGTCGGCACCGGGAGCCCCTCCCCGTGCGGGAGGCGCTGAATCTGAACGGAGACCATGGCCTACAGGACGCTGTCGGCGCTAACCAAGGGCAGTCCGAACGCCTCGGCCACACCAGGATAGACCACTTTGCCCTCGACCACGTTGAGCCCGAGCTTCAAGGCCCCGTCCTGTCGGCAGGCGGCCTTCCAGCCCAACTTGGCGAGTTTCTGGGCGTAGCCGAGCGTGGCGTTGGTCAGGGCCAAGGTCGAGGTCCGGGATACGCCTCCAGGCATGTTCGCCACGGCGTAATGGAGGACGCCGTCGACCAAGTAGATCGGGTTTTCGTGGGTGGTCGGCTTGATCGTCTCGACGCAGCCACCTTGGTCGACCGCCACGTCGACGATGACCGACCCCGGCTTCATGAGCTTGAGATCCTCACGGCGGACCAGCCGGGGAGCCTTGGCGCCCGCAATCAGGACCGCACCGATCACCAGATCGGCCCGTTGGATGGCACCCAGGATATTGTGGCGGTTCGAGTAGAGCGTCGTCACGTTCGGTGGCAGCACGTCGTCTAGGTACCGGAGCCGCTCCAGTGACAGGTCCAGGATGGTGACGTTGGCCCCCATGCCGGCCGCCATCTTGGCGGCATTGATACCGACCACGCCTCCGCCAATGATGATCACATCCGCCGGGGCCACCCCCGGGACGCCGCCGAGCAGCACGCCCCGGCCCCCGTAGACCTTCTCGAGGTACTTGGCACCCTCCTGGACCGCCATCCGGCCGGCCACCTCGGACATCGGGGTCAGCAACGGCAGCTCGCCGGTGGGCAATTGGACCGTCTCGTAGGCGATCGCGATGGCCCCGGACGCAATCACCGCCTGGGTCAGCTCCTCACCGGCGGCGAAGTGGAAGTAGGTGTAGATGACCTGACCGGCCCGCATCCGCGGGTATTCGACGGCAATCGGCTCCTTGACCTTCATGATCATCTCGGACTTGGCCCAGACCTCGTCGGCCGTGTCGAGGATCTTGCCCCCGGCCCGGACGTAATCGTCGTCGGAAAAACCGCTGCCCAGCCCGCCGCCTCGCTCGACGAAGACGGTGTGCCCCTGGTCGACCAGCAATTCGCAGCCCGCCGGCACCAGCGCGACGCGGTTCTCGTTGGTCTTGATCTCCTTTGGTACGCCGATCACCATGGTATCCCCCGACTGGAAAGTATTTCTCGGCTCATTCCCCACCCAATTCAACCACCGCCAACCGGGCCGGATCAAAGAACTCCCGGGCCAGTTGGTTGACCTCGTCGCCTTCAATCCGGTCGATGGCCGCCAGGATCTCGTCCGGCTTGCGATAACGATCATCGTTCAAGACAAATCCCGCCAGTCGGTGGACCCGACTCCCGGGGTTCTCGAGCGCCAGCATCAGCTGACCCTTGAGCTGCTGGCGACCGCCGGCGAGCTCTTCGGGCGTCAGACCTTCGCGGGCCAGGCGGGCACACTCCACCTGAATCGCTTCCTTGGCGGCCGCCGCCGTTCCCGGCTGGGTCGCGACGTAGATCCCCACGAGGCCGACCGACCGATACGGCTGGTGAAAGGCGGAAATCGCGTAGGCCAGGCCGAGATCCTCGCGGATCCGCTGAAACAAACGACTTGACATGCCCCCGCCAAATACGTTCGTCAAGACCGCCATGCCGTAGCGCCGCGGATCCCGGCTTTCGAAGGTATCGGTCCCGAAGACGATGTGGGTCTGGGCCGAGTCCCTGGCCACTTGGTGGTGCCGGGACCGGACGGCGGGCGCCGGCGCCACGGGCGGTTTGGCCGCCACAAAACCGCTACCCTCGAACCAGCCCAACCGGATCAGATCCTCGATCAAATCGTCATGGTCGACATTCCCAGCCGCGGCGATGACCACGTTGCCTGGGTAGTATCCGGCGGCGTGATAGCTCCGGACGTCGGCGGCCGTCAGCCGTGCCACCGTCTCCGGGGTGCCGAGAATCGAATACCCGTAGGGATGCTCGGGCCAGAGGTGGGCGGCAAAGAGGTCGAACACCAGGTCGTCGGGGGTATCCTCGACCCCTTTGATTTCCTCCAGCACGACATTGCGTTCGAGCTCGAGATCCTCGGGCCGGATCAGCGGGGCGCGGACCAGATCAGTGAGGATGTCAGCGGCGAGGGAGAGGTCTTGGTCGAGCACATGGGCTTGGTAGCTGGTGTGATCTCGGCTGGTATACGCGTCGAGCGAGCCACCCCGGACCTCGAGCGCCTGAGCCAGTTCCTTGGCCGTTCGGCGCTCGGTGCCCTTGAATACCATGTGTTCGAGCAGATGGGCGACGCCCATCTGCTCGGGTCCTTCATGGCCGCTGGCCCAGCGAACCCAGATCCCCACCGCGGCTGAACGAAGCCCGGGCAGGTGTTCGGTGAGGACGTTGAGCCCGTTCGGCGCCGTGGTTCGGAAGAGCCGCTCGTCGAGTTGCTCCCGGACCACGGTCACTCCTTCGGCAACAGCGCCTTCCGGGACAACCGCATCCGGCCCCGCTCATCGACCTCGAGCAATTGGACCCGGACGACATCGCCCTTCTTGACGACGTCTTCGGTCTTTTCCGTCCGGGCATGCTGGAGTTCGCTGATATGCAGCAACCCCTCGACGCCCGGCATGATTTCGATGAAGGCACCGAAGGCGGTGGTGCTCTTGACCGGCCCCTCGTAGATCATCCCGACCACGGGCTCGGCCACGAGCGCCATGACCATTTCCCGGGCCTTGTCGCCGGCTTCCCCGCCGACGGCCGCGATGGTGACCAAGCCGGTGTCCTCGATCGAGATCTTGGCGCCGGTGGCATCCTGGATGCCGCGGATGGTCTTCCCCTTCGGTCCGATCACATCGCCGATCTTGTCGGGCTTGATCATGATCGTAAAGATCCGGGGCGCGAAGGGCGACAGATCGGCGCGAGGCGCCGCCAAGGCCTTCTTCATTTCGCCGAGGATGTGGAGCCGGCCCCGACGGGCCTTCTCGAGCGCGTCCGCCAACAATTCCAGGCTGAGGCCTTCGACCTTGATGTCCATCTGGATCGACGTGATGCCCTTCTCGGTACCGGCCACCTTGAAGTCCATATCGCCCAAGTGGTCTTCCGAGCCGAGGATGTCGGTCAGGACCGCCACCTTCTTGCCTTCCATGATCAGTCCCATAGCCACACCGGCGCAGGCGGCCTTCATCGGCACACCCGCATCCATCAGCGCCAGCGATCCGCCGCAGACGGTGGCCATCGACGACGACCCATTGGACTCGAGAATTTCCGAGACGACCCGCAGGGTGTAGGGGAAGGCATCGAAGTCCGGCAACAGGGCCTGGAGGGCCCGTTCCGCCAACGCGCCATGGCCGATTTCACGGCGGCTGGTGCCGCGAAGAGGCCGGACCTCGCCGGTCGAGTAGGGCGGGAAGTTGTAGTGGAGCATAAACGACTTCGTCGACTCGCCGGGGACGTCGATCGAGTCGATCCGCTGCTCGTCGTCGGAGGTGCCTAACGTGACGGCCACCAGCGCCTGGGTCTGACCCCGGGTAAACAGGGCCGAGCCGTGGACCCGCGGCAACCAACCGGCTTCGATCGAGATCGGGCGGACCGTCTCAAGAGCGCGGCCATCGATCCGCTCACCCTTGTCGAGGACCTGGGCTCGCATGACCCGGTATTCGATTTCCTCGAACTCGTGCTCGGCGTCCTTGATCTTCTCGGGGAACTCGGTGGCAATGGTGGCCATCGCCGCCTGGCGAACAGCCTTCAACTGCGCGGCCCGCCCAGCCTTGTCCTTGTGATTGATAGCCTTGGTCATGTCCTTTTCGGCCAGTTCCTTGACCCGCTTGGTCACGGCCTTGTCGTACTCCGGCTTGACCCAGGACATCTTCTTCTGGCCTTCTTTGGCCACCAGGGTTTTGATGTGACCCCGGAGCTCGACGATTCCCTTCTGGGCCACCCGGAGCGCTTCGAGGACATCGGCCTCGGAGACCTCCAGCGCGCCGCCCTCTACCATGTCGACGAACTCGCCGCTGCCGCTGACCGAGATATCGAGGTCCGAAAACTCGAGTTGGTGGAAGGTCGGATTCAGGATCCAGTTGCCGTCGACCCGGCCCACCCGGACGGTGGCCAACGGGCCGTTCCACGGGATCGGCGAAATCGAAAGCGCCGCCGAGGCGGCAAACGCGCCTAATACGTCGGCATCATGTTCTTGATCGGCCGACACCACCGTAATGAAGACCTGAATTTCGTTCTTGAAGCCTTCAGGAAAGAGCGGCCGGATCGACCGGTCGATGATCCGGGCGGCCAGGATTTCCTTGTCCGACGGGCGACCCTCCCGCTTCAGAAACCCGCCGGGGATCTTGCCTGCGGCGTAGGTCTTTTCGCGATACTCGACCGTCAGCGGGAAGAACGGAAGGTGGGATTGGTTCGGGCTGACCGTGACGGAGGCGAGTACCACCGTGTCCCCGAACTGAACCAGTACTGATCCTGCGGCTTGCTTGGCTAGGCGGCCCGTCTCGAGAATGAGACGCCGGCCGGCGAACGTCGTTTCAATGCGATGCACAGCGATATTCCTCGTCAGTGATCAGGATGGACGGACGTCCACCCTGAGCACCCACCAATACACCAAGGGCGTCCCGAATCGTCGTGGACGCCCCCGTGTCGTGATGGATGCTTAGTGTCGGAGCCCGAGATCTTGAATGAGCGCTCGGTAGGTCACCAAGTCGGTGTTGCGAAGGTACGTCAAGAGACGCCGCCGCTGACCGACCATCTTGAGCAGACCCCGCCGACCGTGATGGTCTTTGGCGTGGGCCCGGAAGTGATCCGTGAGAGAGTTGATGCGCTCGGTGAGAAGGGCCACCTGGACCTTGGCCGACCCAGTGTCGGTTTCGTGTTGGCGGTGCTTCGTCATGATGCCCTGCTTGTCGTACCCCATTCTGCTTTCCTCGGCTGCTCTCTGGCTTGGTGTAATTGCGTAAGTGCTTGTAGCCCCTAAGTATAGGGCACGAGGGGCCGGGAGGCAAGGGGACGGGCTCGGCACTCGGCACTCGGCGCTCGGCGGAGGGTTAGGGCCGGGTTTTCCAGGCTTGGAGGACTTCGGCTTCCCGGGCCGGGGTGATGCCGGCTTTGAGCTTCTCTTGGCGGTCGGCGGGCTGGGCGTGGTAGTAGTCGAGGGTGTCCCGGGTGGTGGCCGCCAGGGAGCGGAAGGTCAGACCGAGGGCCACCTCACGGCTGATGTCGAACCGCCCGAACCCGGCCCGGGCGCCTTTCGACGGCATCCAGACCGGCATTTCCTGGTAGGGGCGCACCTGGTGCTTCTCGAGGAAGTCGGCGTCAACCCAAGTGAAGGTCGCGTCGGAGGTAGTCACCGCCTTGATGCCGTGAAGGACCTCGGAAAAGAGCCGGGGCGTCTTCGGGCCCAATGCGTTATAGGTCCCGGTGGTGCCCATTTCCCCCAGCCGAATCATCCACTCCGCCAAATCCCGGGCATCGATGATCTGGACGTAGTCGTTCCCGTCGCCGGGCGCGAGGATTTCCCCGCCCCGCTCGATCCGGACCGGCCAATAGGTAAACCGGTCGGTCAGGTCGCCCGGGCCAACGACCAGAGACGGCCGGACGATCAGCGTCCGGTCGCCGAAGTACTTCCGGACGAGGTTTTCCGAGAGGGCTTTGGCCAGACAGTAGGGGAGCGGCTTGCCCGCCTCCACCGGGGTGTTCTCGGGCGTGCAGACGGGCGCGTCGATGGTCATCGGCACCCGGCTGGTGTCGAAGTACACCGACCGGGTCGACACGAAGCAGTACCGTTTGACTGAGTTCTGCAACAGCGCCACCGACCGCTCGACCCAGAGCGGGTCCGTGGCGGAGTTGTCGATCACGAGGTCCCACTGCCGCCCTTCGAGTGACTTGAGATCGGTGGCCCGGTCACCGATCAGCTTTTCCACCGTCGGGAAGAGCCCGGGGTTGGTGCGGCCCCGGTTGAACAGCGTGACCGTGTGACCACGATCGAGGGCGTACTGAACTTGATAGGGGCCGATGAATCCGGTCCCACCCAAAATGAGAATCTTGAGCGGGGCCCGGCGGAAGCGCGGGATCAGGATGCCGGCACCGAGGATCCCGGCGCCGGCGGCGATCCGAACGAAGTCGCGACGAGTGTGGGTCATCGGGGTAACTTGGTTCGAAACGTCGCAGCCGTCAACACAGCCGGGTGGGGGCTAGCGCATCCGTTCGAACGTGGCGGTCGAGGGCGGTCGCTGGGCCTGGATGCGGGCCGCATTCACTTCAACCTGCCGGAGGACCCGAAGGATGTTCCCGCCGGCCAATTTGACCAGGTCCCGATCGGTCCAGCCCCGGGTGATCAACTCCGCGAACAGGTCCGGAAACTTGGAGACATCCTCGAGGCCTTGCGGCATGTCGGGGCTGCCGTAGAAGTCGCTTCCGATGCCAACTTGATCGACCCCCGCGGTTTTCCGGACGTGGTCGATGTGATCGGCCACATTCTTGAGGGTGGCTACCGGCCTCGGGTGGGTCTTGGCGTACTCGGTCTTGATCCGCTCGACGTCGGACAGCGAGGGATTGCCCTTGGTCACCTCGCGGACCTGGAGATCCCAATCCGCCACCGCTTGGGATACAAACGCCGGGATGAAGGTGACCATGACGACCCCGCCGTTCTTGGCCAAACGCCGAAGCACGTCGTCCGGCACGTTCCGGGGATGGTCGGTCAACGCCTTGGCCGAAGAATGCGAATACATCACCGGCGATTCGGCGATGTCGAGGACGTCGTGCATCACCTTCGGCGTGACGTGGGAAATATCGACGATCATGCCAAGCCGGTTCATCTCCCGAACCACTTCCTTACCGAACGGCGTCAGCCCGTTGTGACGGGGCGCGTCCATCGCGGCGTCGGCCCAGTCGAGGGTGACGTTATGGGTCAGCGTCATGTAGCGCACGCCGAGCCGATAGTAGGCCCGGAGCGCGCCGAGCGAGTTCTCGATCGCATGGCCGCCCTCCATCCCGAGGAGCGAGCCGATCTTGCCCCGAGCAAACGCCGCCCTCACGTCGCCGGCGCTCGTGGCGAGCGTCAACGCCTCCGGGTACCGCTCGATGATTCGACGGGCGATGTCGATCTGCTCGAGCTGGACCTTGGCATACCCGGAGTCTTTGATCTCGCCGGGGATGTACACGGACCAGAATTGGGCCCCGACTTGTCCGAGGCGGAGCCGCTCGAGATCGGTGTCGCCGGTGGTTCGGCGCCGAAGGTCATAGGCGGCGACATCGCCGGGGGCATTGGCGTCCTCCCGGATCACGAGCGGGAGGTCATTGTGGCCGTCGACGAGCGGCGAGGCCCTGAGGATGCGCCGTGCGCGCGCCAGCGCGGCGTCGGTTTGCGCCGCACCGGGCACGACGCCCCCGACCAAGAGCCCGACCAGCACCACCGTCCATCGCGCCATCATGGGAATTCCTCCGGAGAACTTTAGTTAGAAGCCAAGCAAACGGCGGATGTCATTCGAGAAGGCCAGTACCATGAGCATCGCGATCGCCACGAATCCGGCCATGGTCAGCCATTCCCGAACCCGACCGGTGACCGGCCGCCGCATTACCGCTTCGGCGAGCAGGAAAAGGAACTGGCCCCCATCGAGAATCGGAATCGGCAGCAAGTTGATCACGGCCAGGTTGACGGAAATCAGCGCCATGAAGAACAGGAAGTCCTCCCCGCCCCGCCTTACGCTTTCGCCGGCGGCAATCCCGATCGCAATCGGTCCGCCGACTTCCCGAGTCGAAATTCGGCCCGCGAACAGGCCCTGGACCGTGCCGACGATCCGGGTCGCTACGAACCAGGTTTGCTTGCCCCCCTGAAGAAGGGCGGCCCCGAGCGCCACCGGCTCCCGGGCTTCCGGCTGCGCCGGCCCGGCAATGCCCAGCCGGCCAACGGCGCGGGTGGCTCCCGTCACCGAGTCCTTGACCTGCTCCAATCCCGGAGTGGCGCGGATCGTCACCCGGCCGGTGGAGCGGCCCACCAAGATCTCGGTCTCCCGGTCGGCCCGCGACTCGATTTGGCCCACCATGTCCAACCACTGGGTGACCGGGGCGCCGTCGAACGCGAGGATGGTATCGCCAACCACCAGACCCGCCTCGGCACCCGGCCGGCCGGCGACGACGTCACTGATGACCGGAGGGAGGAAGGGCCGGATCGCTCGCGCGGTGGCTCGGCGATCATCCATCGACCCGGCCGCGATGGCAACCGTCCGGCCGCTCGCGAGGCCGACCCGGACCGAGTCGCCGACCGGTTCCACGACCCGGCGGAGGTAGGCTTCCCACGACCGGACCGGCGTCCCGTCGACGGTCACGATCGTATCGCCTAACGTGAGGCTCGCAAGGGCCCTCGAACCCGGCGGGAGTCCGGCCGTATCGACCGAGCCGATGGCCGTGACCGGGGTGACCTGGACTCCATTGACGTAGAGGACCCCGGCCAGGATCAGCCAGGCAAAGGCGGCATTCATGACGACCCCCGCCAAGATCACCACCATCCGGACCCACACCGGTTTCGACTCGAACATCCGGTCCGGAGGGACCTCGACACCGGCCTCCTTCCCGCCCTCGAGCGAGCCGCCGGCCCCCTCCTCCAACGCGCTCGCCATCTTCACGTAGCCGCCGAGCGGGAGCCACGACACCGAGTACTCGGTTTCGCCGCGGCGGAACGACAACCACTTGATCGGGGCGCCGAGTCCGAGCGACAATCGGTGGACATATATCCCGGCCCACTTCGCCGCGAGAAAGTGACCCGCCTCGTGCACAAAGACCAAGACCCCGATGACCACGAGGGTCGAAATGACCGTTAACCCCATCCCGATTTATCCGATTTCCTTGGCAGCCTCGACCCGAGCCCAGCGATCGGCTGCCTGCGCGTCCGTCAACTGATTGACCCGACCCACCGAATGCCGGGCCAGTACGGCCTCGATCACTTCGGCGATCCGCCCGAAGGCTAACCGGCCCTCGAGGAACCGCGCCACTGCCACCTCGTTGGTCGCGTTGAAGACCGCCGGCGCCGTTCCCCCCGCCCGCCCCGCGGCGATCCCCGCCGCAAAGGCCCGGAAGACGTCAACCCGAAGGGGCTCGAATGTCAACGACCCCGCTGCCACTGGATCGAATCGGCGGACGCCCGCATCCGCCACCCGCTCGGGATAGGTGAGGGCGTACAGGATCGGGAGCTCCATCGAGGGAAACCCCATCTGCGCGAGGACACTCCCGTCGGCAAACTCCACGAAGGCATGCACGATGCTCTGGGGATGGACCACCGCCTCGATCGCGTCATACGGCAGTTGGAACAGGAAGTGGCCTTCGATCACCTCCATGGCCTTGTTCACGAGCGTGGCACTGTCGACGGTGATCTTGCTGCCCATCCGCCAGGTTGGGTGATTGAGTGCCTCAGCGACCGATGCCGCTGCCACCCGGTCGGCAGGCCAGTTCCGAAACGGGCCGCCTGAGGCGGTCAGGATGAGCCGGCAAGCCTGGCTTCTGGCGCCGGCCAAGCACTGCCACACCGCGCTGTGCTCGGAGTCGATCGGGACCAGTTCGCCGCCCCCTTCGATCCGGGCCCGTTCGACCAACTCGCCGGCCACGACCAGGGATTCCTTGTTGGCGAGGGCGACCCGTTTCCCCGCCCTGAGCGCCGCCAGGGTCGCCTCGAGTCCGGCAAACCCGACCACGGCGTTGACGACGATGTCGGCATCGGGCCGGGTGGCGGCCTCGATCAGCGCGGCCGGCGTTCCGTTGGCAAGACCGGCATAAGTGGGACGCCACTCGGCCACTTGGGCGTCGAGCGCCGCCTGGTCCCTACCGGCCGTGAGCGCCACCAGCCGAAACCGGTCAGGATGACGGCGGAGGACTTCCAGGGTGGCGCGCCCGATCGAGCCGGTCGAGCCGAGGACCGCGACGCCCCGCACTACAGGACGCCGAACAGGCGATACAGCATCGCGGCCACGGGGACCACGAAATACAAGGCGTCGAACCGGTCGAGGACCCCACCATGCCCGGGAATCAAATGGCTCGAGTCCTTGACGCCGGCCTCTCGCTTGAAGAGCGACTCGGCCAAATCGCCGACTTGCGCCGCCACCGACAGCACTGCCCCGAAGACGACCGCCTGGAAATCGGAGATCGCGAAGCCCGACGGCCCCATCGCCAGCCGATTAAAGATGACCGCCGCCAGCACGCCCCCAACCAGACCGGCTGCCGACCCGCTTCGGGTTTTTCCGGGGCTGACCGTCGGAGCGAGCTTTGGACCGCCGATGGACCGGCCGGCATACATCGCGGCGCTGTCGCAGATCCAGGTGACCACCAGTGGGAAGAACACCGCCCAGGTGGCCGGCCAGCTCCGGCCCGGTCCGGTGGCATACCGAATGCCCAGCAGGAAACTTGGCAAGACGGCACAATACAACGGCGCCAGCAATGTGACGCTGGCGGCGCCTAACGGTCGGTCGGAGGGCCCGCGACGGATCAGCGTGGCGGTCATGACCCAGATGACCGTGCCAGCCAAGGCAAACGAGGTCGACGGCAGGGCCGCGGCCCAGTCCCCTCCTCCCCATGCCAGCAAGGCTCCGCCGTAGCTGACCCAGACCCCGAGCGGAATCAGGGCACTGAAGATCAACGCGTGGCGCCACAACGGCTCGATTTGTTGGCGCCTGGCGATGGACACGAGTTCGTGAGCTCCGAGCGCGGCGATCATCGCCACCAGGACCGCAAGCGGTAACCCGCCCCAGTAGACGATCCCGATCGCAATCGGGATGGCCACCACGGCGAACAGGACCCGCTGGAGGTGATTCGACATGGGTCCGCCCGTCAGGTTATGAGGTGGCGACGCGCCCGAAACGGCGGTCGCGCCGCTGGTAGTCGAGCAGGGCCAGGAAGAAGTCCTCCCGCCCAAAGTCCGGCCAGAGGGTCGGCGTCACGTACAGCTCGGCGTAGGCCAGTTGCCAGAGCAGAAAATTCGAAATCCGGAACTCGCCCGAGGTCCGGATCAGCAGATCCGGATCGCCCCATGGGGCCGTGTACAGGCGCTCGGCTATGGTCGCCTCGGTCACGTCGTCGGGCCGTAACCGGCCGGCCGCGACTGCGTCGGCAATGAGCCTGGCCGCGTGCGCCAACTCGGCCCGGGACCCGTAGGAAATACAAATATTGAGGGCGAGGGTTTCGCCGGCCGCCGTGACGCCCTCAACGAAGTCGACCGCCCGACGGGCCGTCTCCGACAGGCGGGACAGATCGCCCAGCATCCGGACCCGGACGCCCTGGCCGCGAAGCTCGGTCGACTGGGTCGACACATATTCCTCCAGCAGGGCCATCAGGGCATCAATTTCTTCGGGGGGCCGCTGCCAGTTTTCTTGGCTGAACGCGAACAACGTGAGGGTTTCGACCCCGGCCTCGATGGCGGATTCGACGATCCGGCGCACCGAGGCCATGCCGGCCTGGTGCCCGGTGGTTCTCGGAAGTTCCCGTCGTTTGGCCCAGCGGCCGTTTCCGTCCATAATGACGGCCACATGCCCGGGTATGGCGCCCTGGACCTTGAGGCGTGCGAGCAGCTCGTCCGCAGAGGCGGTCAAACCTCCATGATCTCCGCTTCTTTGGTATGAATCAGCTGATCGATCAGTTTGGTATGCTCGTCCGTAATTTTTTGGACGTCTTTTTCAGCTCGGGACTTCTCGTCCTCGGAGACGCGCTCGATCTTCTTGACCTTCTGAAGCGCCTCGGTCCGGGCGTGGCGAATCGCCACCCGAGCCTCTTCGGCCAACTTATGAATGACCTTGACCAGGTCCTTCCGCCGTTCTTCCGACAGCGCGGGAATCGGAATCCGGATCAGGTTGCCCTGGGTCGATGGGTTGAGCCCGAGCTGCGACTCCCGGATCGCCTTTTCGATCGCGATGATCAGCGACTTGTCGAACGGCTGGACGGTCAGCATCCGGGGCTCCGGCGCCGACACCAGTCCGACCTGGTTCATCGGGACATGCCCGCCGTAAGCCTCGACTCGAACCCCATCGAGCAAATGGGTGCTGGCCCTGCCGCTCCGAATGCCGGTGAACTCCTTCTTGGCGTTCTCGACGGCCTTTTGCATGCCTTCCTTGGCATGCTTCACGAAATCCGGGATGGTACTCATCGCACGATTGTCCCAACCCGCTCGCCCGAGAGGACCCGAGCGATGGCACCGGGTTTGTTGATGTTGAACACCACGATCGGCAACTTGTTGTCCTTACAGAGACCGAATGCGTTCGCATCCATGACCGCGTAGCCGTTCACGATCGCCTCTTGAAACGACAGCTCTGGGATGAAGGTCGCGTTGGGATCTTTTTTCGGGTCGCCGGTGTAGATCCCGTCAACGCCGGTGGCTTTGAGAATAACCTCGGCTTCGATTTCGAGGGCGCGGAGCACGGCCGCCGTGTCGGTCGAGAAGAACGGATTCCCGGTTCCGCCGGCGAAGATGACCAACCGGCCCTTTTCGAGATGCCGAACGGCCCGCCGGCGAATATACGGCTCGGCCAGCGATTCCATCCGGATTGCCGTCATGACCCGAGTCTGGACGCCCATTTTCTCCAAGATATCCTGAAGCGCCAAGGCGTTGATCACGGTGGCCAACATGCCCATATAGTCGGCGTTGACCCGATCGAGCCCCTCTTTGCTGGCGTGGGTGCCCCGAACGATGTTGCCGCCGCCGACCACGAGCCCGACGTGAATACCCTGAGCGTGGACGCCCTTGATCTGGCCGGCCAAGCCCTCGACGACGCCATAGTCGAGGCCCTGGCCGCGATCGCCTGCCAGAGCTTCTCCCGAGATCTTGAGGAGAGCCCGGCGGTAGGCCAACGCCATCAGCCTTCTCCCACCTTGAACCGGGCAAACCGCTTGACGACGATCGTCCCGCCGAGCTGCTTGGCGACGGCCTGAATCATTTCGCCGACCGTCTGGCTCTCGTCCTTCACGAACGGCTGTCCCGTCAGGGTCCGCTCGGCGACGAACTTCCGGAGCTTGCCATCGACGATCTTGCCTCGAATGGCCTCCGGCTTGCCCTCAGCCGCCACCTGCTCCTCGAAGATCCGGCGCTCGCGTCCCAGCACCTCCGCCGGGATATCGGCGTCCGAGATGCCCATCGGATCGGCGGAGGCGATGTGCAGCGCCACATCCTTGGCCAGGGTGGTCAGCGCCTCGCCGGCGGAGCCTTCGACGTCGAGCAACACGCCCACCTGGCCATTGTGGTGGAGATAGGACACCACGACGCCGTGCGCCTCCGAGAACCGGGCAAACCGAGCCAACGTCATCGCCTCGCCGGTCTTCCCGGAAACCGTCTTGACGGCGACCGAGACCGTACTATCCCGGAACGGCTGGGCGTCGATCGAACCGGCGACGCCAATGCCGTCCGGGGCATGCTCCGCCACGTGGGTGCCGAGGTCCTTGGCAAGCCCCAGGAAGTCATCGGTCTTGGCCACGAAATCGGTCTCGCAGTTGAGCTCAACCATCCCGCCGGAGGCTCCATTGGCCGCCAACTCGATGACCACGAGTCCCTGGGTAGCCGTCCGGCCGGCCCGCTTCTCCGCTTTGGCGATGCCTCTCTTGCGGAGCGACTCGCCGGCCTTCTCCATATTGCCCTCTGACTCTTCGAGCGCCGCCTTGCAATCGCCGATCCCGGCGCCGGTGCGGGCCCGGAGTTCACTGATGTCTTTGGAATTCGCCTTATAGCTCATGACCGCCAAGCATTCGTTGAGATGTTTGTCTTCGACCGGATCCGGCATCGTGCCGGGTCACGTCCTGATTACGATGCCGCCGCGAACAACCCAAGGGTCATTGCGCGGCGGGGTGCCTCTTCCGAACCCGACAAACCGAGCGATGTCCCTTACCCTTCGACCGGCGGGTCAGCCTCGGTCTTGAGGCGGGCCGCGATGGCTTCCGGCTTCGGCCGGCGCTTGCGGGCCGCGGCGGCCGCCCCACCCGGGGCGCCACCGGGAGCCGCGGCAGCCGGAGCGGCCGTCCCGGCCGATCGGCGGCGGCGCCGGTCGTCGGCATCGCCCTCGGTTCCTTCGCCGGTGCTGTAGGTCTGGGCGTCACCGTCCTCGCCTCCCTCTCGGGCCGGGGCAGCCACCCGGGCTTCGCGGAGAATGTCCGCGAGGGCCTGGGTGATCAATCCGACCGACCGAATGGCGTCGTCGTTGCCGGGAATCGGGATGGTGATGACGTCGGGGTCGGCATTGGTGTCGACAATTGCCACGACCGGGATCCCAAGCTTGTTGGCTTCGAGGATGGCGATCCGCTCCTTCTTGGCGTCGACGACGAAGAGGGCACCTGGAAGGCGGCTCATGTTCTTCACGCCTTCGAGATACCGCGACAACTTGACCCGCTCCCGTTCGAACAGGAGCTTTTCCTTCTTGGTATAGTTGTCGAAGTCACCGTCCGACGCGCCCTGCTCGAGCTCGCGGAGGCGACGAATCTGCTTCTTGATGGTCTGGAAGTTGGTCAAGGTGCCGCCCAACCACCGTTCGGTCACGTAGAGCGCACCGCAGGCCACGGCGTCGGTCTGGACCAGCGCCTTGAGCTGCTTCTTGGTGCACACGAACAGCACGCTGTCGCCCTTCATGACGACCCCGCGCAAAAGCTCCTGGGCCTTGGCGATCTGGGCCTGGGTCTTCTGAAGGTCAATGAGGTAGATGCCCGATCGTTCGGCGAAGATGAACCGGCGCATCTTGGGGTTCCAGCGCCGGGTCTGGTGACCGAAATGAACGCCCGCTTCGAGCAGTTCCTGCAGTTGCGGCAATGCCATGCGAAGTACCGAATTCCTTCCAAATGGTTGGGTTGATCCGCCACCGCCATCGTTTCGGCCGCGAACCCCTGAGGGGCACCCCGCAACCGATCCGGCGATGTGTGGGGTTCTCGGCACTCGGGGCTCGGCACTCGGCGGAATGAGCCGAGTGCCGAGCCCCGAGTGCCGAGCTGTTATCGCTTACTGAACTGGAACCGCTTCCGGGCGCCGGGGCGGCCGGGCTTCTTGCGTTCAACGGCCCGGGCGTCCCGGGTCAGCAGCCCGCCGGCCCGGAGTTTCGTGCGATGGACGCCGTCGACGGCGAGCAGGGCGCGGGCAATCCCGAGCCGCATGGCGCCGGCCTGGCCAGTGACGCCGCCGCCGTCACAGTGGGCCATGACGTCGAACGCGCCGAGGGTGTCGGTGGCCGAGAACGGCTGCTGGATGTGCTGGACCAGCGACGGACGCGGGAAGTAATCGCCTAACGTCCGGCCGTTGACCTCCCACTTCCCGGTGCCGGGCTTCAAATACACGCGGGCGACACTGGTCTTGCGGCGACCGACGCCGTGCCAGCGAAGTTCGGGAGTCGGAGTCATGCAGTCACCTTGATCAGAAAGGCCTTCGGAGCCTGCGCGGCGTGCGGATGGGTTTCGCCGGCGTAGACTTTGAGCTTGGTGCGAAGCCGCTGCTTGGAGAGCGAATTCTTGGGCAGCATGCCGAACACGGCCTTTTCAATGACCCGGTCCGGATGCTTGGCCATCATGACCTTGAGCGGAGTAAACCGCTCGTGGCCCATGTAGCCGGTGTGGCGAAAGATCTGCCGGTTCTCGAGCTTGTTGCCCGTGAACTTCACCTTGTCGGCGTTGACGACGACGACGAAGTCGCCCCCGTCGATATGCGGCGTAAAGGTGGGCTTATGCTTCCCGCGAATGAGCTGAGCGACCATGCTCGCCAACCGACCAAGCGGAACTCCGCTCGCGTCGACGACGTGCCAATCGTGGCTGGCATCCTGGGTCCTGGCCGAAAAGGTCTTCATGGCCCTGAGACTTCCCGAAATAGCGTGAAATCCGCCGTGTGGCGGAGCTGCGGATAATAGCGCCTGATACGGACTTAGGTCAAGAGTTCCCGATCCGAAGACCGGATCGGTCAGGCGGTCTGGAGGGGCCGGAAGGTGACCAGGACGGCCCCCTTCTCGACCGCTTGCCCGGGCTTGACGAGAATCT
Source organism: Gemmatimonadota bacterium (assembly GCA_009692115.1). NCBI lineage: Bacteria > Pseudomonadati > Gemmatimonadota > Gemmatimonadota bacterium. The sequence goes on along the minus strand of SHZU01000003.1, from coordinate 11,252 downwards.
GGTCGACGACACCAGGGCCGGCCGCTTTGAGCTCGTTCTCCATCTTCATCGCCTCGAGCACCAGGACCGGCTGTCCGGCGGTAACCTCTTGCCCAACCTCAACTTGAACCTTGACAACGAGGCCTGGCATCGGGGCGTTTTGGGCGGCGGGCCCGAGGTTGGCGCGGCCCTCTCCCACCAGGGACCGGATGTACCGAGTCCGCTCGTCGACGACCTCGACATCGAACCGATCACCGCGCCGTTGAATGGCCCAGGTGCCGCGGCCGGTGGCTTCCATCGGGATGATCCACGATTGGCCGTCGAGCAGGAGATTCATGACCGGGGTGCCGAACACGGGGCGAAGCTCGGCATGGTGGGGCGTACCGTTCACGAGGACCTGCTCCCCGTCGATGTCGACGTCAACCTGGTGCCCGGCGATGGTCACCACGTATTTCATACTCGCTCCAGCACGGCCACGGATTCGACGTGGGCGGTTTGGGGAAAGAGGTCGTAACACTCGGCACTCAGCACTCGGAACTCGGCACTCGAGGCGAGACGGGCGATGTCGCGGGCGAGGGTGGCGGGGTCGCAGGAGATGTAGACGATTCGGGCGGGGGCGCGGGTTTTGAGGGCTTCGATCACGCGGGGGTCCATGCCGGTCCGGGGGGGGTTGGTGATGACTTGGTCGGGGTGGCCGAGCGAGGCCACGGCGGCTTCGACGCTCCCGACGACCCGGTCGACGGTCAGGCCGGCTTCGCGGTGCCGGCGTTCGGCTTCTTCGACGGCCCGGCGGTCCCACTCGACGCTTTGGACCCGGGCGCCGCGTTCCGCCAGCAGCGCCGAGGTTTCGCCGATACCGGCATAGAGATCCCAGATTCGTTGGCCGGTCACGTTGCCTAACGCCGCGATGGCGGCGGCCCGGACCTGGTCGCCCATGGCCGGGTTGATCTGTTCAAACGCGGCGGCCGGGTAGGCCGTGTCGGATCCGCCGACCGCCCGGACGGCGCCCTCAAACGGGCGCCACCACACGGTGAGCGATGCGGCCCGGCGGACGGCCGCCTGGAGCGTCTTGCCGCCGGTCCAGATCGGGCCCTCACCGGTTTCGATGATCACGTGCTCGCCGCCGGTTCGGTCCAACCGGAGAACGACCCGGGCCAGGGAGGCGGGCCACAAGCCCCGCGATTGGCGAAACCGAACCCAGAGGTCGTTGACTCCCGGGGCGGCCACCGGGCAGCGATCGAGCGGGAAAACGCTGTCGGGGCGGTCGACCCGGTGGAACCCCAGCCGGCCGCTGGTTCCGCGCGTCAGGGTGATCTTGGTCCGATAGCCCCAATCCGCGGCGGCGGGGGTGAGGACCGGATCCTCGACCGTTTGTTTGCCGATCCGGCGGAGCGCGTCCCCGGCAATCCGCCGCCGGGCCTCCCGCTGGCTCGCGGCGTTCAAATGCTGGAGTTGGCAGCCGCCGCAGTCATCATCCCGATAGTGGCTGCAGAGCGGCTCGATCCGGTCCGGCCCCGGCTCGACCAACTCCCGGATTCTTGCCCGGGCGAATCGGGTGGCCTGCCTGGTAATGGAGATCAGGGCCAGATCGCCCGCGGCCGCCCGCGGCACGAAGACGGCCCGGCCGTCGGCCAGATGCCCGACCCCGTCGCCGCCCGCGGCGATCCGTTCGATTCGGACGACCTCTTCCACGACCTACCGCAGCCCCTCGCGACGACCGGCGGCCGACCACAGGCTCCGGCCCTGGCCATCGACCGACACCGCGGGCTTCTGCTGTTGCCGTCGGTCATGCTCCGCGAGCGCGGCCGCCACCGCCAGACGGCCGATGGTGTCGTCGGTTGGTGCCGAGAGCGCCAAATCCGGGCGCCGTTCGAGGAACTGAATGTCGATCCGGCCGGCCCGAAACTCCGGGTCGGCCAACAGCCGGAGGTGGAACGACTGGTTGGTGGCGACCCCGACGACGACCAACTCCCGGAGGGCGCGTTCCATCCGGACGATGGCGTCCTCGCGATCGGCGCCGTGGACGATCAGCTTGGCCAGCATCGAGTCGTAATAGAGCGTGACCTCGTCACCGGTCTCGACCCCGCTGTCCCACCGGATTCCGGGACCGGCCGGGGCCCGGAGGTAAGAAATCCTCCCGGTCGACGGCAGGAATCCATTGGAGGGATCCTCGCTGGTAATCCGGCATTCCATGGACCAGCCCCGCGGCATCAGGGGGCCGGCCGCCACGGTCATCGGGAGACCCCGGGCAATCCGGAGTTGCTGGCGCACCAGATCAACGCCATACACCAATTCGGTGACGGGGTGTTCGACTTGAATTCGGGTGTTCATCTCGAGGAAATAGAACGACCCGTCCGCGGCCAGCAGAAACTCGCAAGTGCCGGCACTTCGGTAGCCGACCGCTTTGGCCGCCGCCACCGCCGCGGTTCCCATCCGCTCCCGCAGGGCGGGATCGACCGCCACGCTCGGGGCCTCCTCCAACAGTTTCTGGTGCCGGCGTTGGACCGAGCACTCGCGTTCGCCCAGATGGATAGTCCGCTCGTGGTCGGCCAGGACCTGGATTTCAACGTGGCGGGGGCGTTCGATGAACTTTTCGAGGTACACCGCCGCATCGCCGAATGCCTTCAGGGCCTCGGAGGCGGCCGAGGTGAGCGCCCCGGCCAGTTCGGACTCGGCGCGGACCACCCGCATCCCCTTGCCGCCGCCGCCCGCAGCCGCTTTGACCAAGACAGGATAGCCTAACACCTTGGCGAGCTCCGCGGCGACGACCGAGTCTTCGAGAGCCGCCATGGCGCCGGGCACGACCGGGACCCCGGCGGCCTCCATCCGGCGGCGGGCTTCGGTCTTGTCGCCCATGGCCCGGATGGCGCTGGCCGGCGGACCAATGAACACCAGGCCGGCATCCGCCACCGCCTGGGCAAAGGCCGCCCGCTCCGACAAGAAGCCAAACCCCGGGTGAATCGCTTGGGCCCCGGAGGCCTTGGCCGCCTCAATGATCCGATCGATCAGCAGGTAGCTCTGCGCCGCTGGCGCCGGTCCGATCGGGACGGCGGCGTCGGCGGCTCGGACGTACGGCGTGGACCGGTCGGCATCGGAGTACACGGCCACGGCCTCGAGACCTTCTTCGTGACAGGCGCGAATGATCCGGAGCGCGATCTCGCCCCGGTTGGCAACCAACACCCTGGTGATCTGCATCGGTTGGCCGGTCACAGGGGAATGTTGCCATGCTTTTTCGGGGGATTGCGGTCGCGTTTGGTCGCGAGGACCCGCAGCGCATCGATCAAGCGGGGCCTGGTATCGCGGGGGTCGATCACGTCGTCGACGAACCCCCGGGCCGCGGCTTTGTACGGATTCGCGAAGGTCGCGGTGTATTCGGCGATCTTTTTCTGGGTTTCGGCGGCCGGATCGGCGGCCTTGGCGATCTCGTCCTTGAACAGAATTTCAACCGCCCCCTTCGGGCCCATCACGGCGATTTCCGCGGTGGGCCACGCCAAGTTGAGGTCGGCCCGGATGTGTTTCGAGTTCATCACGTCGTAGGCGCCCCCATAGGCCTTCCGGGTAATGACCGTCAACTTCGGCACCGTGGCCTCGCAATAGGCGTAGAGGAGCTTAGCCCCGTGCCGGATGATCCCGCCGTGTTCCTGCGCCACGCCCGGCAGAAACCCGGGTACATCGACCAACGTGATAATCGGGATATTGAAGGCATCACAGAACCGGACGAAGCGAGCCGCTTTGGTGGAGCTGTTGATATCGAGGACACCGGCCAGCACTGCCGGTTGGTTCGCGATGATCCCAACCGACCGACCACCCAGCCGGGCAAAGCCCACCAGAATATTGCCGGCAAATCCCCCAGCGATCTCAAAGAACTGCCCGTGGTCGACGATAGCCCGGATGACCTCATGCATGTCGTAGGGACTGGCCGGCGATTCCGGAATGACGTCGAGCAACGATTGCTCTCGCCGGTCGTCGGGATCGTCGGTGGGCCGGTTGGGCGGGTCGTCGAGGTTGTTGGATGGCAGGAAACCGACCAGTTCGCGAATCGAGGCCAAGCACTCCGGTTCCGACAACGCCACCCGGTGGGCAATGCCCGACACTTCACCGTGGATGTCGGCGCCACCCAAGTCTTCGAACGTCACTTCCTCGTGGGTAACCGTCTTCACCACGTTCGGGCCGGTGACGAACATGTAACTCACGCCCCGCACCATGAAGATGAAGTCGGTGATGGCGGGGCTGTAGACCGCCCCACCGGCACAGGGCCCGAGAATGGCGGAAATTTGCGGCACCACGCCCGACGCCAGGGTGTTCCGCAGGAAGATGTCGGCGTACCCGCCCAACGACGCGACGCCCTCCTGAATCCGGGCTCCCCCGGAATCGTTGAGGCCGATGACCGGCGCGCCGTTTCGAACCGCGAGATCCATGACTTTGCAGATCTTCTCGGCGTGGGTCTCGGACAGCGAGCCGCCGAACACCGTGAAGTCTTGGGAAAACACATAGACGAGCCGGCCGTCGATCCGGCCGTGCCCGGTGACCACCCCGTCGCCGGGGACCACCTGATCGGCCAAGCCGAAGTCGGTGGCCCGGTGGGTAACGAAGCGGTCGAGCTCGACGAAACTCCCCTCGTCGAGCAAAAGATCGAGCCGCTCCCGCGCGGTGAGCTTGCCCTTCTTGTGCTGCTGGGCAATCCGGGCAGCTCCGCCGCCCATTTCCGCGGCCGACTGGCGGCGGTGCAGATCCTCGAGCAACTGCCGAGACTTAGTCATAGCAAGAAAGTAAAGCGCCCCAACGCATCGTGGAAAGGAAAGGCCCCCGAACGCCCAACGGGCGGCGCCCACCTGCACGCCGCCCGCCGAGTGCCAAGTGCCGAGTGCCGGGCCCTACATCTCAGAATCGGTGATGGGCGGCAACGGCGCCTGCTTCGGCGGCGCGCCGGTTTCGTCGTCGGTGTACTCCTTGACGGCCACGACGATCCGATGATGGATCGGGTCGACTTCGAGAACCTCGACGTCGGCGACCTGATTTTCCTTGACCACATCGGCCGGGTTCTGGACGTCGGGGAACAGGAGCTGCGACATCGGGGCGAAGCCCTCGAGGTCGTTCCCCAAATCGACGACCACGCCCTTGTCCATCATCCGGACGATCCGGCCCCGAATCATGGTGCCGACCGGCAGGTTCTCACTGATCTTGAGCCACGGATCTTCCTCGGCCTGCTTGAGTCCAAGAGAAATCCGCTTGTTCTCGGCATCGATATTGAGCACCACGACGTCGACGGCATCGCCCTTCTTGACCACTTCCGACGGGTGCTGGACCCGTTTGGTCCAGGACATATCGGAGATGTGGATCAGGCCGTCGATCCCGACTTCGATTTCGACAAAGGCCCCGAAGCTGGTCAAGTTGCGAACCTTGCCGGCGAGCCGGGTGCCGACCGGATACCGCTGCGGCAGAATCATCCACGGATCCTGTTCGGTCTGCTTCATCCCGAGCGAGATCTTCTCCTCGGTCTCGTCGACCTTGAGCACCACGGCCTCGATCGTCTCGCCGATCGACACGATCTTTGACGGGTGGCGGACGTTCCGGGTCCAGCTCATTTCCGAGATGTGGACCAAGCCCTCGATGCCCGCCTCGAGTTCGATGAACGCACCATAATTGGTGATCGACACGACCTTGCCCTGGACCCGGGTGCCGACCGGATATTTCTCGGCAATGTCCTTCCACGGATACGGCTGGAGCTGCTTCATACCGAGCGAAATCCGCTCGCGCTGCCAATCAATGTCGAGAATCTTGACGTCGATTTCGGCGCCGATGTGGACCAACTCGGTTGGATGCGACACCCGCCCGTAGGACATATCGGTGATGTGGAGAAGGCCGTCGACTCCGCCGAGATCGATGAACGCGCCGAAGTCGGTGATGTTCTTGACGATGCCTTTCCGGACCTGCTGGGGCTGGAGCTCCTTCATCAGGTGCTCGCGCTTGCTGGCCCGCTCGTTCTCGAGGATGACCCGGCGCGACACGACGATGTTCCGCCGCCGCTTGTTGAGCTTGATGATCTTGAACTCGAAGTCCTGGCCGAGGAGTTCGTCAATGTTCGGCACCCGGCGAAGGGCGATCTGCGATCCCGGCAAGAAGGCGTCGACACCCATCACGTTGACCACCACGCCGCCCTTGATCTTCTTCATCAAGGTTCCCTGCACCGGCTGGTCGCTCTCGTGGGCCACTCGGATCTTTTCCCAGACCCGCATGAAGTCGGCCTTCTTCTTCGACAACACGACGGCGCCTTCTTGGTCCTCGAGATGCTCGAGGAAGACCTCGACTTCTTCGCCGACTTGCGGCGGTTCTTTGAATTCATCGAGGGGTACCGACCCCTCGGACTTGAAGCCGACGTCGAGGATGACCGCGTTGTCGGTGATCCGGAGAACCTTCGACTTGACGATCTCGCCCTCGACGATCTGCGCCATCGTGCCCTCGTACATCGAGAGCATGGTTTCGTAGTCGGAGTCGGAATAGGTCTCGTCGTACAGGTCGGTCCGGACCCGAAGCCCGGTGGCGGTGGCAAACTGCGACGCGCCTTTGGTGCGCTTGGACATAGGAGGAGACTCGCGGGGCCCGCCAGACAAACGCCTGGGCCCGGATAAGGGTGGTGGTTGCCCCGAACGCCACTCGGAGCGCGTCGGGAATAGCCGGGTATTATAGAGCGGAAGTCGATCTAGGACAAGACCTTAGCGGCAAGGCCGACGATCAGGTCGACCTGGGCACGAAAGGTCAGGTGGGTGGTGTCGACTTCGACGGCATCGTCGGCCTGGCGGAGCGGAGCGATCGGGCGACTCGAATCGGTGGCGTCCCGGGCAGCCAAAGAGGCCGTTTCGCGAGCTACGCTCTGGGCGTCGAACAGTTCACCCCGTTGGGCCAGCCGGCGTCGGGCCCGGGATTCGGGAGAAGCGGTCAGGAACACCTTGAGCCGGGCGTCCGGGAAGACCGCAGTGCCGATGTCCCGGCCATCGAGGACCAAGACTCGGTCACCGCCCCCGGCGGCCCGAAGCCTGGCGTTGACCCAGTCGCGGCAGGGGCCAATGGCCGCGATCTCGGACACTCCGGCCGTTACCTCAGGCGAGCGAATCAGCGGCTCCGCAGGCGCCCCGTCGAGGTAGGGGGCGATTTCGGCGCCGTCGAGGCGGAGCACCAACTGGCGCCGGGCGGCCGCTTCGAGCACGCCGTCCGGATCAGTCGTTCCCTCATCGAGCGCCACCCGAGTCAGCCCCCGATAGAGGGCGCCGGAGTCGAGGTGGAGCGCGCCTAGGGCCTTGGCCACCGCGGCCGCCGTCGAGGACTTTCCGGAGGCGGCCGGCCCGTCGATCGCGATGACGCGGCTCATCGGCGTCCTCTGGCCCGGTCCAACGTGGTGAAAAAGCCGGGGAAGCTCACCGCGACGCAGTCGCGGTCGTCGAGGACGACCCGGGCACCCGGCACCGTGCCGAGCACCGCGAAGGCCATCGCGATCCGGTGGTCGCCGTCGGTGGTGACCCGCCCGCGGGGTGGGTGGTCGCTGCCGTGAACGGTCAGGGTGTTCCCTACCCCGGTGGCACGGTACCCGAGGGTCGTGAGATTGCCGGCAATCTGCGCCAAACGGTCACTCTCCTTGACCCGGAGTTCGCCGACTTGGTCGAATCGGGTCGCCCCTTCCGCCCGGGCGGCCAGGGCCGCCAGCAACGGCACTTCATCGATCAACCGGGGAATCTCCTCGGCCCCGACCACCGTTCCGCGGAGCTCGCCGGGCTCGGCGTGAATGGTGCCGAACGGCTCGCCGAGGGTTTGGCCTTCGACCGACACGGTGACCCGGGCGCCCATCCGACGGAGCACCTCGAGGTACCCCAGCCGGGTCGGGTTGAGGCCGACGCGACCCACCGTCACCGCCCGCTTGCCAATCAGGCCGGCGCCGATCAGGAAGGCCGCCGAGCTCGGATCGCCGGGGACCGTCATTTCGAAGGGAGGCACCGGACCACCGCCGCGCAGCACGATCCAGCCTCCTTCGGTTCCGATCGGAAAGCCGAGGCCCTCGAGCATTCGTTCGGTATGGTCCCGGGAGAGCCCGGCCGGTTCTCGGACCGCCACCCGGACGTTGCCGGCGACGCCGGCGAAGAGCAAGGCGCTCTTCAGCTGGGCGCTCGACACCGGCAACTCCCAGTCGAGGGGGCCGAGGGTACCGCCGCGAACCTCGAGGGGCAGCCGGTCAGCGTTAGGCGGCGTGAACCGGGCCCCCATCAGCGACAGCGGCTCGGTGACCCGTCGCATCGGGCGACGGCGGAGCGAGCGGTCGCCGGTCAGCGCGGTCGAAAACCGGTGAGCCGAGAGCAGTCCAAGTAAGAGCCGCGCGGTAGTCCCGGAGTTGCCACAGTGGAGCGGGCCGGCGGCAGTTCGGAGACGACCGCGACCGACGACCGTGAGCGGGCGGCCGGCCACCATCGAGCCGACGCCGGCCCCCAGTTGGCGAAGGACCCGCGCGGTCGAGCGGGCATCCTGCGAGGCCAGCGCCCCCTCGATCACGCTCGGGCCCCGGGCCATGGCGGCCAGCAGGAGGGCGCGGTGGGTAATGCTTTTGTCTCCCGGGACGATAATCAAGGTCGAGCGGGTCATCAGGCTCCGGGGTCGGCTTCGGCTGCCGCTAGCTAGACCGTTCTGCATCAAGTACTTAAGAATAACCAACTATGCGAGCCAAGACCTCGTGAGCCACCCGGGGACCGGATCCATCACCGCTGAAATGCCGGCCCCGCCTCCCTCGGCCGGCCAGGGTCCCCAGGATCTCTGGCTGATCGAGCCGCTGGTGTCGGCCGGCGTGCTCACCCCGGCCCAGGCTACCGAACTAAGGTCGGTTGAGCGCGAGTGCATTGGGCTCGGCGTTGTGCCCCGGGGCTACGCCGTCAACCGCCAGATCCTCGAAACGATTTCGATCCGGTTCAAGGTCCCGGTGGCCGACCTGAGCGGCCTCGATGCCCTGGTGGCGACGCTCCTTCCGGAGTCGCTGGCCCGAAAATATCGGTCGCCGTCCGCACAGATCGGCTCGACTCCGTACGTCGTGCGGTGGGCGTCGATGAACGCCACCTTCACGTCCCGCGGCGGTCGAGCTCCGCCTGGGCAAAATAGGCCGACGCCTTGCGGAGGATCTCATTCGTCCGGCGCAGTTCGCGGTTTTCGCGCTCCAACGCCGTCACGCGAGTGCGCTCGTCGGTCGTCAGGCCCGAGCGCTGGCCGGCATCACGCTCAGCCTGCCGAACCCACCGACGCAATGTTTCCGCGGTACATCCCAACTTCCCCGCGATCGAGCTGATCGCCGCCCACTGCGACCCATGGGCACCGGCTTGTTCTCGCACCAACCGCACCGCCCGCTCCTGCACCTCCGGCGGATACCGTGAGGATCGTGGCATGACTCCCACCTCTCATGGAATGGAGTCTCCGGCAATCCCGGGGCGATTCAAACACTCAGCGCGGCAGCCTTTGAGGCCGTCGCACCCGTCCCCGTTTGACAAGCCCCGGTTCACGCCGTACATTTTACACACTACAGCGCGACAAGCGCTCACGCAAACCCCAACGTCGGAGAAGAGATGACCCCAGGAAAGATTGCTGTTTGGGTCGGTGTACTGGCGAGTGTAGCCGGAGCCTTCGTGACGATCCCGCAGTTGGCCGCCATTCTGTTGGTAGTCGGACTCGTCGTCGGGTGGGATGCGGCGCGGGAGGATTCCGTGCGGATTTACGCCGGAGCGATCGCCCTCAACATGTTTGCGAAGAATCTTGAGGCGATTCCGGCGGCGGGAACCTCGCTCGCCGCAGTCTACAACAACATGGGCGCGGTCACGGCGGGTGCCGCGATCATGGTGATCAGCAAGCTCATCGTGGCTCGTCTCATGCCGCCAGCCAAGGCCTGAGCGACTGAGCGACTGAGAGCAGCGGACGCGCGGCGGTTCCTAGAGGACCCGCGTCCGCCTGCCCTTGCCGCGGGCGCCGAGAATGATCTCGCCGAGGCGGGCATCGCCGGCACCCTGGTGGAAAATCGTGTTGGCGATCAGCCAGACATGGGCGATCCTGACAGGCGGCCTGCCACCGACGTATTGCGCACAATGAACCCGGATGTTGCAGTCTTCGCGGAGCCACCGGCCGAGATCATGTCTGCCGGAGCGAACCACGACATGGGTTTCGCGCGTGTCCCAGCCCGGCAACGGGCAGCGGAACCCCGTGCCTGGCTCGAGTGAATCGCCCCGGGTTTCCCGGAGAGCTCGTATGTGAGTGCCCCCGCCAGGGCGTTCGCCTCGCGGGTGCGGTGAAACTGCGCTTCAAACTCCGCGGGCGGAAGATACCCCAGCGGCTCCAGCAGGCGGGCCGTGTTGAACCAACTGACCCACTCGAGGGTCGCAAACGCGACGTCCTCCAGCCCACGCCACCGACCGGGCCCGTGACCAACTACCGTGAGCAGCGCGAATCCTGCGATGACACTTCCGGCGCCGGCTTTCCCGGGGGTTCTCCTGAGCCCTGACGTCCAGTCCGCTGGTGCCAGGCGACGAGGGTCGCTGCCTCCCGCTCCCCATGGGGTGAAGGGCATGGTCTCGCTCCGGCTGCTGGTCAGGTGTCACTCATCGATCGTCCCCGAGACCGCCTAACGGAGCGCCCCGTACACCAGCGCCTTGAACGGCTCCCCAATGTTGACGCCGAACCATGAGACCGCACCGACCGTTCGGCCGACCCACCAGTACGGGCACAGTAACCCAAAATCCCATGTGGACAAAACGCGTAACTCGAATGCTCGGGCCGGGACTCGAACCCGGATGGGGTTGCCCCCGAGGGATTTTAAGTCCGATTCACCCGTCGAACACCGACAAACACCGACTGCCTGGGTGTCGAGCTTACGCTAACACCAGTAAGGGGTTACGCGCTCATGATGGCTGGTAGTGGGAGGTTTTCCACAAGCCCCGGCGGTGCCCAAATCAAGCACGGACGGGCACAGTACGGGCACAGTAACCGCCTAACGTTTTTTCAGGTCGTGGCGCCATCCTGGCGTCAGTCACGCGGCGACCACCTCTGATCACCCACAAACTCCGACTGTCACGTCGACGCCCGGTTCTCTGGGGTACCGTCTCCGGGTGGCTGGGGTGGGGTCACCAACCAGCTCGCGACGAGGCCGGCCAGCGTGCTGAACAACCCAACGCCACTGAACATGAGCAGCCCGCCGACCAATCGGCCTTCGCTAGTCACCGGGAAGCGATCACCGTACCCGACGGTGGTGACCGTCGCCA